>CANSAF010000009.1 GCA_947644645.1 uncultured Sporosarcina sp. | reverse complement strand
CATTCACAAAAGAACTACCGATGGAATACGCAGTAGAAATGAACCGCTTGATTAAGTTCGAGATGGAAGGTTCAATAGGTTAATATTTTATTTCCCCGTCATAGGCATATTTATGACGGGGTTTTTATTTTGTGAACGATGAGTATTCGGGAAAAATGCATATTATTTAATGATGGACGTGTTATGTACATACGATAGGTGAAACATTATTTTTGCAAAACGTCGTCAGGAGTGATATAATTTCTACACATCATATTAGAAGAGGGATTCCTATGCGGATTTATATATACAATAATGAATATGTTGTGCAAAAAAACCTTTAACTGTGTTTAGCAGTTAAAGGTTTTTTTGTTGCCTAAAGGAAAGAATCTTAAAGGAATCTCGTAGAAGGAGGAGGATTGTCATGGAAAATCATAAACGTCAAGTCGTATTTGCAACATGGCTAGGCATTGTTGTGAATGTCTTTTTAACAATATTAAAAGGCGTTGTCGGGTTTATATCAGGGAGTAAAGCATTGCTAGCAGATGCGGCACACTCTGCTTCTGATATTGTGGGATCTGTTGTGGTTTTATTTGGAGTTAGAATTGCGATGAAACCAGCAGACAAAGAACATCCTTATGGTCATGGTAAAGCAGAAAGTATCGCATCGATTATCGTTGCGTTAATTTTAATTGTCGTAGGGGTAGAAATTGCGATATCGTCTGCAAAAGTATTTTTTGGTGAAACACCTACTGTGCCTGGAAATATTGCACTCATTGCGATTTTTGTGTCGCTCGTTATTAAAGAGTTATTATTCCAATATAAATATCGTTTAGGGAAGAAAATTAATAGTATTGCACTCATTAGTGAAGCTTGGCATCACCGCTCAGATGCCTTGTCTTCAGGCGCTGCTTTAATCGGTGTAGGTGCGACAATTATTGGTAGTCGATTTAATATTTCTTATTTAATTTATTCGGATGCAATTGCGGGAATTATTGTGTCACTCATCGTTATTAAAGTTGGTTACTCACTTGCGAAAGATTCTTCGACGATGATGATGGAACAAGTGTTATCGAAAGAAGAATCTCAGAAATTCAATACGACAATCGAAAGGATCGAAGGTGTATTGAAAGTTGATCAAATGCATGCGAGAACGCACGGTCATTATGTTATTATCGACGTGAAAGTCAGTGTAGATGCTTCTTTAAGCGTAGAGGAAGGGCATCGCATCGGGAAAAATGTAAAACATCAATTAATTAATAAACATAAAGAAGTGAAAGACGTTCTTGTGCATATTAATCCTTATCGAGATTCTGAAGAATAGAATGGAAATCCCTTTGTTGTGATAACAGGGGGATTTTTAGTTAGATACACGGTTTTCACGGCGGGTCTTTGGGATTTTCAGTGCAATCCCAAAGGTTCTCAGTGCTTTCCGGGATAAATTCAGCGCCTTGAATTCAAGGTATCGTTATATCTTCGCTATTCAGTGGAATTCCCCGGAAATTCAGTGCAATGCTACTACTTTTCAGTGCTTGCCTAGAAAAATTCAGTACATTCCATCTAGAATTTAGTGCTTAGAAATCAAGGTATCGAATTGAAAGGAATTTCTATTTCTTTATACGGATTGTTCATTGTTAAAGTTTTGTAAATTCAATTTATGTTGTGGGATTTCATGGTAAATTAAAGTTAAGGAATGGATGAAAATAGGTGTTGTTTAATGGAATTCATAATTGGCTTTTTCGATTTTATTTTTAATGATTTTATATTTTATTATTTTATGTTGCCACTTATTTTTGGCGTGACGATTATTTTAGTTTATCAAAAAGAAAATAAAAGTTTTATTAAACCATTAATTGTCTTCTCAATTTCTTATTATATTGCTAGAACAATGTTTTGGCTATTATGAGTAGATGTTATTAAACGAAAATGAGCTTATGTAAGTTCTGATGTGGTATAATCTTTTTGGCGAATTTATAAGTTTGTAGGAGGAAAGAATGGACGAAACATCAATTTTATATATTATTAAAATGATTATCATTGGGCTAGTACAAGGATTTACAGAACCAATTCCAGTCTCATCTAGTGGGCATGTGATGATTGCGAGTGAGATTTTAGGTTTAGGAGAACAAGGATTTACTTTTGCGATATTGACAAATACGGCATCCTTATTTGCGATTCTATTTATTTATAGAAAAGATATTATGAGGTTGATTGTCAATTCGATTCAATATTTAAAAACGAAAGAACAACAGTATAAAAGTGATTTTAATTTCGTTCTGTTAATTATTATAGGAACGATTCCTGCGGGAGTTCTTGGGGTTCTATTAAGTGATTATATTGCAGATAAAGTGAGTATGACGACGATAGCATTTATGCTTTTTGCGACAGGAATTGCGTTATGGTTCATTCGCAATATAAAAGGTGTGAAAGATGAACAGGATCTTACAATGAAAGATGCGATTATTGTTGGACTTGGACAAGCTGTAGCATTAGCACCTGGGATTAGTCGTTCAGGTGCAACGATTATTTCGTCTGTAGCAGTTGGGATGAAACAAGATACGGCGCTTCGTTATTCGTTTATGTTGTATATTCCAGTCAGTCTTGGTGGTGTCATACTTGGTTTCACTGATTTTCTTAATGAACCAAATAAAGCTGATCTTGCATTGCCTTACACAGCCGCTTTTATCGCAACAATGGTGATGACTTATTTTGCGATGAGATGGTTTATGGGAATCATGAAAAAAGGGAAGCTCGTTTATTTCACGTATTACTGTTTTATTGTCGGTACACTACTTTTAATTTTCTTTTAAAAAATGAAGGGCTGTCAGAAAATAATCTGATGGCTTTTTTGTTTACATAAAAGACGCTCTACTTGAACTCAAAGGGGAAGTGGTGGATACTTAAATAATGTGTCGAATTTTAGAAGTTTAGAGGTGAAAAATCATGAGTAATCTTGTTAAAGGCATTTTATTAATGTTAATATCATCGGTTGGATTTGCGATCATGACGCTTTTTGTCAAACTTTCGGGAGATTTACCGGCGATTCAAAAGACGTTTTTTCGAAATTTAATTTCTGCAATTATCGCATTTGGTTTTGTGATGTATTATAAAGAAAGCTTATTTGGTAAACGGGAAAACCAAGCACTTTTATTATGGCGCTCGATTTTTGGGACGCTTGGGATTATTTTCTTGTTTTACGCAATTGATCATCTTGTCTTATCAGATGCAGATATGTTAAATAAAATGAGTCCATTTTTGGTCATTATTTTCTCTGCAATCTTTTTAAAAGAACGCGTACTGCCCTTTCAAATGGTGACGATTGTGCTCGCGTTTATTGGAATGTTATTTATTGTGAAGCCATCATTTTCAGTCGATTTTGTTCCGTATTTGATCGGTGTATTATCGGCAATTTTTGCGGCGGCAGCTTATACGTTTTTAAGAGTTTTAGGAAGTCGTGAAAAGTTTTATACAGTTGTCTTTTATTTTTCATTCTTTTCAACGGTTGTATTATTGCCGTTTTTAATTATGTTTTATGAACCGATGACCATGAAGCAATTGGTCTACTTACTCCTTGCAGGTTTATTTGCGACAGTCGGGCAATTTGGTATCACGCTCGCTTATAAATTTGCACCGGCACGTGATATTTCGATTTTCACGTATTCAACAGTCATCTTTACAACGGTTTTAAGCTTTACATTTTTCGGGGAAGGGCCAGATATGTATAGTTTAATTGGCTATGTCATTATTTTAGGGGCGATGACGTATATGTTTTTCAGGGGAAGAAAGTCAGCGCCACCAGTTTGATTGAAAAAAATTCTACTATCAGTTATTTTAAATAGGTTTTAAATAAAAGTTGCTGTATAATAAATTGAAATTTGCATTTTGCATTTTGCATCAAACTTTTTTGAATGTTTACTGCGCCACTGCCACTTAAAGGTAGTGGGCAGTTTTTTCGTTAAGGGAGAATGGGGGATTTAGATTGGGAGAGAGAATCGCGACTGTTAAAGAAGAATTACGGCTATTTCAATTAACTTGGCCGATTTTTTTAGAAGTATTTTTATTTATGTTTATGGGGATTGCCGATACGTTTATGTTAAGTGCATTGTCGGACAATGCAGTATCTGGAGTTGGGGCGGCAAACCAATATTTAACGATTGCGATTTTAGTGCTTGAAGTCGTCGGAAATGGTGCGGCCATCGTTGTTGCACAATATTTGGGATCGAAGAGATATAAGGAAGCGGCGAAAATTTCAGCTTTAGCCGTTACGTTAAATTTACTTGTTGGTATACTGATTAGCGTATTATTTTTAATATTCTCTAAACAAATGATGATTGCGATGAATTTGGAAGGAGAAGTTCTCCAGTATGCAACGAAGTATTTGGGCATTGTCGGTGGCGCGATTTTCTTACAAGCAATCATTAACTCGTTAGCGGCGATTATTCGTGTTCATGGATGCACGAAAGAAGCAATGTTTGTGTCATTAGGTATGAACGTTATTCATATTATCGGAAACTATATTTTGATATTTGGTAAGTTTGGTGCACCAGCACTTGGCGTACAAGGGGCGGCAATTTCATCAGTAGGAAGTCGTTTCCTGGCACTTATCGTTTTCTTTGTGATTTTATATCGTGTGTTACAGATGGATATAAAGATCAATTATTATTTTTCATTATCTAAAGATTATATTATGAAAATCTTGAAAATCGGTGTCCCGTCTGCATTTGAACAAGTAATGTATCAAGGTTGTCAGTTAGTCTTTTTATTTTATATTACTTATCTTGGTTCGGAAGCATTGGCGGCGCGACAATATGCAAATAATATTTCGATGTTTACGTATTTATTTGCGATTGCAGTTGGCATGGGGACGTCAATTATTGTAGGTAGATTAGTTGGCGCGAATCGTCAAGACGAAGCATATGCACGTGTTTGGGCAAGTGTTCGTTGGTCGCTAGGGATTACAATCGTGATGGTTGCGCTCGTTGTCATTTTCCGTACGAAACTAATGGGATTATTTACAGATAATCCAAGGGTTATTGAAATGGCGGCGACAGTATTAATCTTCGCTTTATTGCTAGAAACGGGCCGATCTATTAATATTGTGCTCGTCAACTCGCTTCGTGCTTCGGGGGATGCTAAATATCCACTGATGATTGGTGGGATTTCGATGGTGATGATGAGTTTGCCATTAGGTTATTTCCTTGTTTTCATCTTAGATTTAGGATTAGTTGGGATTTGGCTTGCGATTGCGGCGGATGAATGGTTACGTGCTTGTATTTTCTATTTCCGTTGGCGTAGTCGAAAATGGGAAGCACATGCGCTTGTGGAAAGTACAGACGCTTAGTGACAATAAAAAAGGCGATGAGTTTGTCAGGTTAGACTCTCTCATCGCTTCTTTTATGTTCAATTCACTTACACATGAAACCTTTGAATCGCTTCGTTTAACTCTTCGCTTAAACTTGTTAATGTTGTTGCAGCATCTGTTACGGACTCCATTGTGCGTAACTGTTCATCTGTTGATGCACTTACTTCTTCACATGCAGCTGCTGTTTCTTGGGCAGTTGCAGCCATTTGATGAATGGTATTTGCAACGCTTGAATTATGCTGTGCAACATTTTCAATGACTGTTGTAATATCGTCAATCGAATGTTCCATATTCGACATTAATGTAGAAATATCTTTAAACGTACTTTCTGTATGTTGAACAACTTCTTCTTGGTGTTCAAAGTTTTCTCGCGTTTCATTCATTTGTTGAATGACTAATTGTGATTCAGTTTGTAATTCTTGAACTGTTACTTTTACTTCTTCCGTAGACTGTGCAGATTGCTCTGCAAGTTTTCTAACTTCTTCTGCAACAACGGCAAAACCTTTACCATGTTCCCCTGCACGTGCAGCTTCAATGCTTGCGTTTAATGCAAGTAAGTTTGTTTGAGCAGAAATTTCTGTAATAGTTTCCATCACACCGCCGATTGCATTTACTTTAGATTCAAGTGTGTGAATTACATTTTCCATTGATTGTAAATTATTATGCCAACTGACAAATGACTCTTTCAATTCAATCATTTGTTCTTGTCCGTTTTTATTCATTTCGCCAGCTTGTACGGCGATGTCATTCATTTCATGAGACTTATGGGTCATTAAATCAACTTGTTCGCCGAGTAATTCGGCACGTTCTGAAACAATTTCAGCTTCTTCGGCAGATTTCGAAGCACCTTCTGCAATTTCATCAATAGCATGTGCAACTTCTTCACTGGAAGCATTTGTTTCTTCCGCGACTGCACTTAAACTTTCAGCATTGATCAGAACATCAGATGTTGCCGTATTGACAACACCAATTAAATTCCCCATTTCATTGGTCATCATATTGAAATGTTCGCCTAACTCTCCAATTTCATCATTCGATTTGAAATGTGCACGAACCGTTAAATCTCCATTCGCAACGTCTGTCATTAATGTTTTTAATGTATCGATTGGTTTTAACATCTGGCGAATGACGAAGTAGAGCAGTGCTGAGAAAATCACAATAATGATGCCCATCATAATCATCATAGAAGTTCTTAACTTCATTGCAATTTCATTCATATCTTATTTTTGATAAATCGTGGAAACTTTCCAGTTAGATTCTGGAATCGTAGAAAAGATATTGACGCGATTTTGTTCATCACGTCTATATTCAATGACACCTTTTCTATCATAGTCATACATTTCTTTTACATAAGGTAAATCCATTAAGTTTTGACCATCTACTTCCGGGTGAATCATCGCTATCCCTTCATCATTGAATAAGACAGCATAACCATTATAAGAGAGATCAGTATTACGCATCATATCTTCAATCGCTGTCATTTGAATGGCAGCACCAATGACACCAATATATTGTTCGTTTTGCTTAACTGCTTTAACGGCACTAATCGTGTAGTTTCCTGTCGTCTCCTCTTTACTTGGCTTTGTCCAAATAACTTCTTCAGGATTTGCCATTGCTTCTTCATACCAATATTCTTTTGTAACATCATAATCATCCCCAAAACTAAATTCAGGAATAATCATCATTGGTTGCCCTGCTGTCGCAAAATAAACATAGTTAATATCCTCATGAACATTTAAAAATGAAGAAAGGCTTTTACCTAAAAAAGCATATTCTGGATCAACTTCTCCATTTATTAACGTCTCGTATGAATCACTAAGCTGCATTAATGTGCTTTCGTGAAATGTAAAGAAATTTTGAACTGTTTGACTCATCTCATCTGCAATTGCATCACTTTGCTCGATAATACTTTTTTGCGTTTCTTTTTGTACGAATAAACTCGAAATCGAGGTCATTACGAGAATACTTATAAGAAAAAGTACACTAACCATTAGTATGACTTTTGTTTTTATAGATTTTAACATTGGTAACCTTCCTTTTAATAGAGTAATAGACTTTGTATCTAGTAGATAGGGTTATATGAATGGGAGAAAAGGGTCAAGTGAACAGTTTGTTACAGTGGTTGAAAGATTAAACAATGAATAGCCTATCTGCTAAATACTGGCTTTACCTATCGCTTTAAGTTCATGAACACCGACTTTATTTTTGAAGAAAAATATTTTCATTAAGTGAAATAGAACAGGAGTCGATGGTGGAAAAAACGCGTGCAAGACTAAAAAGCAAGCGCGCATTCTATAATTGAAACAATGGCAGAGTTAATTGAACTAATTGACAAATTATCCAGTAAAAAAGTCCTCTTGTAAGTGACATTTTTAAAAAGTAAAGGCTTATCAATGGTCTTTGCTTTTTTATTTGTTTTTTAATTAAAGTATGAGAAATTGCCTAATGTTTTATATTAATTGCCTAAAGTATGCGTGTGATTCCCTAAGGTAAAACAATCATTCTCTAAAGTGCAGAGGATGGCTCTGGATTTTGATTCATCCAGTTAGGGCTGTGATCCAAGCAATACTGCTAAAAAAATCGCAAAAATATGTTACGATAAATGAAGTGAAACGATTAAAAGGGAGCGAGATGATGATACAAATTGGGTTGACGGGATGGGGAGATCATCCTGATTTGGCGGGGGCAAATTCGACAGCGAGAGACAAATTAGTAGATTATACAGCACATTTTCCAGTGGTAGAACTTGATTCTACTTTTTATGCGATTCAACCAGAGCGGAATATTCGAAAATGGATTCAAGAAACGCCTGATCATTTTCAGTTTATTGTGAAAGCCTATCAAGGAATGACTGGACATGCACGGGGAGAAATCCCTTTTGAAACGAAAGAAGAAATGTTTGAGGCATTTACAAAGTCAATGCGTCCACTTCAAGAAGCTGGAAAATTAGCGATGGTTCTTGTCCAATTTCCACCTTGGTTTGATTGTGTAAAACCGCATGTTGAAGAAATTCGTTATATTCGCGAACAATTAAAAGACTTTGATGTGGCAATTGAATTTAGACATCAGTCATGGTATTCGCCACCATTCAAAAATAAAACAATCGACTTTTTACGTGAGTTAAATTTCATCCATACGGTTTGCGATGAACCGCAAGCTGGAGAAGGAAGTGTACCGATTGTGCCGATTGCGACGCGAAATGATCAAGTTTTATTTCGATTGCATGGACGAAATATATATGGATGGCGCAATACCTCTGGAGACGATAAAACATGGCGAACTGTCCGTTATTTATATCAATATAATGCGGAAGAACTGAAAGAAATTGAAAATATTATTTTACAATTAAAAGCTCAAAGTAAAAAAGTCTTTGTTATTTTTAATAATAATTCAGGCAAGCACGCTGCGGAGAATGCGAAACAAATTCAGCAGCAGATGGAGATTGAATATGAAAATCTTGCCGCACAACAATTGACTTTTTTTGAGAGGGAGTTGTAATTTTTGGAGTACCTTATATTAGCCATGATTGCTTTGGCATCGGGGATTATTGGCGCGCTTGTCGGCCTCGGTGGCGGCGTGATTTTAGTTCCAGCAACACTTTTTATTGGGATTAATTTAGAATTGATTGACGGGATTACACCACAAATAGTTGTCGGTTTATCCGTCATTATGATGATTTTTACTGGACTTAGTTCCACTTTATTTTTTATGAAAAAGAAAACGGTCGATTTTAAAAGTGGGCTAATCTTTTTCGCAGGCAGTGCACCGGGAACGATTATAGGGGCATTTGTGAATAAAAATTTGGCGCTATCTTCTTTTAATTTATACTTCGGTATTTTATTAATTATTTTAGCAACACTATTATTGGTGAAAGAATATTTAAAACCGGTAAAATGGTTTGTTGAACATGGCACAAAGCGAAAATTTATTGATCAAATGGGACATGTTCATACATATGGTTATCCGATTTGGTTTGCGTTATTATTAACATTCAGTGTTGGTTTTGCATCTGGATTATTTGGGATTGGTGGAGGTTCTATCATTGTTCCAGCGATGATTTTACTATTTGTATTCCCACCACATGTTGCAGTAGGTACATCGATGTTTATGGTTTTCTTATCCGCGATTTTAAACTCGGTAACCCATATATCACTAGGGAATGTCCCTTGGCTTTATACAATTCCTGTCATTCCAGCGGCCTATATTGGCGCGAAAATTGGCGCATATTTAAATCAAAAAATGAATTCCAAAACCCTTGTTGTAGCGCTTCGTATGATTTTACTTTTACTAGGTGTTCGTTCAATTGTTGATGGAATTTGGGGGTAAATGTAGATGATAGAAACGATTCATATTTTACATACAAATGACATTCATAGCCATTTCGAATATTGGCCGCAAATTCATCGCTTTTTACAAACCAAACGGCAGGAGTTTGAAGAAAAAGGTGAATCCGTTTTTATTTTTGATATTGGCGACCATGTCGACCGATCGAACCCGTTTACGGAAGGGACGACAGGGAAAGGAAATATCGAATTATTAAACGAAGCGGGCTATGACGCTGTCACAATTGGAAATAATGAAGGCATTACAATGTCAAAAACTGCTTTATCTTCGCTATATGATGAAGCGAATTTTGATGTTGTTGTTGGCAATATTCGGCATGAAAATGGGGTTATGCCGAAATGGGCAAAAGCTTCAAAAGTGTATACAACATCGTCGGGAAGCACTGTTGGAATTATTGGTGCAACGGCTTATTATCAACAGTTTTACAATGCATTAGGATGGAAAATCTTACCTGCACGCGAGCAATTAAAAGAAGAAGCAGGGAAGATAAAAACGGATTTGCTTATTTGTTTATCACATTTAGGGTTGCCAGAAGATCGTTTATTGGCGGAAGAAACGGATATTGACGTTATATTAGGCGCACATACGCATCATGTCTTGCCAGAAGGAGAGAAAGTGAATCATTCTTTGCTCGCCGCAACTGGAAAATTTGGCGACTTCGTAGGGCATGTAATGATTCAATTAAATACTGAAACGAGTGAAATTGTCCACCAGACGGCAAAACTTTATCGTTCAGAAACTTTACCGATTATTTCAGAAGACAATCAAATGATTGAAATGAAAATTCAGCAAGGCAAGAAAGCTTTAGAAGAAAAAGCGTTTTACAGTGCAGTTGAATTAAAACAAAATTTATTTGGTCATAGTGAATTGGCTTCTTATTTTGGACGGGCGCTGATTGATTATACAAATGCGGATTGTGCTTTATTTAACGCGGGCATCTTTTTAAGCGGTCTCCAAAAAGGTTGGGTGACCAAAGCGGATATGCATCGCCTTTTGCCACATCCCATCAATGTTTGCACGATGGAATTAACAGGGGCTGAATTATATGATGTGTATTATGATTCGTTAGATCAAGAATTAGCGCATATTGAAGTGAAAGGGCTCGGTTTTCGAGGCACGTTAATGGGGGAAATTTTGCATGAACGTTTGTATATGAATGCAAGAGGCGCGCTATTTGCTGGGAACCGTGAAGTCGTTCCGCATGAAACTTATACACTTGCGACACTTGATATGTTTACATTTGGCTTTTTCTTCCCTTTATTTAAGGAATTAAAAAAAGAATATTATATGCCTGATCTCATTCGCGATGTCATGATGAAGTACGGGCAAAGTCTGGATGAATCAACGACTCTTTCTTAGCATAAACTAATGCAGGAGGAGTCGTTTTGAAGTTTCAAAAACCGGTTAAGCGACGAGCGCCTTTTCGTCGAAAGCGAAATTTTTTTCCTATTATTTTAGTATCGATTGTCATAGCAGTCATTTACCTTTTCTATACAGTCAATCAAAGACTAACGCCAATTTATTTACAATATGCGGAAGTACAGACAGAAAAAATTGCCTCTCATGTCATTAGTGAAGCGATTACGGAGCGTATTTCCAATGTACTTGATGTCAATGATGTTATTCAGCATGTCCCAACAGAAAATTCCGATCAAGTGACAGTGAAATACAATACAGAAGTGATTAATCGAATTCTAGCAGATGTACGAACAACGGTAGATGAAAACTTAGATGAGATTGAAAAAGGGAATATTGATATATTGCCATTAGAGGACGAGATTGATTATGACCCGACACAAATGCAAGCGCAAGGCGGCGTTGTTTTTTTTGTTCCGCTTGGGCAAGTAACCAATATGCCTTTACTTGGAAATTTAGGTCCGAAAATTCCAATCCGTTTTCATATTATTGGCGATGCACAAGCAAATGTCGTTCCTTTTATTAAAGAATTTGGGATTAATAATGCGTATGTAGAAGTAAATATTGTTTTAAAAGTACAAGTGAAAATTATCGTTCCACTTGCGACAAAAACTTCTTATATTGAGCAAACAATACCTGTTGCGATTGGTCTTGTTCAAGGTCCTGTCCCACAAGTTTTTAGTTCGGGAGAAGGCGGTGTGACACCAAATATTGAAGTGCCGTTAAAAGAAAATCTAGATCCGTAAAACTTGGCAAACGAACAGCATCTTGAAATGAAGGAATTATTTTGCTATACTACAAACATAAAGAAAATAGCGATAGGGTAGAGGCTGCATTACTGAAGAGTAGGACATGGAAGTGTGACAACGATGATCATGTTTGAAAGGAAGTTTTGCCGAAATTTAATGAAAGGGTCAAAGTCATTAAGTTGGGGTTATTTTGAACAAGAATAACACTGTCATACAAACCAATGTATGATGAGCTACAAATCGGACGTGCGATAAATTTATCAAACAGACGAAAAGTAGAGAAAGCCGGTTCCCATTTCACAGTGATGTGGGAACCGGCTTTTTGATTGCCTAAAAACCTACCTATCAAATTGGAGGAATTATAGATGATTGGAACTTGGGTATCGATTATCCCACCGATTTTAGCGATTCTTATGGTCTTGTTAACAAGACGCGTATTATTGTCGCTAGGGACAGGGGTCGTATCAGGCGCATTAATTGTTGCAGCTTTTTCACCAGGAAAAACATTGGTAGAATTATGGGAATCGATGACAGTTACATTTTGGAGTTGGGGAGACGGAGCACTTAACTCAGATAATATTAATATCATTTTATTCATTTTATTGCTGGGAGTCATTACAGCATTTGTCAGTTTATCGGGCGGAAGTCGTGCTTTTGCAGACTGGGCGATTCAGCGCGTGAAAACAAAGCGCGGCGCTAAACTATTAACAGTCGCACTTGGGATTGCGATTTTTGTAGATGACTATTTTAACTCGCTAGCAGTCGGTCAAATTTCAAGACCGATTACAGACCGACATAAAGTATCACGTGCGAAATTGGCTTATTTCATTGACTCAACTTCTGCACCGATTTGTGTTGTATCGCCAATTTCGAGTTGGGGTGCTTATTTAATCGGTTTACTTGGGATTATGTTCACAGGTGCAACGGCGATTAGTTATTCACCATTATCAGCGTTTGTTTTAATGGCACCAATGAACTTTTATGTTGTGGCAACATTAGCAATGGTGTTCTTCTTTGCTTGGACAAATATCGACTTTTTCGAAATGAAAAAGCATGAAGATTTAGCGGAAAAAGAAGGACGATTATTTGATCCAAATAAAGAAATTCCAGGTCAATTAAAAGAAGATTTCCCGACTCACGCTTATGGAAAAGTACGTGATTTAGTTGGACCGATTGTGACGTTAATTGTAGTAACTTTAGCAATGATGGTTGTAACAGGAACACGTGCAAGTATTGCGGACGGTGTTGATGTAACGATCTGGTCTATTTTTGAAAATACGAATGTACCATTTTCTTTAGTTGTTGGAGGAGGTATTGGTACAATTCTAGCGGCTGTTTTATATACGACGCAATTAAAAGAGAATGAGGCTGCAAGTGTTGCATTGATGGGGAAAGCATTTGTGAGCGGATTAAAAGCGATGTTACCTGCTGTACTGATTTTAATCTTTGCATGGGGATTATCTGATTTAATCGATAAATTGGATACAGGTCAATTTTTATCTGACACGGTTTTAAAAGCGAATATTTCAATTGCATTTTTACCAGTTATTATGTTTGTATTGGCAGGATTTATGGCTTTTGCAACAGGAACTTCATGGGGCTCATTTGGTATTTTATTACCAATCGCTGGGAAAGTTATGTTAGAAGCAGCGCCAGAAATGTTACTGCCAGCTTTAGCAGCAGTTCTTGCGGGAGCAGTTTTTGGCGATCATTGTTCACCAATTTCAGATACGACGATTTTATCGGCAACTGGTGCGGGATGTAACCATATCGACCACGTAGCGACGCAGTTACCGTATGCTTTAATGAGTGCAGCTGTCGCAACAGTTGGTTATCTTGTATTAGGTATTACTGGATCTGTTTGGTTCGGTTTATTAGTAGTCATTGTTATTTTAATCGTTCTATTTTCAGTATGGACGATGCGTGCAAGAGGCGAAAAATTACCAGTCAATCAATTAAGTTAATGATTGAAATGAATCATAGAGAAGCATTTAGAAAGTGAGTCACATACTTTCTAAATGCTTTTTTGTTTTGGGAAGAATAATTTATATTTTAAAAATGTTTTGACAATATTAAACTAGAGCTATATAATTAATTTGACGGTAGTTTTTGAATTTTCTATTAAATTTAAAATCAAAAGGAAAAGGAGGAGAAGGCTATGTCAGAACGATCACAATGGGGGACACGGGCAGGGTTTATTATGGCTGCGGTGGGGTCTGCTGTTGGACTCGGAAATATTTGGAGGTTTCCGTATGTCGCATATGAAAATGGTGGGGGCGCGTTCTTTATCCCTTATCTATTCGCATTATTAACGGCTGGAATTCCGATTTTAATTATGGAATTTACGATTGGTCATAAGTATCGTGGTTCAGCACCATTATCATTTTTTAGAATGGCTGGCAAAAAAGCGGAATGGCTTGGTTGGTGGGGCGTTTTCGTTTCATTCGTTATTTCGACCTATTACTCTGTCATTATCGCATGGGCAATTAAGTATACGTTTTATTCATTTAAATTATCTTGGGGGGACGATCCAGGCGGATTTTTATTCGGTGATGTTTTACAGTTGGCGGATACGCCGGGAGAATTCGGCGGCTATGTTCCAGGTGTTTTAATTCCATTATTAGTTGTTTGGTTAATCGCATTTATTATTTTATTTAGTGGCGTTAAACGCGGAATTGAACTCGCAAACCGAATTTTTATCCCGACATTAATTGTCGTCTTTGTACTTGTTGTTATTCGGGCATTAACACTTGACGGTGCAGCTCTTGGACTAGAAGCATTATTTAAGCCTGATTTATCAAAACTGGCGAATCCGACTGTATGGGTAGCAGCTTATGGACATATTTTCTTTAGTTTATCCATCGCATTTGCCATTATGATTACGTATTCTAGTTATCTACCAAAGAAATCAGATATTACAAATAACGCATTTATTACAGGTTTCGCAAACTCAGGTTTTGAATTACTTGCAGGATTTGGAGTATTCGCTGCACTTGGTTTCATGGCAACACAAGCGAATGTACCAGTCGACGAGGTAGCAGATGCAGGGGTAGGTCTCGCATTTGTCGTATTCCCAGAAATTGTTAGTCAGATGCCGGGAATGAATGGCTTATTCGGTGCATTATTCTTCTTATCACTTGTGTTAGCAGGAATTACATCACTTGTTTCAATTTGTGAAACATATATTGCTGGAATCTCCGATAAATTTAATATTTCGAGAAATAAGTCGGTAGTTATTGGTGTTGGAACTGCTACACTTGTTGCGACAATTTTTGCTACGAGAGGCGGATTATATTTCTTAGACGCAGCAGACTATTTCATCAACCAATTTGGTGTTGCCGCAATCGGTTTAATTGAAGTTATTCTAATCGCTTGGTTCTTTAGAAAGCTAGATGTATTCCAGAATCACGCAAATGCAATTTCTGATATTCGTGCAGGTTTATGGTGGAAAATTTGTCTGACTTTCGTGACGCCACTTGTGCTTGGTTATATGATGTTTGGATTACTGCGCACAAATCTATTAAGATTGCATGAAACAGATTCCGGAAACTATGAAGGATATTCAAATACCTTTATTTTATACGGTGGTTGGGGTGTCGCAATTGCAGCACTTGTCTTAGCAATCATTTTCACCTCAACAAAATGGAAAAGAAATACGACAAATTATGAGGAGTAGGGAGGGGGATTCAATATGAGTGGTAGCGCAATTGCAATGATGATTGTTGGAATCCTCGTTATTTGGGGAGGATTGGCCGCAAGCATCGCGAATGCTGTCATGAAATCCAAAAAAGCAAAGTAATTATCTGTACACAATGCAAAATTTGTTTAAAGGCTGTAAATCTTGTCGATTAAAGACAATATTTACAGCCTTTTACTCGACAATAAAGACAAGCAAATATGGCGGATGATCACCAAATATGGTACATTTACGTTAGCTAAATCACGTAAAATTAAAGATTGAATGGTTGGTGGTGAAGAAATGATCGTACTTGAAAATGAAAAGTATGAAGTGATAAAAGATTTCCGCGAAGGTTATCAAGAAGAGCCTTTACTAGAACGTTATAGTGAAGTGTTGTCAAAATATGATTATATTCTAGGGGATTGGGGTTACGGTCAATTGCGCTTAAAAGGATTTTTCGAAGACCGCAATCCGAAAGCAACTTATGAAACGAAAATTAGTACAGTGGAAGATTATTTATACGAGTACTGTAATTTTGGTTGTGCACACTTTATTTTGAAGAAAATGAAGAAGTGAATGGATGGATGGAAACCTGGGCGGATGATGGCTCGGGTTTTTTGTTTTTAAGAGACCTTATACAGGTAATTGAAAATTTATGATAAGATAAATAAGAAAACATAAAGTTACGAGGGGGCAGTCCGATGTATTTTGTCGACCGAAATCAAATTGAAAAAGCGCTTGTTCATATTGAAGAATTGTTGGCGCTTTATAAAAAAGAAGCCGTGTGGAATGAAGACTTGATTCATTCATTAGCGCTCACAAGACTTTCTCACGATATTATTGAAGCAATGATTGATGTTGGAAATACGATGATTGATGGTTTTATTATGCGTGATCCGGGAAGCTATGAAGATATTATTGATATTATGGACGATGAGAAAGTGATTACTGCAGAAATGGTAACACCAATTAAACAAGTGATTGAATTACGCCAAATGATTGTGCGTGAATTTGTTTCAGTGGATACAAATGCGATTATAGCAACATTAGACGCGTCATACGAATCCTTAAGTTTATTCCCTGAAAAAGTTCGTCATTATTTGGAAAATGAACTTGGACCAGTATCAGCATTTTTACCGGCGGATGAACAATGATGGAGGCGTTTACAGCTTATTGTTTTGATTTAGATGGCACAGTGTATCATGGAACAGAACCTGTACAAGCAGCGGTGGAATTGATTGCAAAATTGCAAGAAAACAGTATCGAACCTTATTATATTACGAATAATTCATCTGCAACACCTGAACAAGTGGTGGAGAAATTAGCTGGGTTTGGTATCCGAACGAAATTAGAATATGTTGTTACTTCAGCGCTCGTAGCAGCTCATTATTGTCGTGAAAATTTACCCGGAAAAACCGTTCAAATGATTGGTGAAGCGGGATTAGCAGCGGCGCTTGAAGCGGAAGGGATTCAGCAAGTCGAAACGTCTCCAGATTTAGTAGTGATGGGGATTGACCGAGATATTACATATGAAAAATTGGCGCAGGCTTGTTTAGCAATTCGCGGTGGTGCTAAATTTATCGCAACAAATGGCGATAAAGCAATTCCGACAGAACGTGGGCTTGTACCTGGTGCTGGATCTTTCGTGAAATTGGTAGAGTTTTCAACAGGCGTATCTCCAATCTTTATGGGGAAACCAGAAGCGTATATGCTTGATTATATTCGAGAAAAAAGCGGTTGTGAGAAGAAGGATATGGTATTAATTGGAGATAATTATGATACAGATATTCTTGCAGGCATTCGCTATGGCATTACGACGATTCATGTTAATGGGGGCGTCACTTCAAGTGAAGAAGTGCGTGAAAAAGAACGTCAACCAAATTATTTATTATCAAATTTAGCCGAATTACATTAAATATGAAAAAGCTATTCGGAAGCGATTTTCTGAATAGCTTTTTCATATTTGATTATTTAAAATAAAGGGTTTTCCTCGATATATTGATAAATGGCTTCTGTTAACTCTTCAGGTGTGTCGGCTTCGACAACATCCCCGTTTACGAGCGCATAAAGTGCATCAGAACAAACTGTACAATAACTTAAACAACCATATTCTAATACATCAAGATTTGGATCTTTTTCTAAAATCTCTAATGTTTTATGTGAACCATTTGCAAGATTGGTCATGCAAAATTCAACGATTGGATTCATAACACACTCACCTCACTAATAAGAAATCCTACTCTTTTTTTAAAAAAAGGTCAATTTCTAAGTCTTATTGTGAAAGTTGTCACAAACTGTTACAATGAAAAAGAGTAAATAACGGAAATTGTGAAAAAAAGGGGTTTTAAACCAATGAGAAAACTTGTCTTATTAGGTGCTGGATACGGAAATATGCGTATTTTATTACGTCTTCTGACGAAAGATTTACCAGCGGATATTCAAATCACATTAATCGACAGAACACCATTTCATAGTTTGAAAACAGAATTCTATGCATTAGCAGCAGGAACGGCATCTGACAGTGTAGTACGTGTACCACTTCCGGAGCATGACCAATTAACAGTAATTGGCGGAGAAGTTATTGAAATTTCAACGGATGAGCGATGTGTCTATTTGGAAGATGGCCAGCAAGTTGAATATGATGAACTCGTTATTGGATTAGGATGCAGCGATAATTACCATAATGTACCTGGTGCGGCAGAGCATACATACAGTATCCAAACAATTGGAAAATCACGTATTACGTATGAAAAACTTCTCGGTTTAGGAAGTGGCGCAACGGTGGGGATTGTTGGTGCTGGTTTAAGCGGCATCGAGTTAGCAAGTGAACTTCGTGAAAGTAGACCCGATTTAAAAATTAAATTATTCGATAGAAGTCCTCGTATTTTAAGAGACTTCCCAGAACGTTTAAGTAATTATGTAAAAGGTTGGTTTGATGAGCATGATGTAGAAGTCGTTGCTGAATCAAATATTACAAAAGTAGAAGCAGATAAACTTCATAATCATGAAGAGACGATTTCTGTCGATGCAGTTGTTTGGACTGCGGGAATTCGTCCAGTTAAAGTTGTGCAAAATATTGATACAGAAAAAGGTAATTCAGGTAGACTCGTGTTAAATAGATACCACCAATTACCAGCGCATGAAAATGTTTATGTCGTGGGAGATTGCGCTGACTTACCGTATGCACCAAGTGCACAAGTTGCGGAAGTTCAAGCCGAGCAAATCGTCAAAGTTTTACGTCATGTTTGGAATGACGAGCAATTGCCAGAGGAATTACCGGAAATTAAGTTAAAAGGTTTCCTAGGGTCACTAGGGAAAAAACAAGGTTTTGCTTATTTAGCAGATCGTACAGTGACTGGAAGAATTGCAAGATTATTGAAATCAGGACTACTTTGGATGTACAAGCGCCATAATGGATAAATAACCTATGAAGTGTTGTTATATCAACGTTTATAGAGGGCTGTATGTGATAGAAATGAATAAATATCACATTTCTATCACATTTCCCTTTGGTACAGTCAATTTCAGGATGTCCCCATACCGATTTTTTATTTTCTTGGTGGCATCTTCTTTCATTTTTTCTGTTACATGCGTATAGATGTCCATGGTCGTTTTAGAGTCTTCGTGACCCACTCGATCCATAATGGTTTTTAAATCGACGCCAGCTTCTGTGAGCATTGTGACATGCGTATGACGCAAGATATGTGGACCCTCAATCTTTTTGATGCTCGTCTTTTTAATAAGTCTGATGATCCGATCGTAAATGAATCGACTTGCATAAGGGTATCCGTTGTCACGACAAAACACAAAATTGCCATCGTGATAATCCTCCATCCCCTTCCGTTTACTTAACTTGATTTTGTTTTGTAAAATCTTCATCGATCTAAGCATCGTGATAATATCCTCGTCCACCTCAATCGTTCGAATCGACGCTCTTGTCTTAGGTGGCGTGACTTTAAATTTACGCATGTTGTGGTCGGGCATGTCCATTGTCTTTGTGATTCTTATTGTATTTTCCTCAAAGTTGATATCCGTCCACTTTAGCGCACATAACTCGCCAACGCGCATCCCGGTAAACGCAAGCAGATAAAACCACTCTTTATCGAATTGTAGTCCATCTGTTAGCGTTTTTTGCAGGAACTCCTCTAATTCATATCGTTCAAAAAACTTTTCTTCAACTGTCGTGTTTTCTATATCCTCAACAGTCAACTGCTTTTTAGGGATAACGACCCCCGGTACAGGGTTATCAATTCTTAATTTGTGCTCGACTGCATATTGAAATATAGCGTTTGCGGTTACTTTGGCATTATCCATTAACGATCGCGAGTTTTCTTTATTAAATAAGTCGACAAACATCATTTGCAGCTGACGCGTGTCGATGGTAGCCATGTTGATTTTAGCGATATACCTCAACATCACCCTAATAGAAGATCGGCGGTTTCTAATCGTGCTGTCCTTAACCCCTGTCAATGCATATACTCCGTGCCACTCCCACGCTACTTGTTCGAATGTAACATTTTTATTGATTTTACTACTTACCCCGTGATTTTTCTGCTTATCAATTTCATCCTTTACTTTTTGTTCAGCAACCTTCCTTCCTTTTCCGCGTCTGCGGATTTGATTTCTTTTATTTGTTACTGAATCTCGTGGTCCATCAGCCACACATTCCCAAACGCCACTTTTTAACTGTTTGCATTTCATGCAATCCCTCCTCGTATATTTAAAAGCTTTTGCTATCTCACCTCCTTAAGGAATGTATGTTCTTTTTTAGGTTGAAAGAAAAGCCCAGAAAGGGCGGTTCCACCAAAATAATTTACTTGTTCAATTAAAATGATTCGTCTACGGTTGAGTAAGCTACCACCTTGCCATCTTCATCAATAAAATTTATTTTTGGTTCGTCAGATAACCCTACATCAATAATAGTATCTCGAATTTCCCCTCCAAGTGTATCAGATACAGTTTTCTGTTCCTCTTTACTTAAAGAATGCCATTCGTTACTCACGTAGATATTAGTATTACTCCAGTCATCGTCGGAATCCGGCCTTACATCACTTATTCTTCCATCACTGCCCAAAATAATTGATAAGATAACCGTGTAAAGAGTATTAGCTTCTTCGTCGCTAATATCTGCAAGTGTTTTTACCACATTTTTTTGAACTTTTTCTTCTTTTTTCTTTTCTGTTTCTTCTTGTTCGCGTTTCTTTAATGCTCGTTCACGTTCATTTAACTCTTTTTCTTTTTCCTCTAGTTTTTTCTTTTCATTTTGATTGGCTTCCTCAATTTCTGTTTGCTTTTCCATTTCTTTTATCCGTTCTTGCTCGTCTTTTTTCCTTTCTATCTCAGCTTGTTCTTTTTTCTCCAATTCTTCTTTTTCAAGTCTTTCGGCTTCTAATTTAGCGTCAACTCTTTCTTGTTTTGTTCGTTCGAGTTCGGCAAGTTCTTCAGGTGTTACATTTAATCCGACTATCCACAAGCCTGATAAACAAATAATAATACCTGCGACGATGGATAAAGAGGGGAGTAATTTCTGTTTCTTTTTAACAAAGTTGAAGATTAACCACACAATTGCAAACGGAACCATTAAAAAACCGACGATTGATAAAAATAAACCCATTTAATCCCTCCTATATAATTTAATCCAAATTGTATTCTACTTGTTGTTCTGGAGTGATTCTACTGAAGTCGTCGCTGTTCATGGTATAACCGAAAATCAATTTGACTTTACTAATATCTGAATCTTTTAATATAAGACCATCTACAAATTCTTTTTTCACTTTACCTAGAAACGCAGAATTGAAATCAGCATCGTTGAATACGAAATCTCTTACATTCGCATCGATTTGTTGTCCTTTATCTGTTACAACATTCATTAGATTAAACCAATCAATATTCTTTTCCTCAGTGTTTTCAGCAGTATAACTAACCTGGATATAAGTAAATGAGTCTTCAATTATTTCATCTGTATACATTGAGAATGATTCTTTAGCTTCGTCAGTCATATCGCTAACCTTTAAAATTTTGAGGTTTTGAACCACGACTTTCAACGGTGCGATGTCGATTACTTCATTCACTTCTTTGGCTTTCATTAATTCTACTGTGTAATGATCTTCTTTGGCAATTTGCCCAACTTTAGTTAATGTTCCACTGACCTCCTCTTGCTCTAAATCTTCGTTTGAACTCTTTTTTTCATCATTTGAAACAGTTTTTTGTTCAGCTTGTGACGGTTCTTTTTTCGTTGGAACATCATTTTCCTTTGGTTTCGTACCATTACATCCAACTAGAGCGAAACTTAATGTTACAGCGGTTAGGGCGGCTAATAGTTTTTTCATATTATGAATCTCCTCCTGTGGAATTAGTCTCACTAAGTTAACTTAATTCTATGTACCTAATTTTTCTGTAAAAAAACAAACCAATGAAGGTTCAGATTTTTTTAAGGTGAACAACCTCCTTCGGTATGCCGTAAATTCCTGCTACTTCATTAATAGATAAGTTACTGTCGTTATATTGATAGATAATCTCATCTGGAATTAGCAATTCTACAGCAAAAGAATTCGCTTCAACTTCAAGTTTATCGATTGAGTAAAAGGTATTCGCTTTCAAAAATGATGTGTTGGAATCACGGTGCAAAATTGCATGCCCCAACTCATGAGCACAAACAAATCTTTGCAATCGCTCGTTTAACACATTATTAATATGTATAAATTGTATACGCTTATAACAATTATAATAGCCTAAAGTTTCTCCAAGTGGTTCATAAAGGAGTGTAATACCTCTTTCGGCAGCAATTTCAAAAGGATTATTCGTATTATGCGCTTTAATCATTTTAATAGCCGTATTTTTAGGCAAGGGGATCACTCCTTTATGCTAATCTCTATATTTTTTCGGTGTAAATTTTTGTTTCGCCATTCTTTTGGCTAGTCGTAATGAGTTTTCTAGTGATGCAATAAGTAACTCTTTATCTTCTTCATCCATATCATCCATAGATCGACCGTCAAAAGCAGCATAACCGTCTTTCGAATTTAAATTACTCAACATATCTTCTAAATCTTTCGCGATGTCACGCTCTTCTTTTTCAGTTAACTCTGGCAATTTTGAGTTCCAATCGGTTTTCTTTTCCTCGGTACGCCCCATGAGCCACTCTACTGAAACATCGTAAAGGTTAGCCATTCTGTTTAAAATTTCAGTATCTGGATCACGATAATTTCTTTCGTAACCAGAAAGAGTACCGTTGGATATTCCTAATACTTTAGCGGCTTCCAGTTGTGTATATCGCGCCTCAGATCGGGCTTCCTTTAATCTCTTTCCTATTATAGCCATAATAAACACCTCAAATTTAATATAACAGATTTAAGCGTTACGTTTAACTTATTGTGCGATTCGCTTATTTATTTTATTTTTTCTCTTGACTTATGCGTAACGCTTAGTTTATACTTGGAACAAGTTAAGCGTTACGCTTACTTGGGAGGGGTGAAAACATGAAGCCAGTACACTTGAAAATAGAAGAAATTAGAATCAGTAAAGGTGTTACTAAGACCCATATTGCTGAAAGTTGCGGGAAGACGGTCGCTTGGTATTACGGCATTTCAGTCGGTAGAAGAGTCCCTAATGTTGAATCCTTACAGGAAATTGCAAAGGCTCTCGAAGTAGATGTTAGGGATTTTTTTGAGCATGAGTTAAGCGATACGCTTAATGATGAAGAAGCAACAGAAGTCGTATAAAAAACATCTTTTCGCACTCAGTAATCACTTTTCAAACGAGCGGAGTTACGCCAAGACCTCAACGGAGCGAGCGACAGCAATAGCCAATCGCCATGACTTTGAATTTTGATTAGTGGGTGCGAAGGGTTAAAAAGGTTCGACCTGTTAAAAGTTATCAAACTAATTCTAGTTGTATAGAACGACACAAAACAAAGAAAGGAGCGAACAAAATGCTCACTATGGAATTCGATTACGAAAAATTAGCAGCAGCACTTGTACCAATGTTGGCAGAGGAAATGAAGAAGATGATTGGGAATGATTTCGGAGGACACGAACTACCACCTTTGCTTACAGTGACGATGCTTAAAGAAGTTCTTCACATTAAATCTTGGAAGGCTTCGGAATTGTTGGGCAGACCAGATTTCCCAGTGCTTCGTGAAGCTGGCGTTTTAATCCCAAGAGATAGATTGTTCGAATGGATCGACAACAATTTGGATTGGGTGGAAAACAACACAGGTTATTTCAATGCAGTTTAAAAAACATTTATATAGGAGGGTAACACTATGAATCAATTAATCACAAATGAAGTGAAAATGACTAGCTTGGATGTTGCGGAAGTCACAGAAAAAAGACATGCAGATGTAATGAAAGACGTTAGAAGAGAAATGGATGCGTTGGGCGAAGAAATCGCCCGGGGAATTTTCTCCCTCGGCTCATATCGTGACAAAAATAACCAAGAAAGACCTTGTTACACCTTCGGCAAAAAAGGTGCAATGCAACTAGCTTTAAAATACGATGCGAAAACTCGATATAAAGTTATTCAACACATCGAAGAGTTAGAGGGTCACGTTAAACGAAATCAAATCGACGCATCACAACTAAGTCCAGAACTCCAAATGTTTAACCAAATCTTCACAGCAGTTGCAACTACGCAAATTAAAATGCAACAGCAAGATGTACGCATGGATCAACTGGAAGCGGAACAAGAAAGAGTTACAGAAGTCGTTTCATTGAAAGTCGATGCTGATTGGAAGAATAAAACGAACGCAATACTGAATCGCATCGCAATGACATTGGGCGGAGGAGACCAATATCGAAAAGTTCGTAGCGATAGTTATCAAATGCTAGAAAATCGAGCAAAGTGTCGTCTGAACGTTCGTTTGGAGAACTTGAAAAAAGAAGCTCATGCAAGAGGAATTATTTCTCCAACAAAAATTAAAGGATTTAACAAACTCGATGTAATAGGAAACGATGCAAGATTAACAGAGATTTATCTAGCAATCGTGAAAGAGATGGCAATCGCACATAAGGTTAATCCAGAAGGGTTGGGAGCTTAATGCTTAAAAAACTTGAACTAATCACCGAGGAATTTCAAATCGGGGCATCTGTTATCGATGAAGAGTTGGCGACGATTTATCTAATGGATGGTCCAGAAGGCGAAGAAGTAAATGCCGCGGAAATCGTCGCAACTAAAGAGGATTTAGAACAGATTATCAATCTATTGGAAAGTGTTGTTAAAACACTTAAGTAATTCGAGGAGGGGCGGGCAAGCCCCTTACAATATCGAGGTTGTAAGGAGGGGTCACTCACTTACAACCTTAGTATATCAAGAGACTACAAGAATCCCTATTCCGATTCGGAATAAACAAGTCATTATTCCAAATTGGAATATTGGGGGAGAGGGGAACAGGAAATGAGTTTAGGAGCATTTTTAAAACATTGCAGAATGAAAGAAGGTATGAGTCAAGCTGATCTAGCGTGTGAATTAAACATTAATCAGTCAGACGTTTCAAAAATTGAATCTGGAAGAAAAGAACCACCAACAAGCATGTTTAAGGATTGGACGATAGCGACACAAGCTATGGATTTAGGAATCGCATTTCTTTATGGTACTGAAATATTAACAGCAGTCCCAGAGATTTTAACAACAGTAGCAAATACAGTAGCAGGATTCATCCACTTACTAATTTAGGAGGCAATCATGAAGACGGAATCGGAACTGTTAAAAGAAGAACTAGCAAAATTTGTGAGAAAGATGGAACAAGCAGGAATTGATATTAAGACAATAAAAAAACCGATCAACGCGGGCACGTCAATCGGCTTAACTCATACACCTATAAAAACATTATAACACATGACGGAGCATTTGGCTCCCGTCAAAGTGTCCCAGAGCATAATTTCCTCCTAAAGAATTATGTTCCCCCTAATATCTGGGGCGCTTTGATGGGATTCAGGACCATCAGAAAGGAGCGAATGGAATGATTAACAAAATCAACAGTTTTTTCTTCCCATTGGAAGAGGACGAGCGATTGAATCTTTCGGACGGACTTTGGTTTTACGGTATTTTAATCGGTGCAGTTGTTTGGACGGCATTTGTCGTGATCGCGACATGGTGAAGCTTTGGAACCGTTTGACGTTGCAAGAAAGACTGTATATTTCGAAGTTTTTCAGACAAGCGAGGTGTAAACGATGACTGTAAAGGCAGGCGATTCAATTTTAATCGTAGCACCGTTTCTTGATTGTGGGATGTATCGAGCTGGAGACGTTTTAGAAGTTGATAAGACATTCAAGGGATGTGTCCTTGCAAAAGGTATCGAGAACGTAATCGGTCAGGATGAGTACGTACCACTGGAAAGAGGTGAGTTAAATGGAGGATCAAAACTACATCGCTTACCAAGCCTTGTTGGAAGTAGCCGAAAGATTGGTTGACGAAATCAACAACATTAAAAGCGATCCATTGGACGATGAAATCGACAAAGAAAGCAAACACGCAACTCGATTGGCGCTTAACCACGCGCTTGGAATTGTTTATGAGCAGTTAAGAGAAATCAATCTCGATGACAAAAAATAAACCCGCTGTTGGCGCAGCGAGTTCTGGGGTTTCGTTAAATATATTCATCTTCATCTTAATACGAAACCCCTCAAATTACAAGGAGGGAACACACGTGGGTGAAATTGCAGATTTAATGATTGAAGGAGCTTTATGCGGTGGGTGCGGTTCTTGGACAGAAGAATACTTTGCAGGAAATGATGCACCAGGCTATCCAACATTATGTGAAGACTGTCAGGAGGACGATGAAGATGATTCATTCAGACGTTGAAATGACGATGCTGACTGGTTATCCGACGGCTGATTATATGGACTACGAAAAAGAATCATCGAGTCATGATCAGTTGGTTGAAGCAGAGTACGACGATTCAAATATTTTATTCGAAACTTTAGAGGGGGAAATTTAAATGACAAACGAATTACAAGTTCAACAGTTGCAAGAAAGAGCAAAGCAAGAAATTGAGGCTCTTAAACGACAAAATGTTGCCGTGCTAGGTGACGGTGAGGTATTCGTTAAACGTACTGCCAATGGTCAAATCAGAAGTGTAAAAGGCGCAGTTACTTTAAGTGAGAGAAACGGCGAAATCGCAACAATCCAAGGAAAAACAATGACGACAGCTAAAGGCTTCAATACATTAAATCAAATTGCCGGATTGTCTATTATTACACCAGAAAAATTAACTTTGCCCGATGGTCAAATCGTTGTAAATCCGTTTCCAGTCATAGATGTAGAGTCGGGATCAATCAGTAAGATTTGGGTTAAAAAGATTGCAATTGGATATAGCCCGACAGGAAATCTAGTAGTGACAAGTTCTACCTTGCTGTACGACATTAATGCTTATTTTATTCAGGATGTGATGAAAAAAGTTCGATACAACCAAGATGCGGGACGTGTTTGCATGGAACAAATGCTAACCGAAGAGGATAAGCGAAATACCGTTTTCTTAAAGATAGAAGGGTCGCTAGGAATTGCAGCCAATATTCAAAACAAAGATATCTTGAAGGCGATTGAAACGTTTGTTGACAAGAAAAGATTTGCTGAAAGAAATGCTCAATCAATCTGCGAACGCTTAGTTATGTCGAAACATCCGGCATTGGCAAGTGCTGCTTATGTAGATATACAAGGAGGGCTTGCAAGAGTTCCGGTCGTTGGATATGTGCACGATTTTAACCGCGAAGAACTTCTTGATATTGCGGAACAAGCAGAAAACGGCGATGAAATCGTTGTCGGAAATGAGAAAGCTGAGGTTATTGAATCAACAGTCGAAGCGACCGAAGTAGATTTCGTTGCGGATAAAGATGATGAAGAAGTCGCACAAACGACAACAACTGAATCAATGAACCAAAATGCAAACGACTCAGTGGAGATTACAGAACCCTCTACCAATCTATTTAGTAAAGAAGGGGGGCAATTCTAATGATTAAAGAAATTCGTATGGAAAACATCAAGGGGCAAACAGCAACACAGCCCCTTACTGGTAAAGACATTTTCATCGGAAAGAATGGATCGGGTAAAACAACGCGTGTGCAATCGATTGGTTTAGCGATGCTGGGGAATGTCCCGGGACGAGGTAAAACACCTGCTGAAACAATTAAATTCGCAACTGGTGATGAAATGACGGTAGGACTCAAAACGGACAGATTCGAGTTTACACGTAGCTTTTTACGTCAAACGAAAATGAATTCTAAAACTGGGGAAATTAAAACGAGCACGACAGAATCATTAAGTGTTTCCCCAGGCAAAGGGGAACGGACGGCAACGGAAAAGAAAGCACGTGTCTTTGAAGAAATCGGAAACTTTCCTGTAATGCTAGATTTTAACGAGTTCTTATCATTAACAGACACGAAACGCAGAGAGTTCATTTATTCCCTTTCTCCTATTGATAGTAGCTCATGGGGCAAAGGACGTCTGGGAGTTTACTTAATAGATAAGGTTCTGACAGTCGAGTTAAAAGAAAATAACATCGAACAATATGAAATTGCTCAAAAAATTATTGAAGATGCACTGAAAGAATACCATGAAACGCAAAGTATTCATGACGGATTGATATCCATGATGGATTGGGTAGCGAAGGAATCAACGTATTGGAAACGTAAGCAAGCGGACTCACAGGGAGCCGTTAGGCAAATGGCCGACATGAAAAATCAGTTAGCGGAAACAGATCGTGATATCGCTGCAAACAAAAAAGAGTTGGATGAATTACAAACCAATCTAATTGAGGTTGAAAAGAAAATTGCGGCAGATACAGAAAGGAAACGAACAATTGACAACAGATTGAATCGAATTGAAGAACTGAAAAAAGAAATCGAACTTGTTGAAGGTACTGAAATTGATACAAGTACGGAAGAGTTGGCGAAAGAAGTTGCAGCACTCACTGCATCAATGCCGTTACCAGTTGATGTGAATGCGCAAGTCCAACCATTTAACGAAGAGATTGCAAGACTTACTGCAACGTCCAATGAGCAAAAAGGGGCTATAAACGGTATCCGAGAGCAAGTCATGAATATTGAGGCAAATGTTCAAACGCTGGACGGAGCACTTCGACAAGTCGGAGAAATGACAGGTGCTTGCGTAATCAGTCACATGATTACTTGCAACAAAGATTTTACTGGATTCGATAGTTTTGTTGACAAAAAGAAAGAACAAGCCCAAGCCGTCTTAGATGACTTGCTAGAAAAGTTGAGACAGGCAAATGCTTCGCTAGAGGTTACGAATTCAAAAATCCAAGAAGCAGAACAAAACAAGATGAACGTCTTTTCAGAAGCACAAAAAGTACAAGAAAAACGTGATGAATTAGCACAACAAATAAAAGTAAAAGAAGCGGAAATCCAAAAGCGAGATTCGTTGAAAGAGCGAAAAGAAAGCAAACTCGAACTATTGAACGTCGAATTGAACAAATTAGTAAACGAGAAATCAGAACCAATTGGCGACATCAGCATTATGGAGAAACAAGTGATTGGTACGAGATCCAGAATCGAAGAACTAAAAAAACAAGTTGATGAAAAAGATAAATCGAAACAAACACTCATTTTAATGAATGAAAACACGCTTCAAAACAATGAAGCGCAATACAAGGCTAGTGCATTGAAAACACTCAACGAAGCACTTGGAGTGAAGGGTGTACAGGGTGAATTGGTAAAAGAAATCTTAGAACCGATTCGTTCGCAAATCGAAGAAAATTTGAAGCTTATGAAGTTCGATGAAGTACCGTATTTCCAAACGGAAAGCGACACAGGAAAAGAAGTATTCGAGTTTGGTTGGGTGAATGAAAAAGGTCACGAAGTAAACTTTGACGCACTTTCGACAGGGCAACAAACGATTTTCTTAGCTGCAATGATGATGACAATTATCGACAAGGCACAACCGAAATTACGCGTCTTAATCATGGACAACCTGAATCACTTAGACAAAAACAATTTCCAGTTATTAATCAACGGACTGGATCAGTTAACAGATAAAGTAGACAACATCATTTTAGCAGGAGCACTCGAATATGAGTTTTCCGCAGACGGCTGGAATGTTGAAGATTTATCGAAGGGAGCTGCAAGCGATGCAAACAAAATTGCTTAATCGTTTAAACGATGGACAAGTACAGGCAGTCACTTCTGAGAGTAAAACAATCCTTTGTCTAGCTGGTGCGGGAAGCGGTAAAACAACGGTACTTACAAGACGCATTGCGCACCTTTTTGATAATCGTGTAGGGACAAGCAACATGCTTGCCCTCACGTTTACCAGGCTCGCAGGAAAAGAAATGAAAGAACGCGTCATCCGTCTTGTTGGAGAAAAAGAAGGAAAGAAATTGTTTTGCAACACCTTCCATGCGTTCGCAGTAGGCGTTCTAAGCCGTTGGGGGCATTTGATAGGTATAGATAAGAATTTCGCTATATACGACCAGGAAGACCGTAAATCCATCCTTGAATTGGTCATTAAAGAACTCGGCGGAAGAACAACTGTTAACAAGGTCAATAAAGATTACGAGTCGAACGACTTTTCCGACTATGAAAACACAAAAATGATTAATGAATACAAGTATCGTTTGCGCCAAAACAATGCAATTGATCTGGATAAGTTAATCGAATCGGTTAATGAACTTTGGAAGAAACACCCTGAATCACTCGAATACTACCAACAAATGTATTCCCACGTATTCGTGGACGAATTTCAGGATAGCAGTGATGACCAAATGGAAATGATTCGATTATTAAATGCAGACAATTTATTCGTTGTTGGCGACGATTTCCAAGCTATCTACGGATGGCGTGGGGCAAAGGTTGAATATATTCTCAACTTCCCTAATGAGTATCCTGATTGTGAGGTTGTGAAGTTAGAAGATAACTATAGATCCACAAGGGACATTATTGCGGCAGCGAATAATTTAATTGCCTATAACGAAAATCAATCAGAAAAGACGTTGATTGCGCATAAGGACGGTTCACCGGTCACTGTTTTCACTACTGGTGACGAACGAACTGAATATGAAGAAGTTAGAAACAAAATAGCTGAATTGCATCGTTCAGGAATGCCTTACCAAAAAATTGCAGTATTATCCCGAACGAACATGCAATTGAAGAGAATGCAGGAAGAACTCGAAAGAAACAAGGTTCCAAATATTGCACTTGGACGTGACGACATCATGAAAAATCGTGACATATTCCATATTGTTTCTTGGCTGCAAGTCATTATAAACAACAAAGACGGTCGTGCCTTCAAACGTGCGACTATCTATCCAAAACCTTTCTTGACAGAAAGGGAGCAACAGAAAATACGTTTAGAAGCAATTAAGCGAGATACGACAGAACTAAATGTTTTCATGAATATGGATTTTCGTTTGTCGGAAGAGTTTTTTGGATATGGCGCCAAAATAATGGCTAAGTATCTTGAAAATACAACCGTAAGCGAATTGATTTACTACACAGCTGAAACGCTTGGTGTGATTAATAGCTACAGAAATCAAGGGTTGGAAAATCGGATTGAAGCGCTTGAAAGAGGTATTAAATACATCCAGTCATGGGAGAAAACAAAGGCGACACTCAACGAAGAGAACGACCTTCCAGCATTTCTAAAATGGTTAAAGTATCGTGACATCCAAGAAAAATTAATTGAAGAAAAAGACGCAGTGAAGTTAATGACGATGCACGGTTCTAAAGGACTTGAATTTGATGTGGTGTTCTTAGTCGGGTTAGTTGAGGATACTTTCCCATCAAGACGCGGTGACATTGAAGAAGAAAGACGTTTGGCTTACGTAGGCGTCACTAGGGCGAAAGAGAAGCTTTACCTATCACATGCGCTAATGAAACAACAGTGGAACGGGTCAATGATGGATGCTGAAAAGAGCAGATTTTTAGATGAAATAAAAGGTTGAGCATAACTAACTTTTTATAGACAACAAAGAGGAGGGGTTGCATTTGGCTACTTTTAGAATGGTTCATACAGAATTTTGGAATGACTCGAAAGTTATCGAGGAAATGACACCGGAGGATAAATACTTTTTTCTATATTTACTAACAAACCCCAACACAACGCAGATAGGGATTTACCAAATCACAAAAAAACAAATGGCGTTTGATATGGGTTATTCAATGGAAACTGTTAATTCATTATTGGACAGATTTACAAGGCATCACGGACTCGTTGAGTACAATCCGGATACCAGAGAAATTGCAATTAAAAACTGGGGTAAATTCAACCTTCGACGCGGCGGAAAGCCGATGCTGGATTGTGTTAGATCTGAACTGAAAGAAGTTAAGGATATTTCAATGGTTTCTTATGTAGGGGAGCAAGTTGAGAATCAGTCGATTCGTGAAATTTACGTATCGTATTACGACACGTTACACGATACGTCAGACGATACGTTCAAGAGTTCAGAGTCTACTGGCAGGGTCGGAGAAAACGGAGGGGGGTTCAGTTTTCCAGAGGGGGTGCAAGAACCTCCTTTAGAAAGTGAAGAAACCAGTGATGTCAATGGTTCTTACGATACGTCGACGATACGTGGTACGTGTAGGGGACAATATAAAGAAGAAGATAAAGATAAAGAAGAAGATAAAGAGTATGTCGGAGAAATTGAAAGCACCCTTCAAGAAAAACCTGAACCTAAAAACAAGGGTCGCAAACAAGTTTACGACGAGCACTCAATTTACTTTCAATTAGCAAATCGTCTTTATCAACGCATTTTAGAAAACAATCCTGATCATAAAAAGCCTAACTTACAAAATTGGGCAAACGATGTGCGCTTGATGATGGAACGAGATAAACGTACACAAGAACAAATCGTTTACTTGATTGATTGGGTGCAACAAGATTCGTTCTGGATGAAAAATGTTTTATCAATCGCGAAGTTAAGGGAACGATTTGATCAATTGGTTATGCAGGTGAAAAGCGAGAAGAAAGTAAACAATCCCGCAAAACCACCAAACTATGAAATCGAGGAGGGAGAGCCAAATGCAGAACGTAATGAGCGAAATTCTAAGCCGTTCGGGAATGTCCAACTCTTCAAGTGAATTGGAACCAATCCAATGTCAGTATTGCGGCGAGGATAAACCACAAACACAAATTGAGCATCCGTTTAACGGCGAAATGCGATGGGTCCATTGCGCTTGTCCATGCGAAGTTAAAAGGTTAGAAGACTTCAAACGTGAGCAAGATGCGGCTAAACGACGTATACGCATTAACAAGACGTTGAAGTTAAGTAGCGCAATGGACGAGATCAAGGACATGACGTTTTCCAATTACAAAAATAGACCAGGCACAGAATCAGCTTACGAAGAGGTTCGGAACGCAATTGATAATTTCGACGAACGTGGAAAATTAGGTGTATTTATTTTCGGGGAAACAGGCAATGGCAAAAGCCACCTAACAGCAGCAGGTGGCAACGAATTAATATCAAAAGGTTATGCAGTCATTTTCATAGCGGAAAAAGACTTGCTTAGTAGATTGCAAGCCACGCAGAACTTTAAAAATGAAGAATCCTTTGCGGAAATTATGGGAGCTTGCATGGATGCGGATCTGTTAATCTGGGATGACTTTTTAAGTAGTCAGCGATTAAGTCCAAATGAAAAAGATTGGATATTCCAGATTGTAAATGGTCGTGAACGTGCGAATAAACCGATTTGGTACACGTCCAATATTACTCCAGAAGAGTTTCAGGATGACAACATAGCATATGCGCTCGATGACAAAGGTAGAACTTGGTGGCGCATTATCGGCAACTCGGAATGTCGTTTAAATCGTGCAACGAACCACCGAAAGGCAAAGGCGATGGCTAGGGCGATGGGTATGAGCGTTGAGGAGTACGAAAAACAGGAGGGTCATCAATGACTTTATCACAACTAGCAGTAGTGCTTTTAGGTTTAGCACTTAATGCGGCTGGGTTTTATTACATCGGATTTACAAATGGGAGGTCAAAGGAATGACTACAAAAACAACAGAAGTCGAGTGTCCTTACTGCAAAAATCCCGCAAAGTTTATGACTTCATTCGAGTTTTACGGGAAAAGCTACGGTTCGAATTTGTACGTTTGCGAGCCATGCGACGCCAGAGTCGGCACTCACGGCAAAGGAAGAACGCCACTCGGAACGTTAGCGGATGGGCAACTCAGAAATTTACGCATGATGTGCCATGCGAAGATTGACCCCGCTTGGAAAAAGGGTGGCGTGAGACGTAGCACAGTGTACAGCAGGCTACAAAGAAAGATGGGATTGTCTAGCAAAGAAGCGCACATCGGGTTATTCAACGTTAATCAATGCAGAAGATTACTAGGAATGTTAGAGAGAGGGGAATTTTGGAATGACTGAAAAAATTAAAGTCCCGCAATATGTTGCGGATGCGATTGAGAAAATGAAGGAAGTACATTCAAATTTCGGCGTTATACAAAGAATGGAGAAAGGGACGTTTTCGCCGGACAATCTGATCGAAGCAGTGGGGGCGCTCAGAAATTGGACGCATGAAGAGGAAGGAGATGGCTGTAACGCCGATAGATTGTTAGCGGCACTGGTGAATGGCTACGAAATCGAACCAAAGTACAAAGAGGGTGATTGGGTTCATGTGAGTTGGAGTAACGGAGGTGCCTCCGTCCACAAGGTGCTGAAAATCGGAGTGAGAAGCATAGGCGGCGACTTAGATGGCATTGCAATAGATGCGGGAGGGAATCCAAAACCACCACTAAGGATTGTCAGACACGCAACAGCCGAAGAAATCGCACATGAAAAAGAACAGCGCAAATGGGCGGAAATTAAACCGGGAGATGTGGTGATTAGCCAAATCAGCGGAGCAATCGCAATCTACGAAGGAATATCCCCTTGTTACCGAGAGGTGAGAGTTAAAAAACATAACGGCGCACATCAATTTTGGTGGAACGAAAACAACATTGAACTTTACGCAAAGAAAGTCGGTGACGAGTAATGCAGCACATTTTAAACAAGTTACTCATTTGCATGGGGCAGTACAAAAGGTTTGAAGAGGAGCAGTATTCGGTGCAGTTCAACTTTTGGCTGAAGGAATTACAGCGCGTGACAAAAACAACGCCAGAGGGAGCGCTCGATATTTTAGTTAACTGGGTCAATGGCGGGGAGGTGGCGGCGTGAGCAAGTCTAAAAAGAAATGCGAACGCTGCGGCAAACAAGAAAAATTGTACGTCTGGGATTTTTGCGGTGATTGTTTACGAGAATTGACACGAGGAGGGCATTTCATTGATTAAACAAGCTTGGGTTTTGCAACTAAAAGAAGAGTTTAACGACTCGGATAGACCGCAGTATTTCGTTGACAATGACGAATTGGAATTAGTCGATGAATTGCATAAGGCAGACAGGTACAAAAACAAAGAGGTGGCGGAGCATTGGATGAAAAGGTGGGAAGAATTAACCTTTGAAAAGTTTGGAAAAAATGCAATATGTAATGCAGGCTACACAAACATGATGAAGCATTTTGAGTGGGTTGAGATAGAAGTGGAGGAAATCGAATGATTAACAGATGGGTTGGCGTTGGTCGCCTAACAAAAGATCCCGAGTTGAAATATACGCAGTCAGGAGTTGCCGTTTGCAGATTCACACTTGCAGTCAATCGTACATTCACGAATCAAGCAGGTGAACGTGAAGCAGACTTTATCAATTGTGTGACATGGCGTAAACAAGCCGAAAACACAGCGAACTTCTTACGAAAAGGTAGTTTAACAGGGATTGAAGGGCGTATTCAGACGAGTAGCTTCGATGGCAAGGACGGCAATCGTGTTTTTATGACTGAAATCGTAGCGGATTCTGTTCAGTTTTTAGAACCAAAATCTAGTAACTCCAATAACGCGCCTAGTAATCAATCTAGCGGCTATCAACAACAGGGGTATACGAATACACCAAATCAGTCGTACAACGCCCAAAATCAGCAAAATATGTCGAATAACGGCATGTCGGGACAAGGGTATGATGATCCGTTTGCTAATAATCAGGAACCGATAACTGTTTCAGATGATGATCTCCCGTTCTAGGAGTGTGAAAAATGAGAATCGGAAAACGTGAACAATATCAACAAGAGTTGCGAAGGTTGATAGTTGAAAAAGTACCGTTAAAAGGGTTTAACAAGCAAGTGGTAGCTAATGCAATTGCTGCAAAAGAGGAGTTTGAACGCACTCAAACGATACTCAAAAGACCAACGAGAATATCGGATTCGAACGTCTGGGGACTATGTTGCGCGGCTTGGTTCGATTTATTGCTTGAAACGGACTATCACAGTCGATTTAAGACTTTTAAGGAACTGGAAGACTTAGCTTGGAGATTATTGACCCCAGCAGCTTATACAAATGGCATTGCGGCTGATTTACCGTGGATCAATCTGTGGCGTGACTACGAACCTTTGTTGAGGGATTGGTATTACAAGAGTCACCAAGAAGAAAAACAGGCGATTGATTTCGCGGTTGCGCTGATTCAAATGCAAAAAATGAGTGATGGGGTCAAAAATGCAATGTTCGAAATGATGAAGGAGGAAAAATAAATGCAAAATAAAGCAGAGGCAAAAGTGGTTGAGTTTTTAAAAGAAGAACTTACAAGAATCGAGGATATCTTGTTCGAACTCGGTGAAATAGAAGAAGTGAGGCAGAGTGATGATACAACAAACAACATCATCCAAGAAGCGTTCAGATTCGTGGAGTTGCAGCTTGAACATGGTGATTATATAAACGCTTTGGAAGAACTTAAATTGCGGAAGTGGAGCACGAGGAAGTGGGTGTAAATCATGTCAGATTACGCAATGTACAAAGGCGATGAACTGCTGCACATCGGAACGATTGAAGAAATAGCAAAGGCACACGGCGTATTGCAGCAAACGATTCGATTTTATACAACGCCTGCATACAGGCGCAGGGTCTCGAAGCGTGAAAAAGCGGAAAACTACATTGAGGTTTTTAGGTTGGAGGATGAGATTGATTAATCTATGAAACTCTGAAAGGGGATGTTGACTGGTGATTGAACAAAACGAAATCAACTTAATGCTGAACGACGAATTAAAAGAAACGCTCGAAGTCTTTCGAACTGAGCAACTGGAGAAGGTAAAGGCGCAACTTGAAAAAGGGCATGGCGAAGAGGTGCGAGAGGCATTGTCTGCGAATTATCAAATATTCAAATGTGCATCCCACGAACAACTTGTGAAAATGTATATCGCATTTCACAAGACGTTAAAAACAGATTGTGAACGCAGTGTAAGTAGTAGTAAATCAGCGCAGAAACGTGCGATTAGGATTTTAAAAAATCATCGAGACCATGTGGAGGAGGCATTGATAAGCATTGGCGGAAAAAGGTTTCAACGTGGGGCGTTTGATGCAAAATCCACAAATCAAGTTGTTCGCGACTACATGCGTGACATCAAAGAAATGCTCGAAAACAATGAAGTGGAATGCGCAATAAGGTGGCTCGAAAAAGGTGTGAAAACGAATTGGTTGGAATGATGCGAAAGGAGCAAATCACATGGCGAAAAATCAACGTAAACGTTGGCTTAAAAATCGCTTGCGGATTCAACACAGATTGCAAGATTTAGACCGCAAAAGAAGATTTGATGATTCTTGGGACAAGATTTTTAAAGTCGGGAGGTACAAGGAGTGACCTTAACGACTGGAAAGATCAACCAGCTACTAGGCATAACGGAAAGTTACCAAGCACCGGCGAGAATGCTAGAACTCATGCTAGATGATGAAAAACGCCAAAAGGTATTTAAGGATTTTTCGGCGGCTGAACATGATTTGAATTACGAGTGGTTTCTGAATTATTTCCAGGACGAACATGCGGAACGAAAGACGAAGAAACAAGACTTTACGCCAAATTCAGTTTCTAAATTGTTAACGGAAATGGTCGGTGGCGGAAGGTGTTATTACGAAGTCGCAGCAGGTACTGGATCACTGCTAATCAAGGCGTGGCAGAAACATAGAGAGCAAGCGGGAGTTATTCAATATGATCCACGGGCTTATTGGTACGAGGCGGAAGAATTGAGTGATAGAACGATTCCTTTTCTTATTTTTAATATGGCGATACGCGGAGTAAATGGTGTTGTTTTGCACGGCGACAGCCTTACAAGGGAATTTAAAAATGTTTATTTTATCCGCAACAACACAAGTGACTACATGGCATTCAGTGAAGTTATCGTGATGCCGAAAACAAATCAAATGATGGCTGATTTGGACATTAGGAAATGGATTTAACCACAACTATTAATCTTCTGAAAGAAAGTGAGGGGTCACTATGAACGGAGCGATTAATGAGCGCAATTTTATAGCAGATAAAGAGTTGCGCAAGATAAACAACAAGTTGCGAGTGTTGTCTTGGGAGCACGAAACGCGCTGCAACAAGTACAAAGAATTGAAACTCGAAGTTGAAAGCCTAGCGAAGAAATACATGTACGACAAACTGTCAGACCACCGAGAAGTTTACTTGGATTTGATGGGGATTGTTGACAAGATGGCGGAAATTGATGAAAACCCGCACGACTGGGCGAGGTAGGGAGGAGCAGGCGGAATGAATTTGATTGAATTGGATGAAAAAGTAATTAAGTGGGCGACAGAAAGAAATTTGCATACTGCAGACCCTAAAAAGCAAATGTTAAAACTTTTCGAAGAGGTCGGAGAAATATCCAACGGCATGGCGAAAGGTCGGACGAATGAAATTTATGACGGCATTGGGGATGTAAAAGTTGTTTTAACGATTTTAAAAGAGCAACTAAAAAATGATGATGGACACGAATTTAAAAGAGAAGATGCGATCTTGTTCTCTTTAATGTTTAACATCGGAATGTTGGCAAGAGAAATTATGTTCGAAACTGAAAAAAGGGAGATATTCCAACGCATCAAGAGAATTGAAAATGGATTAGATGTAATTTCCAAAGAGTTCGACACAACTTTAGAGCATTGTACGGAAATGGCTTATGACGAAATCAAAGGTCGAACGGGGCAAATGGTCAACGGCGTTTTCATAAAACAAAGCGACTTGGAGGGGTAATTCATGCAACTGAACACGGACGGAAAGGTGTGTATCGAGTGTAACAAGGATTTAGCAAGGTTCTGGGGTCGCAATTTATGCGAAAAATGCCTGAGAGAAGCATTGAAAGAAGAATTTAAAGAAGAGGACAAGCGCTATGCGGCTAACAGAGTTAACCAAACGAGTTAGCTTGCAGCAGTTGTATCGAGTGGGTCATTTCGCTGACGAGGAACTTCTTGAAATGCAAAGAAGCGGGTGGCGGATTGTTTGGATAGAAGGTGCAAAAGCCAAACGAAAGCCACGGAAAATAAAACAGTGGAAAAAGAACGGGATTCCGGTTGAGAAAGTGGTGTAAATAGCATTGAAAAAGATTTTATTTGAAATCCCGGGCGAACCAGTTGCGCAAGGTCGCCCCAGGGCAGGTAAAACGTGGGCAGGTAAAACTGTCCTTTACGATCCAACTAAATCAAGGGACTTTAAACAGTTTGTAAGGTTGGTAGCGGCACAGCATGCGCCGAAAGAGTTGATTACAGGACCGATTAGGTTGTTTGTGGATGTTTACCGTCCTACGCCTAAAAGGCTTCAAACCAAGCCGAAACAGGCGCTAATTGAATCGGGCGAGTTACGTCCAACTGTCAAGCCGGACGTGGATAATTACGTTAAGGGAGTCAAGGACGGGCTAAACAAAGTCATTTGGGAAGATGACAGTCAAGTTGTTGATTTGACAGTACGGAAATTTTATAGCTTATCGCCGAAGGTTGTTGTTTGTATCAAATACTGATAAGGGGAGTGGCGAAAATGTCTTATTTTACAATCGAATTAAAAGCGAAATCAGAAGAAGAGTTGGAAAAACGCATTGCTGATAATGAAAAAGATGGATTCGAAGTCGTTAAAATCGGCACGAAAACAACGTCCGGCAATGCGTGGTATGACAAGGGACTCGGAAATGGGTTGTATGGCAAAGGGGAATATGTTTTTCAGGGGACAAGCTCACATACGTCGCACATAGCAATCATGCGGCGCGACAATACGGAGTACTTGAAAAACAAAGGTTTGGCGTAAGGAAAGGACGTGATTTTATGACGGTAATTACAAATGTAGAGGTACTCGCAGTCATTGCGACTGGAGTCCTCTTGATGGGTGCAGGGTTTTCAATGGGGCGAATGAGCAAGTGACATTTTGCAAGTTACCAGCAAGTTAAATTTGTCGCATTTGACAGAAAATATGAAGCAAGAAAGGGTGAGAAGTATGCCTGAATATCCAGATGGAATGACTTATTTAGATTTAGTGAAAAAGCATATAACTGATGCTGATGATAGTTATGCTGACCATATTTTGTGGGATAAAACAGAATTTCCATTCGTTAAAGATCCCAAAATACTAGAAAAACAGATTGTGGAATTCGCAAAAGGAATAAAGTAGTTATTGCATAGTTCGAACATAAAGCGCAACAAATGAGGTGGTGTAATGCAGCAACTAACAATCTATGACGCGATAGCAGCAACGCCATTAAACGTCGGGGATTCAGTAAGAGTGATTCCAAGCGCCGATGAATCAGACGTGGAAACGTATTACTACCTTCAAGATTTTACGAAAGCGAAAGGGGAAGTCTTGGAGGTGCTTCCTAAAATGCAGTACAGGGCACGTTTTGGCAGTCGCGTTGGAATATTTAAAAACGAGGAGTTGAGAAAGGTATGAAAACAGTTAAATGTCCGTATTGCGATGCGGAATTTAAGACTAAAAGAAAGTGGTCAGATTGCGAGACTTGTGGGAATCATTTCAGTACGAGAAAGAACGAGGTGGGGAAATGAATGATTACGGTGATTTTCGGAAGTTGTTAATGGGGCTGGCTTTGCAACAATCATTTCAAAGAGTTGATGTAAAAATGATGAGAGAGTATGCCATTCAAAAGTGGGAAGGCAGAACAGAATTGCGTCAAATGATTGAGTGCAGTCCAAACATTGAAACGGCGATTACAGACACGGACATGTTGTTATGGCGCATTGACATGGCATTGGATAACGGGGACGAGGTTGCGTTTGATTTGTTGGTAAGAGAATTGGAGGGAGTTAAGTGACGGATGAAGAGCGGTTGGAAAGGCTTGTAAAGATTAAATCTGAACAAGAGTCCTTTACGGAATTATATGAGCGCGAAAACAGGGAGCAACAGAATTTAATTGCTAGGGATTTCATGCATCAACACTCAGATTACCTTATCGAACGAGTGCAGGAATTGGAAAGTTTATATCGGATCGAGAAAGAGCGTTCTTTGGATTTGTTAGTGAGAAACAAGCGAATGCACAAAGCATTAAATCACATTCAAAGTGAAGTGATGAAGGTGGCTCCGAATGATTTGTTGTTCGAAATTTATGACACGACACGCGAAGGGTTAGGGGAGGTATGAACATTGGGTAAAACAATACTTTCAATTTACGTTGCAGCTCAAACTTTCGCCATACTCTTTTCAATCGGTGCAAGCATTTCTGAGGGTGAAACTGTTCATATTTTGACTCACAGTGACTGGTGGATGTTTATTGTGTCTTGTGGGATTTTGGCAATATGTGAAGCATTGGAGGATTCAAAATGACAGTCATTCAACTGTTAGAGCGCAAACGGATTCTATTTGACAACGTGGAAATTGATTGGTTTGTAACAGAGCGTCAAACAATAGTGTTTCGAAAAATGTGGAAAGATGGTTATTCCATTTTTGAGATTGCGGAAAAGTTGGAATTGGACACGGATGTTGTGGGCTTGTTGATTATGGAGCAGTCGATTCTTGGGCGGATTGAGCAGCGCAGGAAAGGGATATTTTGAAAAGGGGGGGTGAGCAAGTGGAGAAGAAAAGTAGTTTTGCGGACTTGGATAAAGTGAAATTAGAAGAGTTGGAAGAAAAGATTATTGCTGGAATTATCGAGATAGAAATGGATCCACGGAAACAATGGGCGGCTCCAATGATGTCTAAACCATTACTGGAAAAGGCATTGGAGTTAGTACAGAGGTCAGCGAAGTTTAAAATCGGTGACTATGCAGTTGATAAATTCGGAGTTATGTTTCATGCAACTGACAGGTCAGAAAGGGATATCCTTAATCAAAATAAAGATAAGTGGGGATTTCGTTTAGCAACGGAAAGTGAAATTGAAGCATATTATCACGGCAATTAAAAAAGAACAGGAAACCCTCCTGTCCTCTAGGCAAGGATAGTATAACACAAAACACGAGGAGGGGTCCTGTGGTTAAAAAAATAAAAGAGGAAATAGATATGAGTGTGGACGGGCTTTATTTAGTTAAAAATGGTAAAATTGAAGCAATAGAAAGACCTTCGAGCGGCTTTGGAAAGCAGTCAGTTTTATGGCAAAATGGCGAGCCGGTGAACATCGAAGTGAATCAAACTAAAAAAATATAGTCTGACCGAACAACGGAGGACAACATTTGATTGCGGCATTTAGCTGCGTCATTTGTTGTCCTTTTTTATTTATCAAAGGAGGGGTCACATGCGCACATTTAAAAGTGAGTTTGACAGATTAGGGATTTTGCAGACTCGTAGACGGGAGATAGTTCAAAAGAGTAGTAAGACATCAGACAAGCCAAAAGAACGTCTGACGGACAGGGATTTTGCGGAATTGATGGGTGTTCATCGTCCAACGTATGGACGAGTTAAAGGGCGAGTCAAACAACGATAGGAGGGGTTCTTGTGTTAAATTGGGCGGACAAGTTAATCGAGGAGTATACAGGTGGGCGACAAGAATTGAAAAAGCGTGCGGATCAACTGGATAGGAACAATCCAACTGACATGAACGACTTGAAGCAGATTAATAGCATGATTGAAAGTATGACATTTTCGCTTGATTGGATGAAAACAGGTAGACAGCCAGGAACGTTTCGAGGGGCTGACGAAAAGTCTATTTATCAAAAGAATTCCTATGCAAATATAGACTGGTTGCCAGATTTGGAAAAAGAATTACGGGATGAAAACAACATTAATAAAAAACATTTACACATGACCCGGGAGGAGAAGTTGATATTAAGAGATATCCTTACATCTTTTTCATTGCGAGAGAGGCAGTGCTATTTACTCCATGAAGCGCAACGAATGAGTATGAATGATATTGCGGTTGAATTAGGCGTGAGTAAGGGAACGGTGCACGAATACATCAAGCGCGCGAGAAAGAAAGTCGAGGAGAGAATTAACTTAAAACATGCAAATTAATTCCTTGTCTTACGATTTGTCTTACGTCCCGAGATAAGTGAGGGGAACCATCAAAGGAGGGGTGCGTCCGAGCGACCAACCCCCTCCACACAGCCCCGATACATACGAGTGATAAATTGGTTATTTCCTCCTATTCTGATAATATAGTCAGTGGGAGGTGATGAAAATGAATATCAAGCAAATGAAAGAGTTAGAAGATTTAAAGGAGCGATTAGAAGAGAAACAGCGAATTCATGCCACGCTTTATCAAGAGAAAGTGGTTCCTTTACTCAAGACGTATGAAGATGATTTGTATAATATGTTAAAATCCTATTTTGAAGAGAATGAGTTTAATGTGAGTGAATCTAAATTATCATTTGAAGCAAGGTATAAAAATCTTATCTATGAAGTTGAAAGCAATAACAAAACTATTGTTATTAGTAGAGATGGAGATAAAGGGCCTTTGTTAGAAGTTGTCGTAACATATAAGAGTTCTGCTGGAGGAAGCAAATCATATACCGCTAAAAATGAATATGAAAAACAAAGAGAATCACTAAAGCATCGAATTGAGTTAGAAGATTATGGTATCGAAATTTTAAATAACCCAAAGGTTTATTACCAAGTTAGAGACGGTAGTAAATTCGACCACGCAAAAGATATTGTAGATATTTTATTTGGTGAATAGCATCTCTTCGGAGGTGCTTTTTCTATGCCTAAAAATAAAGGAGGCGGATGGTGATGTGATGTGCCAAATTGGGATAAAATTAGAAGTGAATGGGAAACAACAAAAATAACCTTCAAAGCATTGGCTGAAAAGCATGGTGTAAAAGAAGGAACATTGAAAAGCAGAAGAAGTCGTGAAGGTTGGTCGAGGGATGCAACTAAAAAAGATGCAACCAATCGAAAAGATGCAACCGTAAATAATGATGGAGTTGCAACTGATTCATGCAACAGAAAAAAGAGTGATAAAAATAAATCTACATCTAATGCGAAGTCGAAGAAGCAGAGCAACCGAGGTGGCAACCCGAATCCGAAGAATCAATTTACGAAACGGAACCAAGCAGCAAGAAAGCATGGCTTGTTCGCTAACTTCATTCAACCGGAACAGCAAGAGATAATCGACAGCATGCAAGACCTAACAATCGCAGACCAAATATGGATGCAGATTGAAATTAAATTCTCGGCCATCATTCGAATGCAAAAGATTATGTGGGTTGAGCATGAAGAGGACCACTTAAAGGAATTGTCCGGTCATCATTCAAGTGAAGGTGGCGGTGGTGCAAACTATGCAGTTGTCTATGCTCACGAAAGATATGAAGCGTATATCAAAGCACAAGCAAGAGCAATGGCTGAATATCGTAACCTTGTAAAGCAGTACATCGAACTAACTGACGAATTTGATGAACGCCGATTGAAATTGGAAGGTATGCAGATGAATATTGATAAGTCCAAAGCTGAGATTGAAAAAATAAGTGGCAATGGCGACGATGGTCCAATCGAAATCATGATTACTCGAAAGGGTGACCACTGATGGTTATACAAAAAGAAGTGAATCCTCATTTCGAGGATTTTTTGTTTGACTGGAATCAAAAGTTTCAGTTTCTCGTTGGTGGTTACGGATCTAGTAAAAGTTATCACGTTGCACTTAAAATCATCTTAAAGTTGATTGAAGAAAAGCGAACAGCACTTGTTGTTCGTGAGGTCTATGATACGCACAGGGATTCCACTTTCGCTCTACTTGAAGAAATCATTGAAGAAATGGGATTGTCAGACAAAATCCGATGCGTTACTTCGCCGATGCAAATTCGATTTCCTAATGGTTCGAAAATTATCTTCAAAGGAATGGATAAGCCAGCCAAATTGAAATCGATTCATAACGTTTCATTAATTTGGTTGGAAGAGTGTTCGGAAATCAAGTATGACGGATTCAAAGAGTTGCTTGGACGCTTGCGACATCCAACGTTAAAACTTCACATGATTCTATCGACAAACCCTGTTGGTGAGGATAACTGGACGTATAGACATTTCTTCCAGGACAGAATGAACAAGTTATTTATTCTAGATGACGTTGAATTGTATAAAAACCGAACAATGGTTGTGGGAGATACTTATTATCATCATTCCACAGCCGACGACAATTTATTTTTACCTGACAGTTACATTGAACAACTTGAAGAAATGAAAGATTATGATCCAGACCTTCACCGGATAGCTCGGAAAGGTCGTTTTGGCGTGAACGGAGAACGAGTATTGCCACAGTTCCAGACGATGGAGCATGACATGGTTATGAAGGCAATACAGGAAATCCAGCGGCCGATGTATCGTGTTGGGATGGACTTCGGTTTCGTCACCTCGTTTAATGCTGTACTACGAATGGTAGTGGATTTGGAAAAACACTATTTGTATATCTATTGGGAGTATTACAAGCGTGGAATTGATGATACTGAATTGTTCAAGGATTTGAAGGACTTTGTTGAAACTGAAGAATTGATTATTGCGGATTCCGCTGAGCCGAAAACTATATTTTATTTAGGCAAAAAAGGATTGAATATAAAAGGTGCTCGGAAGTTCCAAGGGTCACGGTTAGCCAATACAAAGAAAATGAAGCGTTTCAAGAAAATCATTTGTTCAGATAGATGCGAGAATGCGATTCATGAAATGGAGAACTTGGTTTATGCAAAAGATAAGCAAGGAAACATCATTCCAGATGAATTCGGCATAGACCCACATACATTCGAAGCGGTGTGGTATGGATTAGATGGATATGAAGTTGTAGACATTAAAGAAAAATCTAATGAACGTCCAACAAGGCAACGACCGAAAGGAAGGAGGAGATAGTACGTGACGGAACAAAAAGTTAGAGCAAGGGTGGTTAAAGCATCCGTTTCATCGACTACCAATCAAATTTATAAAGATGATTTTACAGGTTCATACGGCGACATAATCGAGCCACCTTATAATTTAAAAGAATTAAAGCTTATTGGGGAATACTCCTCCATCTTGCAACAGTGTGTGGATGCTTATAAGACGAATATTGTTGAGTTTGGGATTGAACCAGATTATAAACTTGATGTTAATTCAGAAGAAGTTGCTGCAGAAGTGAAAAGTCAAGCAGAATCAGAGTGGACCAGGCTCGATGAATTTATTCGATATCTAAATATGGACGAGTCGCCAGAGGTCATTCTTGGCTACGCAATAGACGACAAGGAAAAGACGGGCAATGGCTATCTTGAAATTATTCGCGATGGTACAGGTGCTCCTGTTGGCATTGAGTATGTGGATTCGCAGTTCATGAGAGTTTGCAAACGAACCGTTCCGGAGCAAATTGAATATACAATCCTTGAAAATGGCGTTGAAAAGAAAGTAAAGCGGTGGAAACGATTCAGAAAGTACGTTCAGCTTATTGATGAGAAGAAAGTGTTTTTCAAGGAGTACGGTGATCCACGCATCATGAACTCGACAACCGGGAAGTTTGATGAAAGTACTCCAGATAACTTACGGGCAACTGAAATCTTTCATATGAAAATTGGTTCAGAAACCTACGGCAAGCCTAGGTGGATTGGCAACTTAATCAGTTTATACGGTGCTCGTAAAGCGGAAGAGTTGAATCTGATGTATTTCCGCAATGGACGTCATATTCCTGCGGCTATTACTGTTTCGAACGGGAAGTTGGATGATTCTTCATACGAAGCGCTACAGGGCTATATGAATGATTTACAGGGCACTGAAAACGCTCATAAATTCTTGTTACTTGAAGCAGAAGGCGTCGTTGAGGAAAAGCAGACGAATGGCGATGAAAAAGTCACACCTGTAAAAGTTGAAATAAAATCATTGGCCGAAGTGTTGCAGCAAGATGCTTTATTTCTTGAATATGACGAAAATTCTAGACGTAAAATCCGTTCATCATTCCGATTGCCACCACTTTATACAGGTGAAGCACAAGATTACAGCAGAGCAACAGCAGCGGTTGCCCGTGAAGTGACTGAGGAACAAGTATTCCAACCAGAGCGGAAGGGGCTTGCAAGGGTGCTTAACACATTGTTTCTTGAGCCTCTAGGTTTTAAATTTGTCAAGTTGACTGTCAAAGGTGCTAATCTTCATGACCCGGTTGAAATTGCCAAAACTTTGGATCCGTTTATTCAAGCGAATGCTGTTGCTCCAAATGACTTGCGTCCGTTGCTTGGTCAAATTCTCGGCAAAAAGGTGGACTTGTTCCCTGATGAATATAATTTGCCTGTACAAGCGGCACGAAGTCCATTGGATACATTGAGTGGACTTCATGGCATAGCAAAATCAGAAGGTAGCAAAGAGGATTTAGTCGATATTTTGAAAGATTTACGGGACGTGTTGGAATATGGACGATAAAACAACACGATTACTTCGAAACATTAAGTTATTCATTCAAAAGGCAGACGAGGATGAAGGCGATATTGCTGACATTCTTCCTGATGATATTCCGGAATTAAATGAGTTACCTGGACTGGTTGAGGACTTTGAAACACTGACGGCAAAGTTACTCAGGCAACAACGCAAGTACTATTTAGACGGATTAAAGGAATTTATAGCAAAAGATGATACTGAAACGCTAGAATCATTGCTAATCTATTTTCAAAATGACCTTTTTGGAGCTGATGATTTTGCAGCGTTGTTCAGTGAAGAGGCTGCTTCATTCCTTACGTTAACTGTTTCTGAATTGACTGCAGTAATCATGGACTCCATCGACAAAGACGTTGCATTCGAGGTATTATCCAAACGCACAACTGACTGGATTGAATCCTGGTCAAAACAATTGGCGGAAATTATGGCTTTGAATACTCATAAGGCGATTGAATCGCAATTGTTGGAGGTTATTCAAAATGGTGAATCTATCGCGCAAGCGGAATTAAGAATAAAAGATTTACCACAATTTGATAGAGCTAGAGCGAGGGCAACAGCTAGAACCGAAATCCTTGCAGCATCTTCACAAGCAAACTGGGAGTCTTTTATGCAGTCACCTTCGGTTATCGGTAAGAAATGGAAGCATAGCGGCACTAAGAAAACTAAACCGAGAGAAACGCACGTTGCAATGGATGGAACTGTAGTTGGTGTGGATGAATTATTTCTCGTTGATGGCGAGTTCGGTATGTATCCAAGAGACACAACGTTTTCAGCTCGAAATCGTGTTAATTGCGGCTGCGTAATTGGCCCAGTTGTTGACAATCATATTATAGGATTGAGTCCAGAAGAAAAAGAGGAGATTCGACAGGAAGTCTTGGAGGAATTGGATAAATAGGAGGGCTTTATTATGAAGATATTAGATAGCGGTACGATGTATGTTGATGGTATCGAAATTGGAGAGGTTGTGAGTGTAAGTATTGAAAGTAATGAAGCTGCAAGTGCAGACATGGGACTTGATGGTGAGATTTTACCGCAACACTTTAAATCAGTGAAGTTTAAGGGTGAAGAACTTATTTCCTAGATTGAAAGGAATGAGCGAGATTGAATCTAAGTGTGAATATGTCTGTTATTTCAAGAACCGAATCACATATGACCATTGCTTTTAGTATGCGGAATCGAATCTTATCAGTTCTTGCAGTAAATTTGAAAAGGAAGTGAATAAAATGGAATACACACGATCAACTGGAGAACATTGTTATGAAACATTTGAAGGTACACCAGAAGAAATTGCGAAATTGGTTAAATTAATGGATGAAAAAAGGAGCAGGGCAACTATACCTCCTATTTCAATCACTTTGCCTAGATTAGATTCTGTTATTGGAAGTCCTTTATTAAGAAGTGAAGGGAGGTGAAAAAATGGCAAGAGAGCTAATCAATGCGCAAATCACGCATGTTTCATACGTTGACAAAGGCGCGAACCAAAAACGCTTTTTTCTAACCAAATCAGCTGAAGCACCGACATTTCAAAAAGAAGTAAAGGTATTCGTCAATAAAGAAGATGCGGATCAACAACTTGTTTACGGCGTCGTATATGAACCTGACGTTGAAGATTCCCATAATGATTTTATGACTGCTGCTGAAATCGAGAAGGCGGCACACGGATTTCTGAAAGATGCTCGTAATATCGACACACAACATGACTTTGAATCGGGCGTCGGTGAAGTAGTTGAATCGTATATCGCTCCTGTTGAAATGGAAATCGGAGAAGAAACGATTGCAAAAGGTTCATGGGTGCTTGTAACGAAAGCGTCAGATGAAATTTGGGAAGCGATTCAAAAAGGGGAGTATACCGGGTATAGTCTCGCCGGCACAGCCGAAACAATTGAAAAACAAGCAGAGCCACCTGTCCAGTCGAAAAACGACGAGGAAAAGGGGCTTTTTAATTTGCTGAAAACCTACTTTACTGGAAAGACGGATGTTGAAAAAGGCGCTGTTGCTGATAAGTATAATCATGATCGTAGGCGTCGCGAGTTTTGGGCAGCTCAAGAAGCGTTAAACAGCGTGATTTTCAATTGGGATAACTGGGATAGTGCACTTGAAACTGATTCAACGAAAATCAAAGAAGCACTTCAAGATTTCGTTGATATTGCTCAAGAAGTACTTATTGCAGAAGATATTGCAAAAGCGGTGGGAAAGCCACCTGAAAGGGATGATGACATGAAAAAAGAAGATATTGAAAAAATGCTGGACGACAAACTTGCTCCAATCACTAAAAAACTCGAAGAAATTGAAAAAGAAGAAGGTGGCGAGGGTGATGAGGAAGAGCCAACGCCAGAGGAAACACTCATGAAACAGTTTGGCGAGGTTCTTGATGAAAAGCTGACGCCTATCAACGAACGACTTGAAACTGTTGAAAAGGCTCGCGGCATTTCTAAGCAAGCTGATCCAGATCCACAAGGTGAACCAGTGCAAAAACATTACTTAAACGGGTTTCTATAAAAGGAGGAATTGACACATGAAGAATACACAAATCATGAAAACAATCTCAACAGGGGATATTACGTCCGGGTTATTAGCGCCTGGACAAGCGGATAAATTCATCCAGCAAACATTCGAAAAAACTGCGCTTGGTGGATTAATTCGTAAGGTAATGAAGAGGGAGAAAACGGGTGAAGTTGATAAAATTGGTATTGATTCTCGTATTTTAAGAGCAAAAACAGAAGATACGGATGACGGCTACCGTGGCAAACCAAAGTTCAGCGACATCAAATATGCAACAACTGCAGTAAGATTACCTTGGGAAATTACAGGGGAATCTCTTCGTGAAAATATCGAGGGAGAAAACTTCGAGAAAATTGTTGCCGACTTGATGACAACTCAATTAGGTATTGATCTAGAAGATTTATATCTAAATGGCGATGAGAGTGTAGATTCTGGGGACCCAGACTACGACTTTTTAAAGCTTAATGACGGTTGGTTAAAACAACTTGAAACTGGTTCACACATTGAAGACCGAACGGATAAAGATGCTGGTGGTTTATCTTTAGATGTGTTTTACGATGCGGTGAAACAAATCCCTAATAAGTATAATGATGGTTCTTTACGTTGGTTAATGGCGCCATCAGTCCAGCAAGATTGGGAGCGATATTTACTAAATGAAAACATTAAAAATGGCGGTGGCTTGTCTGATTCGATTATGAAAGCACCAGCTAGCATTCCATCAATTGGAGTACCTAGCATGCCAACTGATAAGATTATTCTTACGAATCCACAAAACTTGATTGTCGTCAACACTTACAATGTCCAAGTAAGAAAAACAACTGAAGGTAAAGAAGCAATCATGAAAGACAAGCGCTTTTATGTTGTACACCTTGATTTTGATGCAATCATTGAAGAAAAAGATGCGGCAGTTTTAATCAAAGGATTGAAGTGATATGAAAGTTAAAAACTCGATGAATGAGACAATCGAAAGGGATGCACGAGGTAATTTAGCAATCGTGGATGAATCTAGCGATGGAACCAAAGCGATTCCCGTCGTTTTGGTAACGAAAAACGCTTCGGGTGAGTTTGAGTATACCGGCGCAAGTGGTGGAGGAAGTGGTCAAGATGGTAAGTCAGCTTATGAAATCGCGGTAGAAAACGGGTTCGAAGGCGATGAATCTGCTTGGCTTGAGTCTTTAAAAGGTGCTGACGGAGCCCAAGGACCCAAAGGAGCCGATGGCACGAATGGTGCTAAAGGTGAAACTGGCGAACCCGGATTCGGCACTGAAGAGCAGTACAATGATCTTGTCGCTCGAATTGAAGCGCTTGAATCGAAAGGGGTGGAGTGATGTTTAAGTTAAAACTGAAAAATGCACTATCGTACAACGGTATCGTATCTGCAAGTGAAGCAAAGCCCTTCGTGGAAGTTAAAACAAAGAAAGAAGCGGACGCAGCAGTAGCTACTGGTTATTTCGATATTGTCGAATTTCCTGAGGTGAAAGATGATGAGGGACATACTGCTGCATCACTAAAAAAACTTAATGCCGATGAACAAAAAGCAATCATCACTGGTCTTGGTGGAGATTTGGAGTCCGTCAACAATGAAGAAGAGCGTATTGCCTTAATCCTTCAGCTGCAGGATGAACAAAAAGTAGATAAGGAGTGATGGACATGTCTATTACTCCTGCGGAATTAAAAGCCTATTCGGTATTTGAAGATGTAATTAATCGAGCGGACAAACTGCTCGAAATGGATATTCTAGAAGCTGAAACATATATACAAAAAAAGATTGAATTTCCATTAAGTGAATATGATCCATTGCCTAGTAAATTGCGCCTTGCATTATTAAAAGTAGCGCAGTTTTTTGCGCTAACAAATAGTGATGAATCAATCACAAAAGGATACAAATCCGAAAAGATTGGCGATTACTCATATACATTGGCTGACGGCTCTACGATGTCGATTCCAGACGTTTCCGACCTTCTTGATGATTATATTGAAAAAGAAGAACCGAGCGACGGCAATGTATTTTTAAGGATGCGAGTGCTATGAGTTACAAGAAACTACTGACTCACCGATGCGATGTATATCATCTGAAAGAACGCAATGTTGGCGGAGGTGGCAACTGGGGCGTCCCAGATGATGACTTTCAAAAGGAATTCTATTACGATGATGAACCGGATTTATCGAATATCCGATGCTATTTCACAGAAAAGAACCAATCTATCATTCAACTAGAGCCGAACAATAATATCATGCAGTCGTTTTTGGTTCATTTTCTACCTAAGGTGGATATTCGAACAAATAGTAAAATCATATGGGATGGCGTCACCTATAAAATGCAAAAGCCACGGATGATTAAGAAGCATCACCAAGAAGTCACAGTTGTAAGGGATGATAATTTGTGAAGTTTGAAATCGAAGGACTGGAAGCATTTGCAAAGGCGTTAGGTGACGCGGCGAACGGCGGCTTACAAGAACAATATACCTTGTGGCTTGAAGCAATGGGCATGGAATTCTTAGATTTAATTCAGGATGAAATTATTCGAACAGAAACAGTCGACACTCGGCGTTTGCTGAACTCTTTTGTTAAAGGTGACGGTGACGGCGTTTGGGAAATGCATGAAGGTGGTTTGTCGCTACTCGTGGGAACCAACCTGAATTATGCAGCATACGCAAACTTCGGCCACATGCAAGATAGTCGCTGGGTTCCTGGTCACTGGAGTGGTGATCGTTTCGTTTATGAACCAGGAGCAAAAACAGGCATGATGTTGTCTGCGAAATGGGTTGAAGGATCGCATTACTGGGATAATGCATTTGCTATATTCGAGAAAATATTCGAAAAAGGTCTTGAACGTCGATTGCAAGATTGGCTTGATGAAGCATTCTAGGAGGTGGACTATTGAATCCAGAAGTCGGAGCAATCATGAATTACTTTTACAAATTATTTCCCGTTAAAATCTATACAAAAAAGGTGCCCGAAAAATTTGTGGTGCCTTCTTTGTATTTTCCAACGCCGTTTTCATTTGATGGGAACGATACAGTGTCTACATTTTTGAAAACTTATAACTTGGTTGTAAAGTTGTTTCATGTAGACGCACAGCAAGCTGATTATGAGGCGGAACAAATCGCTGATGCAGTTCGGCGGAAAAGAATGTTGATCCCTTTAATTGAGCAAGACGGCACGCCAACAGGAGAGTATTTGCGAATCAGTAGGATTGAAACACGAATCGTCGATGGGACGGCACATATTACTGTCAATTGGGACAGTCGCTATCATTACGATAGGGAAGATTCGATTGCGCTTGAAGATATTAAAGTGAATAGTGGGGTGAAGAAATGACAAAGGATAAGGAAGTTAAAGCGACAAAGGGAGAGGTTCCGGGTGCATCTAAAACGGGCGATTCGGAAACTCTTTTTTATATTCATGAATTAAGAGAACACAGTCGCGAATTATTTGATGTTAAACCTGAAGTGCTTGATGGTGTTTTTGCCCGTACAAAGGAAATTCAGGTGACGAAAGGTGAGGCTAAAAGACGAATTGATAAGTTTCTCAAAAAAACAATTGGCAAAAAGAAGGAGGTTAAAAAATGAACGGCGGAACATTTGAAAAAGGTGTTGATAAAATTCTTGCTGGTATTTATTTTCGATTTGAATCGGCAGCGAAGAAGCGTACGCAACTCGGTGAACGAGGAACAGTTGCTTTACCATTTATTTTGAATTGGGGTAAACCAAAGGATTTTATAGAAATTACAGATGATAAAGATACAGTAAAATTTTTAGGTGCTAATATTGATGATCCAGAATTGCTTTTGATTAAAGAAGCGAAAAAAGAAGCGCGCACAGTGCTTGTTTACAGATTAAATGAAGGAACTAAGGCGAAATCTGAAATTGGTGAAGGTGTTACTGCAACCGCAAAATATGGCGGAACTCTAGGTAACAAGTTAAAAATTCGTATTTCGGAAAACGTCCTTGATGAATCAAAGAAAGACATTACGATATTTCTCGGTTTGGAGCGTGTTGCTAGGCAAACCGTTTCGAATATCGAAGAATTTAAACCGAATGATTACATTGAATTTGAGGGAACAGGTGAACTAACGTTAACAGCGGGAAAAAATCTTGAGGGCGGATCTGATGGGGAAGTTACCAATGAAGATTACCTTGATTTTATGGATGCTGCCGAAGTTGAATACTTCGATGTGATTGGTTTGCCGGTAGACGGAGACGAGGAATTAAAAGTCGTCTTTGAATCTTTTGTAAAAAGGCTCCGTGATGAATCTGGAATTAAGGTGGCAGGGGTAATGGCTAATCATCCTGCGGATTATGAAGGAATCATTAACGTTGCTAACAATGTAATCATTGAAGTACCAGGTGCTGTTAAAGGGCAATTTGAAGAACGTGAGCTTACTACTGCCGAAGCTGTTGCATGGGTAGCGGGTGCAAGCGCAGGTGCATCTACTCAAAAATCATTGACATTCGCTGAATATAAAGGTGCGATTGACGTGCCGGAGCGATTAGATACCTACGCCAAAGAAGAAGCCATCCAAAATGGGGAGTTCATTTTTTCTTATGATCCGCGAGAAAAAGAAGTGACGGTTGAAATGGATATTAACTCGTTTACATCTTTTAAAGACGAAAAGGACAAGCAATTTGCTGATAATAAGATCATGCGTGTGCTTGACGGGATTAATAACGACGTTACCCGAGAACTTAAATGGGCCATCAAGAAGAGAAATGAGGCTAATAATAGTATCCCATCCAATGACGATGGAGCCCATCACGTGAGAACGCTTATCACAATATACATGAATGCTTTGCAAAATGCCGGCGGAATTAAGAATTTTGATCCAAATACCGACATTACTGTTGAACTCACAGGAGAAGGTAATGGGTTTTACATTGGAATTTACGCACAACCCGTCTATGCGGCTGTTAAATATTACATTGATACAACTGTTTCCCAAGAGAGCGCCTAATTAGGTGCTCTTTTTATGTTCAAAAAAGGAGTGATTTGAAGAATGAGTAAAATGAGATCGTTTCATACGATTAGCGGAAAAGAAGGTCGTTTATTTCTTGACGGTGAGGAACTTGCATATATCAAAGAATTTGAAGCAACCATTGAAAAGAATAAATCAGAAGTTCCGATCATGGGGCGCCGTATGCAAGGACATAAAACAATCGGCGCGAGCGGTACAGGAACAGCAACTTTTTACAAGGTCACATCTAAATTCGTTAGGTTGATGATGGAGTATGTAAAGGGCGGACCTGATGCCTATTTTACATTCCAAGCTGTACTAGATGACAGCGGATCGGGTCGCGGGGTTGAACGAGTTACGTTATATGACGTTAACTTCGACAGCGCTAAGGTAGCCGGTTTGAATGCCGAAGGAGAAGCGTTGGAAGAGGAAGTGCCATTTACATTTGAAGACTTAGACCTTCCAGAAGAATTAAAAGAGGATTTTGATTAAGAGCGATTAGATTCGCTCTTTTTACATACCAAAACAAAGGAGAGATTGAATTGACAAACAAAAATGTAGAAGAAATTGAAAACGAAGAAGTAGAACTATCAGAAGTGGTGAATGATTTATCGTTCTTTATGCCAGGAGCAGCGGAAGAAGTAGAAGAAGTAGAACGATTTGTATCTAAACGGTTTAAAGACAAAAAAGGAAATGTGATTCCATTTAGATTTAAACCTATTACAACAACGCGTATTGATGAATTGGAAAAGCTGCACACAGTTCCAATTTACAGCGGATCACGTAGACGAAAAACAGGGGAGAAGGTAGATCAGTCCCGTTTCATTGCACATATCGCGGTAGAGTCCACTATTTATCCAAACTTTAAATCTGCCGAATTGAGAAAAGCATATGGCGAACAAGATCCAATTGAAATTGCTAAAAAAATGCTTCATGTTGGTGGGGAGTATTCTGAATGGCTGCAAGTGGCGAACGAAATCAATGGATTTGACGATTCTCTTGAAGATTTAGAAGAAACAGCAAAAAACTAATCAAAGACGGGGATAAAGACGCTACCTACTTTTATTTTTTAATGATGGAGAAGAATTACTCCCCGTCAGCATTGAAGGAATGGCACGATGCTCCCCGTCACTTTAAAGCACTGATGAATGGGTGCATTAGCTATAAATTAGAATCGTTAGCGAAAGAAGCTGCGGAAGCAAAGAGTAAATAGAAAGGGGGTTGCACATGGCTAAATTAATGGCTCGTTTTGATATGCAGGATAGAATATCGAAGAAAATCCGGACAATCCGAGGTGAAATCGACAAGTTGGAAAGAGCGCGAGCGCATGTCAATAAACCAGTGACTTTAACAATGCGAGCGAAAGACTTAGCGACGAAAATCTTAAAGAAGATGCATATGTTTGTTCTTAAAGATATTGCAAAAACTCATACGGTAACTGTCAGAGTAGCAGATAAAGCTACGAAAGCCTTAACTGCAGTTTCTAACTTCATGAAAAGACGAATGCCACGAACTCACGCAGTTTTCGTCTCGGCCAAGGATAAGGCATCGCCTATATTGCGTAAGATCAGTCAATTTACGCAAAGAAATATTGCTAGAACCCAATTAATGACGATTTTAGCAATGGACAGGGCTATGCCGGTTATCCGAAGAATTGGGGGTCTCGCACGGTCAACGTTATCTAAAGGTTATAGCTTTACGGTGCGAGGCGTTGACATGGCTAGTCGTATTATTGGTCGCGTTTCGTCGTATGTAGGAACGGCAATTCCAAAAGTCCGATCGTTTACGATTCGGGCTATTAATGCTGCGTCTAGTGTGATTGGTACGGTTAAAAGAGCGTTGTTTTCAATTCCCACGTTAATTACAGTGACATTAGCGGCGGTAGGTGTTGGGAGTTTTGCTAAATCAACCATCGGAGCGGCAATGAATTTCGAAGGTTATGAAGTAGCAATGAAACACTGGTTAGACGGTAACGTGAAGCAAGCAAAAGATTTAGTGACTTGGATGGGGCGTTTTGCAGATTCAACACCGTTTAGTTCTGTTGATTTATTCCCAGCATTATCAAGGGGGATAGGGATTTCTGGAGGAGACGTATCGAAAGCACAAGATTACTTAAGGTTAGCTTCTGACATGGCAGCTATAACGCCGGGACGAACTGTAGTAGAAGCAATGGAGGCTATCGGAAACGCTCAAATGGGTGAATACACCATGCTAGGCGGATTCAACGTCGATATGTCGAAAAAGAAGTTTGATTCACTCGGCGGCATGAGTGGTTTATATAATTACCTTTACGAAGGTGGAGCTGATTTTTTAGGGTTTAAAGGTGCTGCGCAAGACTTCGCGGAATCGGCGCAAGGTCTTCTTATGACGATTCGCGGTTATACATCCACGCTATTCCGAGAGGCTGGAAAAGGTATTTTGGAATCCATGAAACCCCGCTTAAAATCAATAGTTACGTGGTTAGATAATAATCAGGACAAATGGGGTGAATGGAAGAATACAGTACAACAAGCCGGGGAACAAGGCGCAGAATGGGTATTCTCTAAATTAGAAAAAGGTTTTTTGCACATTAAATCAAACTACCTTGAAAATGAAGGTTTTAAAAAACTTAGTTTCGAAGGGAAAATAAAGTTTATTGCTGAGGATATCGGTCAATGGTGGTCATCTAAAGGTAAACCCGCATTAAATGGTTGGTGGAAATCGTCTGGAAAACCTTGGGCTGAAAAAATAGGGTTGTTTATGGGTGAATCTATTTTTAACGGTATTGTGAAAGGTGTTAAAGAAGGCGGAAAAGCACTCGGCGGCATGTGGAAAGATGCTTTTAAAGACCCATCACTGGGAGCATTTGGTGGCGCTGGAGTGGCAACGATGCTTGCGGGGATGTTAGCAAGCTTGGTATTAAGCCCACTTATCACAGCTGTTACCACTTTAGGTAAAGGTGTGAAAAAGGCGGGCAACTTGGGAAAGAAAGCTTTTGGATGGTTAAACAAAGAAAAATCCCCCAAAAATTCTAAACAGCCAAAAGGACCAAAGCCTAATTACACAATGCCCTGGACCAATAAAGGAGAAAAACCTGTACTCAATACACCAAACGCTGATAAAAAAGGCTTTAAAATGCCCAAAGGACTTTCAAAAGGTCTCGGCGGGTTAGGCAAGTTTACAAAAGGTATTCCTGTACTTGGGACAGCGCTAGGTGCACTTTCAATCCTTACTGCTAGTAAGGAAGATAAAGCGGGTGCTGCGGGTGCCGTTGGTGGTGGTTTAGCAGGAGCTGCTACTGGGGCGGCGGTCGGTTCTGTTGTTCCAGGTATTGGTACTGCAATCGGTGGTATTATAGGTGGTATTGTTGGTTCAATCGGCGGTAGCGCCCTTGGCGACTGGTTAAGTGATAATTGGTCATCAATCAAAGAAGGTGCGTCTGCAACAGGTAAATGGATTAGCGAGAAATTTAGTGAAGCTGTCACATGGACGAAAGAAGCTTGGAACGGTTTAACTGAGTGGTTTTCCGAAACTATTTGGGCGCCGTTCGCAAGAGGTTTCGAAGCTTCCTTGAATTTTGTTGTCGGTTTGTATGACATCGCGGAACAAGGAATAAAAATCGTTTGGGGGGGATTATCAGATTGGTTTACTGAAACAGTCTGGACGCCCTTAACAACAGCAGCAGGTATAGCGTGGGATTGGATTTCCGAAAAGATTTCATTTGTCTGGACAGGCATTCAGACTATCTGGGGTCTAGCAGTTGCTTGGTTCCAAGAAACAATTTGGACACCACTTACTCTAGCGGCAGGAATAGCTTGGCTTGCAATAACGGAATTTATTTCTTTAGCTTGGACAACCGTTACAACTTTATGGGGCATTGCCTCATCTTGGTTCGAAGAGACGGTTTGGAGTCCAATTTCAACAGCTGTCGAAACGCTAAGTACGTGGATTGGTGATAAATTCACCGATGGCTGGAATGTCGTGTTAGATATTTGGGGTGCGGCAAGCAGTTATTTTGAAGAAAATATTTGGGGACCAATTAAAACTGGCGCGGCGGCAGTTGAAGAAGCGATTACAACACCATTTAAAAATGCATGGGAATATGTTTCTGGTATTTTTACTAAGCTCGGCGATACTTGGGACACGATCAAAAGCTGGGGCAGTAATGCAGTAGGATACGTCGTTGAAAGAGGTAAGAATAGACGGGAGGGAGAACCTACAAAGCTTGCTCAAGGTACAAACTTCCATCCGGGAGGACCTGCGATTGTTGGTGACGGTGGTGGACCTGAATTGATTCGTTATCCAAACGGAAAAATGACTCTTTCGCCAGGTACGGACACACTCATGAATTTACCACGAGGAACTGAAGTACTTTCGCATAGAAAGACCGTTGATTTCTTTAATGCGGTACCTGCTTATGCTGATGGTGTTGGGTTTAATGAGTCACTACCACAAGAACAAGTTGAAGCAGCAACATCATCCCGAAAGAGTGGGGCGAAATCAATAGTCGGAAAAGCGCGAGATATTATTGTGCAAATCACTGGTGAAAACCATTATCACAATGAAATGGATGCCGAAAAAGTTGGTAAAATCGCTTATGAATATATTGAGAAAAGGTTAGATGAAGAAGATTTCGAAACAGGAGGATTGGTAATAGATGGCTAAAAGTGTATACGAGTTTTGGTTGTCTTTTGGAAATGGAGCGGAAAGGCTGCGTTTGCCAGTCCTCCCTCCAGTCTTGGAAATCTCGAATCCATCCCAAAACGACTCTATTAGTATATCCAAATTGGGAGAATTAACGATTATACAAGATCCAATGTCAAAGGAGTTTAGTTTTTCATCATTTTTCCCGAAGTACGAATCGTCATTAACCGAATACAATGGGTTTCCAAGTCCTTGGGAGTGTATTGAAATGATTGAGCGTTGGAAAAATAGTGGGAAGCCAATGAGATTTGTTGTTACGGGGACGCCAATTAATTTTCCAGTCACAATCGAAAATTTCCTCTATCGAGAAGGAGATAGCGGTATTGGTGATATTGATTATACAATTGTATTTAAAGAGTTTAAATTCAATGCAGTCAGGAAAATCAGTTTAAAGAAAGAAGTTTCTACAAGTTCGACTAGACCAAACCCCCAACCTGTCCCTAAAACGTATACCGTTAAAAAAGGGGATACCCTATGGGCAATTGCAAGAATTTATTACAACGATAGTCTTCAGTGGCGGAAAATATGGGAAGCGAACAAGGATGCGATTATTAAACGTGATAAGCGTAACTTGAAACAACCGGGGCACTGGATTCATATTGGCGAAAAGTTGGTGATAAAATGATTGAATTATTTTTAGTTAAATCGAATGAAATGCTAGAAATTCCAACAGAATCAATTGTATGGACCGGAAGAAGATATAGCGCAGCTAGAAAGATAGATGTCAGTATGCTCTTTAGACAAGGAGGCAGTCGCCAATCAGTAAAAGTTAACGAGGGTGATACTGTCCTTTTTAAATGGCAAGGAAAAGAGTTGTTTCGCGGAACTATATTTAATCGGGCATTTAATAAAAGTGGAATATTATCATTTACTGCTTATGATAATTTGCAATACTTATTGCTTAACAGTGACACTTATGTATTTACGGATGCAAGGGCGGATCAGATAGCCAAAAGAGTGTTTAGTGATTTTGGAATTCCACATGACAACAGTACGATTGCACATACAAAACATGTGTTTAAAAATCTAATCTTTGCCAATGAAACGAAGCTTTATGACATTTTATTAAAAGCATTAATTGACACAGAAAAACACACGAAGCAACGTTATATGATTTTTTCGAAAGAAGGAAAAGCTGGAATAAAAGCTTACAAACGAGAAGAAAGTGTTTGGGTGCTTGAATCCGGTGTAAATATCGAAGATTTTACATTTGAAACATCTTTGGATGATGTGGCTACTCGTGTTAAGTTGACTGCGGGCGATGAAAAAAAACAAATATCTGCTATTCTAACCGATGATAAAGGCAGAAGTAAATACGGCGTATTGCAACATTATGAAAATATTTCGGGCGACATCAACCAGGCTCAATTAAATGATTTGGCTAAAAAAACTTTAGAACGCAAAAAAGAGTTAAGTCAAAAGTTTACAATTAGCGCACTTGGAATTCCTTCATTATCAAGCGGCGATATGGTACGTGTCATTGAGAAAGAAACGTCTATCAATCGTGAGTATTTTGTAGAGTCTGATAGCCACCACTTTGTAGGGAATTCGCACATGATGTCCCTGGAATTAATCAAATTTAATCATTTGCCGGATGCAGGGTGATAATATGAAAAATAAAATTAAAAGTATTGTACTTGAAACTTTAGGAACTATTAATCCTGTTTCGTTTGTAGAATGCGTTGTTGTTAATGAAAATCCATTAAGTATCAGACTTGGTAATGATAGTAGAATGATTTTACCGAGTAGCGTTTTAATTGTTGCTGAACATTTAACAAATCACACAAGACAAGTCAGGGTAAACGGTCGCACAGTCCAAATTTATGAATTTATGGATGAATTAAAAAAAGGGGAAACAGTAATGGTTGCTGCCGTACAAGGCGGGCAATCATTTTTTATTATGGATCGAGTAAAGGAGTGACGTTAAATGGCGCTGTCTCCCGAAGTAGATATATTTGAGTTTAATGAACACGAAAGCAACGAAACATCTAAAACCTTTCGTTATGATTTTGAAACCAAAAGAATCACAAGTGAGATTATATCTGGAAAAGAAGCTATTGAACAATTTATTTATATGGCACTAAGGACTAAACGTTTTGTACACCCCATTTATACATCAGACATTGGAGAAGAAGTTAGCGAATTGATGTCCGATCAAAATGTTACTATGTCATATAAAAAAGCTGAAATTCCAAGGTTGATTGAAGAGGCGATTAAATATGACGATAGAATTTTAAAAGTTTATGGGTTTTCCGTAAAAGAAAAGGAAGACAAGGTTTTTGTTCGTTTTTCTGTGGATACGATAGAGGGGGATTTGTCGATACAGGAGGTTTATTATGTATGAGCATATGACTTATGAGTATTTTATGGAAAGGTCACTTGCATCTGTTTCACTCGACTTAGACAAACGTCAAAGTAGCATTATTTATGCAGCCCTTGCGGTTCAGAGTGCTGAATTAGCAGGAGTTTATGCACAGCTAGACGCCATACTTAAATTAGTGTTTGCGCAAGATTCTGCTGGAGAGTGGTTGGAAAAGCGAACAGAAGAATCCGGAGTGGATAAAAGAGAGGCAGTCAAAGCAAAAAGAAGAGCAACCTTTAACATTCCGGTGGATGTTGGAGAACGCTTTTTTGTTAACGATTTATATTTTGTGGTTGTTGATGAAGGAATCGTCGAATGTGAGACAGCTGGGGTCGTAGGAAATACCCCGATGAGTGATTCAAATATGTTACCTGTTAGCAATATACCAGATTTAGAGTTAGCAATTCTTGGTGAGATTATCATTCCTGGTGAAGATGATGAATCTGATGAATCTCTTTTAGAACGATATTTAATTAAGAGACGAAGAAAGGCAACAAGCGCCAATAAAGCTCACTATAAAAAGTGGGCAGAAGAGGTTGAGGGTGTTGGTAAAGCAAAGGTAATTCCACTTTGGGCAGGGGAAGGAACAGTGAAAGTAATTATTGTAAATTCCGAAATGAAGCCGGCATCCAGTGAACTTGTACAAGCTGTTCAAGATTACATTGATCCGGTCCCAGGAATGGGGGAAGGCGAAGCGCCAGTTGGAGCAAGATTAACCGTGGAGAGTGCTGCGAATAAAGAAATTAGTATTCAAGCAGATGTTTCATTAAGAGGAAACACTGCAGAAAGCGTAGCCAAGGAAATTGCGGATGAATTAGAACGGGTGTTTAAAGGCATTTCATTTACAGATAGTACAGAAATTAAAATGTCATTAATTAACAACGTTTTGTTTCGGAATAAGTGGGTTGAAGATTATTCCAACGTATTAATCAATGGTGAATCAAATAATTTAGCGCTGAGGGACAACGAAGTTCCTTTTTTAGTAGGGGTTGTGTTAAATGGATAGGAAAGAAAGAATGTTTTCATATTTACCAAATCACTATGCGGAATCTCCCGAAATTCAAGCTATTGTTAATAATAGTAGTGAGCATTTGGATGAATTATCTGAAACGATTGATGATCTTTTAAACCAACTATTCATTAAGACTGCTACATGGGGGTTGAGTAAATGGGAAGAAGAGCTCGACATATTGCCAATTGAATCTGACTTGGAATATCGACGAAAAAGAGCGATAAGCAAATCAACAAATAGAACACCTGCAAACTATAGGGCGATTGAGAGAGAGATTAACCGTTTTCTGGAGTCTCCTTCATCAAATGTTAGGTTAATTGAAGGCAGGTACGCGTTTCGTGTAAGTTTCCCATTAGTTGATATTCATTTGTGGCCATCTAAAGATATGAAGTCAACGGTGGAAGAAATGAAGCCCGCTCACATGAAAGCACTTTATGCATTAAGAAATGTCATTCTTATCAATCAAAAAGTGGCTCATAATATTTCGAATAAAATTGGTTTGAAAACCTCATCCAACCCCTGGGCACAAGCGGGATTAGGTAACGCAGCTGATGTAATTTTACTGGATGGCGAATATTTATTAGATGGAAATCGTTTTCTGAATGGATTTTATAACAAAGACGGTCCAGCACATATGCAGAAAATCAAATTAACATCGAAGGTTTTACATGAGTTTGGTGTGCACGAAGTAAACATCATGCCGTCTCTTGATGGAGAGTTTAATCTTGACGGCGAAATACTCTTACAAAATGAACCGCAAAACAAAAGGCTAGTCATTCTACATGATGCGAGAATGCGAAATACACAACGAGAGGTAATTGCAGTGTCTAGCCAACATTCCGTTCCTATCAAAGCGAGTTCGGTCGTTTCGAATGGCGTAGCATCACTCGATGGACAAGTTAATTTAGACGGCACTATGTCGTTAGATCAAGCCCTGTATAATCACAGCGGCTTATTTCGCGTGAAAAAAGACGGGGAAACGGTTGAGGAGGTGGCGATTTAATGAATGTGAAGAATGAACCTGTTTTTCAGTCAGAATTACGGGTGATTAAAAATGGAAAAGTTACCACAAAAGAAAGAGGTGAAACGAATGTCAGTCAGTGCAATCACAACAACAAAGGCTCGTGAAAAGTTTGCTAAAGCACATGGCGGTACGGCACCGTTACCTGCAATTACTCATGTCGGTTGGGGGACAGGAGGACATGACCCGGAAACAAGACAACCAATTGTACCAACTGCCGACGTAAATAAAATCCCGGGAGAAATTATTAAAAAAGAGATTAATGGGATTGAATACCCTGTACCTACAACATTAAGGATTTTCGTTGATTTAATCTATGAAGAAAGTGGCGATGAAGATATATCCTGTTGCGGTTTGTATGATGCAGATGGTGACCTAGTCGCTTGGAAAACATTCAAGCCTAAGGGGATGGATGATGAAACGACTCTTGAGATTGATTGGGATGAACAATTTTAATAGAAAGGAGCATACACATGACAAATCATGAAATTCATGAACCAATAGATTTTAATGAAGTTCTGCGAAAGTTACAAACATCGGATCCAGCACATGCTGACACATTCAACCCTCTTTTTGAGCGGTTAATTAATAATGATGTGTTTTTAAAAAATCTTACTGAACGTTTAATTCAGGAACATACACACAGTGGAAAAAATGGGGAAGGTTCAAAAATCCCATTGGATAACATTGATGTACCGACAGGATTAGGAGATATTTTAACAGCTAAAGAATTGGCTGAACACGTCAACGAACGAAACCCTCACGGCACTCGTGCAGTGGATGTTGGGGGGGCAAGTGCACAGGAGTTTACGACGCATTTGGCGGAAGATGCGTCAACCACGAAAAAAGGACATGTCCAATTAAACAATACAACAACTAGTACTAGTACCACACAAGCAGCTACTGCGAATGCGGTTCGCTCGGCATACAACCGTGCAGTAGATGTAGACAGTGAGCAGGTAAATCGATTAACTGCCAATACACATCAAGAAGATAGTACATTAGCTGATTACCCAATGGGATTTAGCGTCATGATGGCGGCAAACTCAATAAATCCATGGAGTGTATTAAGTGGTAGTGAATATGGGGTCGTGGAAACTTACAGGACTAGTCCTGGTTGGGGTACTCAAAGAATTACTTGCCACAGGGGTACGGGAACGCGTGCTGTATATCAGAGGTCAATCGGCAGTAACACTGTAGGTGCGGCTTGGGGTCCGTGGAAACAAATCCTAACGCAAGACGGCGGCGATTTAACCGGCATCCTGAAGGCCCATCCGAACACTTCCTACACTGTGCCGCAAGTACGCAATATCAGGTTTGGAACCACAGAACCTACAGGGGCAATCGGTAGCAATGGAGATATCTATTTCCAGTATGAGGAGTGACGAAGGATGCCGAATGGTTTTGCAAATATCAACGGACAAAATAAACAGATTAAAAATGGTTGGGCAAACATTAACGGTGTGATGAGAAAAATAAAAAATGGTTACGTCAACATCAACGGCGTAATGAAATCGAATTTTAATAGTTTCCTACCGTTTTTTTATATACGGCATGGATCAGGCGCGTTAAGAAAATTAGACGGGAATTTCAACGAAATAGCTAACGTTCCTGTTACGGGCCAATCGACTGTACATGCTTTATTAGATGCATCATATAACCAATGGGTTGTTCCGTATATATCATCGAACGTATCGAATCAGAAAATCACAAGGGTAGACGAAAACCTCAATGTATTACACGAAACCGAAGTTCCTAGTCAGACAATCGGCACGAGCGAAGCGGTTTGCATTACTCGCGATGGGCATCTTTTAATGGTTCCGTGGGAATCAAACTCCCTTTCTATTTATTATGCCGGAGGGGATAGAAACAACAGGTTGCAAACGGTAACAGGCAGGGCGCGCGACTTGCGACAAATGATTTGCGATAAGGACGATAACCTATTCATGATTGTTCATAGGGAGACTGTAACGTATTTGGAATTAAGGAAATACAGCGGCGCCAACTATGAACAAGTAAAAACGGTTTCATCCTCAAGTATGACAGGCCAAAGGAGCGTTCTTTTCAATACTAGAATTACCGGCAATGCAACCCATATATTTACAATCAGCGCCACGACGAGCTATCTTTATGGGAAAGGGTTAAGAGTTTCGAGGTATGACCGCAATTTAAATGGAGCGGTTCACTATATGATTCCCATTGATGATTTGTATGATAACGGAAGTTTGGCATATATCAACGTCACTAACGATTCTCAATTTATGTATATAAGCGTCAATTATAACGTCACAGCAAGTTTAAAAAAATCCGTTGTAATCGCCATAGATTACAACGGGAATGAAATGTGGAGACACACGATCAACGAAAAAGGAAACGTAGCGGTTGCGGCTTGTCGTGACGGATTTTTGTATTACGCAACCAAGTACCATATAGAAACGGCGGGTGAGCTATCGACAATCCACAAAGTGACGAAAAGCGGAGAAATTGTGGACACAAAAACACTTACCATTAGCAATTTAAGGCATTTCACAATTGATCCGCCATTGACGACATTTCCGGAATTATGGTAGAGGAGGTTTAACTATGAATAACGATACTGAAAAAATTGAAATCGTCTCATTTGAGCGCCGGCAACACGATATTTTAATTGGCTATCGTCAAAATAATCGGGTGGTCTACGCATCTGTATCGACTGGCGTAGATGATACAACGGCTAAACAACAAGGCTATGTACAAGTGCGTAAAGCTCTAGCATATGAACAGACGTTGGATGTGCCGAGCATTGACGGTAGAGACATGGAGCCAATTGAGGTGTTGGTGCCCGCTGAACCGGTCGTCAAAGAAATCACGATTCACGGTGATACACTTATCGGCTTTGAAGATGATTCACCATCAAAAACGATTGCTTATAACGCCATTGCAATTGATCAATACGGTGATCCGATCAATTCGTCTATTGTTTGGACAGGTGCTAATAACGGAGTTTTGGCGGTTGACAATGTTGACGGGACTTATGAGGTAACTGCATCAGCTGGCGACGTCACTGCGTCAAAAAAAGTGACAGTAAGTGCCTACGTTGCCCCTACGCCACCACAACCCGAGGTCGACTATGAAAAACTGGCCTTGTTTGAAGCTATTGCCGGTCTTGAAACACGCCTAGCACAAGTGGAAGGAGGTCATGAATAATGGTCTATGAGTATATGGTCCCGGTCTATGCTTACCTTGTCAAAGCAGGAAGCAGAGATATCGAGGGTTTGCCGGAGAAATACCGCTTACCGGTTGCAGAATTTATGGCAGAACAAATTGAACAACAGTAACGTATCTAGCACCTATTGAGGTGTATTTTTTATGTTTTAAAGTCGCTATTGGACCCTAATGCGTCGTAAAAGAATTAAATAATTAAGTAGGGAACGTCCTTAATAGGGCGTTCTTTTTATTGCCTGTAAAGTAGGTACTTTTTTATATTTATTAGTAATATATTATTGAAAAAGGAGTGTTTAATTGGCTGGAAAATGGACTGTTAATTTTTTATGTTCTGTTTTTATACCACCGATCATCATCATTGTTATATATTTTTTAATGGTTTTCTTATTTAAATACTAAAAAGATTGTTGTATACTACTTTTAACAATAGAATTTAGAAGGAGTATACATAATGTTAAATTTAACACTTATACAAATGCAATTTGCCCTGTTTTTTGATGAGATTGAAAACAGACCTGATAAATTGGCTAATAAAGTTGAGGATGCATTAGAAAGTTTGTTTGATCAAATGCCAACTATATTACCAGTACCCCCAGAAGCACCGCTAGATGTACCCTCCGTTATTATGCAGAGTTCTGACGGTGTTTACACTTGTAACATTGCTAAAACTAGGATTGACTTTATCGTCAATTCAAACGGCGGACATTCTATCTCTGTAGGTTTAGATAAATTCATAGACTTAATCAATTCTTTTTCGGAAGCCGTTTATAGTTATAAAAAAGTTGTACGGTTCGGGTTAATTGGGAGATATTTTATTACAGATAAGGACCCTGTAAGAAAAATAAAGGGGAAATATTTTAAAGGTGATTTAGGCGAATTAGAAGAATTAAATATAAGATTTAATAAAAGATTTGACGGTAATAACATTGTTTTTAATGATATAGTTGAAATTAGTAAGGGTAATTCTAACGAAAATGGAAATATCACAGATGGGATATTTCTACAAAGAGATTTAAATAACGTACCAGTTCAGATTATTTCCATGGAAGAAATATTTTCAATTATTGATTCACATAAAGATAAGTTTAGTCAGTCAGGTTTATCGGAGTTGATAGAGTGACAAACAATTCCACAAGCTTTGAGGCAAAGCAAAGTACTAGTTCTAGTTCTAGTTCTAGTTCATCACGGACGGCGGAAACAGATACTGGAAATATTGCAAGCTCTACTACTAATTCTCCAGAAATTGATTTAATTATAAAACATATAACTTCTACAAAAAAACCTCAAACTGTAGGACAAATAAAAGCAACAGGAGAAGTCAAATTAGTTGAAGCAGAAGCAAAGAAAATTGTTGGTGACATTAAACATAAGACTATTGTTTTAGTTATAATTGGGATTATAGCAATATCTTTAACGCTCTTTGGTTGTTCAGTTTTTATTTGGAGACCTGAAATATCTAAAGATGTTTGGGTTGTTATTGGACCAATTATTATCGCTTGCACATCTGGCACGATAGGTTTTTTGACAGGGGAAAAACATAATGCTAATAATCAACAATGAATTTTACAATTATTAAGTAAGACTGAGAACGTTCCACTTTCGGAGCGTTCTTTTTTATATGCAAAAAACTCAAAAGGAGTGAAAAAATATGTTGTTGGGAGTTGTTAATTTGGAACACTTGGAAGTAGTGCACATGTATTTGTTTGGTGGGGTTAAATTTTTACATTTACTTTTATTATTGATGGCGTTAGATATTGTAACAGGTGTATTTAAAGCGTTAAAAAATCAAAATTTATGGAGCCGTAAAAGTTTGT
>CANSAF010000008.1 GCA_947644645.1 uncultured Sporosarcina sp. | reverse complement strand
ATTCAAAGTGATGATGGATTGGGCTCATTTTAAAGACACGTTTTCCTGTTAATTTAAAACTAATGACTTGAATGATGACCGAAAGTGTTTCAACAACAAATACAATTCCGATGACTAATAAAAGTAATTCTTGTTTGATTAGGACAGATACCATCGCAATCGCACCACCGAGCGCAAGAGATCCTGTATCGCCCATAAACACTTTCGCCGGTTTCATATTGAAAATTAAAAAGCCAAGCATTGCCCCTGCGACCGCAAATGTAAATAACGCAATATCCGCTTGCCCGTACTGTAATGCAAAAACACCAAATCCACTAAACGCAATCATCGATGTTCCCGCAACTAATCCGTCTAAACCGTCTGTAATATTGACTGCATTCGAAAATCCAACAAGCCAAAAAATAAGGAAACCAACATAAAAAATACCTAAGTCAATTTTCAAATCTAAAAACGGTAAAGCAACCGTCGTTTCGAACGGGCCCATTTTCAATAAAAAGAATGCCAAAATCGCAACAATAATTTGTCCAATCAACTTTTGTAAAGAAGTTAACCCTAAATTTCTTTTTAAAACGACGATAATAAAATCATCGATAAACCCAATAATCCCAAAGCCGATTAGAACGATTAACAGCACAATCGTCTGTGTCGTCATTACTTCAAATATGTATGAAAGAATGAGTGTCGTGATGACGATTGATGTTAGGAAAATCAGTCCGCCCATTGTTGGCGTACCTGCTTTTTTCTGGTGCGCTTTCGGTCCTTCTTCTCGTATACTTTGCCCAAACTTCATACGCCTTAAAGCTGGAATAATCCCGTACCCGGAAATTGCTGAAAGTATAAACGCAACGGCAATTACCGTCACTGTCATTGCTAATGTCATGATTTTTTCTCCTTCTACGTGAAACGCTGTGACGGTGCATCAACTTCACATTAAAAATAAATATTTAAACTCTTGGTTGAAAGGAAGACCATCATTTTTAGTAAAAGATGGTCTCCCATCATGTTAATCTGTATAAACATGAATGATATCGTCAACATTCATTAACGTATCGACTGCCGGCATTTGGTATTTTACTTTTTCTCCATCGCCATGCCACTCGATTTGATATGCATACAATTGTGTGCGAATTTTCTCACGCGTCATCCCTGTTAAATCGGGCACACGATGCGTCAACTCATCACCCCAACGATAATCTTTTTCAAGCTGTTTTTCTCTTTTTGTAATCCCCACGAACGGGGCAATTTCTTCAATAATTCTTCCGACAATTGGCGCCGCGATTACACCACCGAATTGTACAGAGTTTTTCGGATTATCGATGGCAACATAAACGAGCACTTCAGGATCGTCTGCGGGAGCAAAACCGATAAAAGAAACAATATATTCTCCGTCTTTATAAACCCCATCGACCACTTTTTGCGCCGTCCCTGTTTTGCCGCCAATCCGTAAACCATCTGTAAACGCACTTCGTCCTGAACCATTCGCAACAACAGATTCTAAAGCTTCTCTAACTTTTGCTGAAGTTTCTTCACGAAGGACTTGTTTTTTTAATTCTGGCTGAAATGTTTGTTTCGTCTTTCCTTTATCATCAACAATTTCTTTCACAATATATGGCTTATATAAATTTCCGCCATTAATGGCTGCCGCGACTGCTTGCACTTGTTGAATCGGCGTAACAGAAATTCCTTGGCCAAAAGAAGTCGTTGCTTGTTCAACAGGTCCAAAAGCATCTTTCGAAAAAAGAATACCTTTCGACTCTCCGGCAATCCCTGATTCGGTAGAAGTACCGAAACCAAAATCTTTAATATACTTGCTCAGTTTTTCTCCTCCGAGACGCTGACCAATCGAGACAAAACCAGGGTTACAAGAGTTTTCTACGACTTCCAAAAAAGTTTGCTGTCCATGCCCTTCTCGTTTCCAACAACGTAGTCTCGCATTCGCTACCCGAACATATCCAGGATCATGGAATTCATCTTCATAAAGATCAACTAAGCCTTCTTCAATTCCTGCCGCCAATGTAATAATTTTAAAAGTGGACCCCGGTTCAAAAGTCATCCAAACCGGCAAATTTCGATTGTAAATTTTTTGGTCAACTTCTTGGTAATCATTTGGATCAAAAGTCGGAAAAGAACTTAACGATAAAATTTCACCTGTTTTAGGATTTAAAGCAATCGCTAAAGCTTGATCGGCTTCATATTTTTCCATCGCTTGTTTCAGTTCTCTTTCCACTACTTTTTGAATGCGTAAATCGATTGTTAATTCGACTGATGAGCCAGTATTTCCTGACTTAAAACCATCATCAACATGGGGCAGCGGAATCCCTTTCGCGTCTGTATACAGTCGAATTCGATCCCCTGTGCCGTTTAGTATTTCATCATAAGCATATTCAATTCCTGCCAAACCTTTTCCATCATACCCTGTAAAACCTAATAATCTCGCAAGCATATCTTTATGCGGATAATGTCGAATAAAATCCACACCTGTATACAAACCAGGGATTTGTAATTTTGTAATTTCATCCGCCTGTTGTTTCGTAATATTTTTTCCTTCCGGTGCGATTTTAATCATATATTCCTTTTTAGCTAATTTTTCAATTAACCCTTCTTCATCCACTTTTAAAATCGATGCTAAAACTTTTGCGACTTCTTCAAACTCCGGATTTTGTGCCGGCATAAAGTATAATGTCGGTGCCAGTTCATTGCCTACAATGAGTGCTCGGTTACGATCGATAATATTCCCTCGCATGCCGCCAAAGGGAATTTCAATATCCCAGTTTTCTTCAGCGCGTCCTTTTAAAAGTTCATGCTTAATGATTTGTACGTGGAATAGTTTTCCAATGACCGCACAAGCCAATAGTAAGAAGGTAAAAAATAAGAATCGAAGTCTTTTTTTCGTCTGCAACTCGATAAATTTTTGCAGGATTTCCACCTCACGTTTTTTACTAACCTATGAAGGGAAACATCTGCCTATTCATTAGCCACCAACAATTTCCAACTCATCTTCTTCTCCGTCTACTTTCGGCTTATAAATTTCAGATGGACGTTTCAGCTGCACCACAATTGGCTCGTTACGATTTACCGTTAATCCAGCCGATAAACTTTGTTCGACAACAAAACCTTCTCCAACAATTCGAATATCAAGCCCCGATAACATTGTAAAGGAAAGCAACATTTTCTTCGACCATCCTGTAAAATCTGGTAAGGTGATTGCGCCTTCTGTTTTCAATAATACTACAGATTTTGGAGATAGTTTCGCTCCTTTTTCTGGATATTGAACTGTTACAGGTCCACCTTCTCCCAATACTACTGGCGTATAGCCTAGCCTTTCTAATTCTGCTTTTACTTCTTCTACATCTTTGTTAGTATAATCTTCTATTGATTCTGCTTCAATAGGCGCCTCTCCATCTGGTGCGATATTCATATACTTTAAACTATTTTCCATAATCGGTTTAAATGCTTTCGCAACTGGATCCGAGCCTACTTCACCAGCTTTCAATTTGGGATATTGTACATATACATACGTAATCAGTTGCGGATCTTCAATCGGTGCCATGCCAAGAAATGAGTATAAATATCTTGCATTCCCAGCATAATAACCACCTTTGCCATTTGGAATTTCTGCTGTTCCCGTTTTTCCGCCAACGGTATAACCGTCTAATGCAAATCTTTTACCTGTTCCAACGTCTGATGTAATTGTTGTTGCGAGCACTTCCCTAACTTTTTCGGCAGTTGCTTTTGAAATCGGTGTGCCGCTTTTTTCAGGTTCATGACTCTCAATCACTTGATTTTCATTTGGATTAATAATTTCATTAATGACATAAGGTTGCATCATGATACCATCATTGGCAATTGCTGTAGCAGCTTGAATCATTTGAATCGGTGTCACTGTAGATCCTTGTCCGTAAGAAGTCGTTAATCTTTCAGAAGGGTAATGGTCTAATATCACGCCCGCTGCTTCATTCGGTAAGTCGATGCCCGTTTTTTCTCCAAAGCCGAATTTCTCGATATACTCGATAAACTTCCTGTCTCCTAAACTCTCTAGTAAATAAGCCATCGATACGTTAGATGAACGTTGGAAACCTTCTAAGTAGCTAATCATTCCCCATCCCGTACGATTATGATCTCGGATGACACGGTCGAATATTTTATATTGTCCCGATTTGAAATAGCCATTAGGGTTCCATTTCCCTTCTTCAATTGCTGCCGCTAGCGTAAACATTTTCATCGTAGAACCTGGTTCAATCGTATTTTCTAAAGCCTCATTTAACCAGTTAGAAGTTAAGCCTTCACGCGTAGATGGTTCAAACGCTGGACGCTGACTCATCGCAAGAATTGCACCTGTTTTTGGATCAGCTACAATGACAAGCGCTTTTTCCGGCTTATATTCTTTCTCAACTTCACGCAAAGCATCTTCAACGAAATTTTGAATAGTTTTATCGATCGTTAATTTAATATCAAATCCATCTTCCGCTGCAACAACTGCTTTTTCTGATTTCGGTAAAGTAAATCCATAACGATCTGCTTGAAACTCTACTTTTCCATCTGTTCCACTTAATAGTTCATCATATGTTAATTCCAATCCCATTTTACCAACCGTTTTTAATTGGTTGAATTCATCTGTTTCTCGCTGCGCAAATCCAATTAAATAAGAAGCAAAAACACCATTCGGATAAAATCTTTTCTTTTCCTCCGAAAACAAAATGCCTTTAAGATCTTCATCTTTAATCGCTTGCATCGTATCATGATCCAGCGAACTTCCCGCTTTTCCAAACTCTACTTGTTTTCGTTTTTTTTCTTTAATATCTTGTTCTGTTCTCGTTAATCGTTCAACAAGTTCTTCTTTTTCCATAGGTATATATTTGGCTAAAACCTTCGCTGTCTCTTCTGGATCTGCAACATGTCGAATTGTCTTTCTATCACTCATCTCTTCATCCAACACAGCGACTAAACGATAGCTAAGTGTATCGGAAACAATCAACTCATCATTGCGGTCTAAAATTTTCCCACGGTCTGCCGCTAAAATGGATTGCCTGGCGTATTTCGCTTCCGCCATTGCGGCAAGTGCTTTTCCTTCAGCTTCCCCTGTCACTTGAATAAATAATAATCTCCCGAATAATAGAAAAAAGAGCCCTCCATATAGAATAAACATTAGAAAGGCTCCCCATTGAAATCGAAACTTCTTCATCGCCCAGGCACAACCTTCACGTTTTTATCGTTTAGATTTAAACCAAGTGCTTTCGCTTTCTCCCAAATAATCTCGTATGTCGATTGCTCTTTCACTTGGATGGACAATTCAGTATTTTGTTTTGTTGTTTGCTCAATTTGGTGACCAATCGTCTGCACTTCGCGATTTAAATTATTCAACTGACCTTCCCTATGTAAAAGGGCAGACGAAAAAACGGCAAGGAGTGCAATAAAAATGACAAATAAGAACTTCTCGCCGGGTGAAAACAATTTTCGAGCACGCTTTTGTCCTTGTTTTCTTATCGGTGTTTCAGAAATTTCCTCTTCAGGTACGTATGGTGATACAAATTTCCTTTGTTCTAATGCCATTCTCAGTTCTCCCCTTTCCTCTTCTCAGCAATTCTTAACTTTGCCGACCTCGCTCTTTTATTTTCCTCAATCTCTCGTTCCGTTGGGATCATCGGTTTACGTGTAATGAGTTTTAAAGTTGGCTCTAGTCCCTCTGGAATGATTGGTAAGTTTCTTGGTAAATCTGGTAAAGAAGATGCTTCTTTAAATATTTCTTTACATAGACGATCTTCCAATGAATGGAATGTAATGACACTAATTCTGCCACCTACATTCAATAATGTAATCGCATCTGTAATGGAATCTTCAGCTGCGCCTAATTCATCATTTACTGCGATACGAATTGCTTGGAACACCCTTCTCGCTGGATGTCCGCCCGTACGTCTTGCCGCTGCTGGAATCCCACTTTTCACCAACTCAGCTAATTCAGTCGTCGTTTCAATTGGTGCAACTTCTCTTGCTGCTTCAATTTTTCGGGCAATCCCTTTAGAAAACTTTTCCTCACCGTAACGATAAAAAATACGAACAAGATCTTCATAAGCCCAATGATTGACGACATCATAAGCTGTCAATTTTGCATCTTGGTTCATGCGCATATCAAGCGGCGCATCATGATGATAACTGAAGCCTCTTTCAGGCGTATCCAATTGTGGAGATGAAACCCCTAAATCGTATAAAATACCATCCACTTTAGGAACTCCAATATTCTCCAATTCTTTTTTCAACTCTCTAAAATTCGCATGAATAAAAGTAATTTGGTCTAAATGATCCTTTAATCTTTCTTTCGCTACTTCAATTGCCGTCGTGTCTTGATCAAAACAAATAAGTCGGCCTTTTTCAGAAAGTCTTTTCACAATCTCTTTACTATGACCTGCGCCGCCTAGCGTACAGTCTACGTAAATGCCGTCTGCTTTAATATTTAACCCTTCGACGGCTTCATCGAGCAACACAGTTGTATGATTGAACATTGAATCCGCCTGCTTTCTAATCCATTTATTTTCTTAAAAATCAAAGTTAATAATACTTTCCGCAATATCATTGAATGACTCTTCAGATTCTGCATAATAATCATCCCATAAATGTTTCGCCCAAATTTCAATTCGACTCGAAACACCGATGACCACACAATCCTTTTCAACCTTTGCATAGCTTCGTAAAGATGTTGGAATATTAATGCGCCCTTGTTTATCGATTTCCACTTCAGTTGCACCTGAAAAGAAAAACCTTGTAAAAGCACGTGCATCTTTTTGTGTCAAAGGCAAAGCACGTAATTTCTCTTCCAGTATCTTCCATTCATCCATCGGGTACCCGAATAGACAATTGTCTAAACCGCGTGTTAATACAAATTGTCCACTTAAATGTTCTCGAAACTTCGCCGGAACAATTAAACGTCCTTTTGTATCAACAGTATGTTGATATTCCCCCATAAACATACTCTTCACCCCACTATGTTAAATAAATGTACCACATCCCCCCACATTCCTCCACCCAAAACATAACTTTTTTCTAGAATATCTTTAAAATGTGAAATAAGTACTTATTTCAAGATGTTTCCCGACAAAATTCGCCAAATCACTATATCTCTCGTACTGCTTTTCACGCAAAATAAAACTTCCCCAAAGTCCAATTTAAGACTTTAGGGAAGTTTTATTTTTGAACTTATAAATAAACGAGGTAATGTGCGCCGTCTTCGTCGTACTCAAGCGCCAATAAATCTTGAATCATCGCAGGACCATATTCATTTAAATATATATATGGATGATGCACACGTTCTTGCAACTGCCCTTCCGGATATAACGCAACTGCTAACTGGTCGAACTTTCCAAGCGCCACATCATGCTTCACGTAAATCGCATCTTCATATTTCTCTTTCAAATAATCAAACTGCTTTTTCTGGTAAGATAAATTTTGCATTAATAATTGCTGCATCATCACATCATCTTCTTTAAACCATTTTTTCAGTTCTGTATAATCAGCCGTTAACTTTTCTTGTAACATACTCACTTGGTCCATAAACTGATCATTGCGAAGCGCTTCGACCAAAAGTGCTTTCTCTTCCTCAGCCTGACCTGTCATCACATCTTGAACAGATAAGCTTGTTTCACGTAATCTTTTTTCTGTTTTTCTAGATACCAATGTCAAGGACATTCTCGGAACAAAAATCGGCATTTTAATAGCGAAATGTTGAAAGGCTTCTTTTAAAATCGCCCAATAAGCTAACTCTCCAGCTCCCCCTACAAAAGCGAGCACTGGTAAAACAAAATCTTGCATAATCGGTCTCGTCACCACATTATTACTCAGTCTACTCGGTTCACTTCTTGCGATTTCAAGTAGTTCTTGCTTCGTAAATGAAAGCCCCGCGCTCTCGTTTACAAATCGCTCGTCTTTACGCGTTAATAATAAACGCCCTGTTTCATGCACATAAAATAAATGCGCCGCATCTTCTTCCGCCATAATTGGTTGACCAAAGCCATCGTTTTTTAATTGCTGTTCTTTGCGAGCGACCACTTCTGCAATTGGTGCTGATGCTTCAATAAATTGACAAAAATACTCACTTTCCAATTTCCGCAGCGGCTCAAACGCAGCATCGATGAAGAGCAAGCCTTCTTCTTGAAATAAGCCGTTCATCAGACGCGTAAAGAAGCCAGTAAATGTACATTCCATTTGAACAGCTTCTAAAACTTCAGCCAGTAATTTTTCAGTGTAAGCCGTTTCGCCCATTTGCCCAAAGATATTTCGAATGAAGCTTGTCATTTGCTCTTGATCAAATTTCGCATCAGATGCCATTAGTTTTAAAACGAATTGATCTTGAATTTGCGTTTTTACCATTTGACCATTCGATTCTGTATAAACATGATTGATTTCATTCAAATCATGATCTTCACCCGCAATCCAAAACACCGGAATGACAGGTGTACCCAATTTTTCACGTTGTTCTTTCGCTTTCAGAATAACTGTAATCGCTTTATGAACTGAATAAAGCGGCCCCGTTAAAATCCCAGCTTGCTGTCCACCTACAACAGTCACGGCTTGCTCTTGTTGAAGTTCTTGAAGATGCTTTTCACTTTTCGCTGAAATCCCAAACGGGGTCATAAATGAGCGAATAGCATTTATCAATTCTTCACGCTTAAAATTTCTCGTTGCCAGTTCTTTCAATCTTTCCGCGTAAGCATTTTGCTCATTCGGATAATCAAAATATTTATGTAAAAATGCTTCATTCTCTTTATAAGCGGTTGCTATTCTATTTTGTACAGGTACTTCCATTTTCTTTACTATCATTTTTTCAAACTCCTCCACAACAATCTCACTTATGAAAGTATATCATTCAAAACGCCAACCTGAAAAAAATTTGCTTTTCACAAATTAAATGACGTGTAAATTTGATTAAGCCAGCTGCGTATAAATCGTTAAGACGAGTCCAATGATGATTAATGAAAAATAAGCAATCATTAATAATATGAAAAACAAACGCCAAACTTTACGCAAAAGATGAATAATATGAAAATCTTTTACACGTCTACGCTCCAAAATAGCAAATACGAGGACAATGACAATCGATACAATCGACAACACATAGCCCACCCCATCAACAAAAAGAGAATGCGCAATCATATAAACCGATAAAAATAAAAATGCCGTCGTAATATCCGCTATTTTTTTCATCGTCATTTTTCTACCTACAGAGCGATGAAATACGACTAAAATCAGACTCACGACAAAAGGAAATATCGCGATACTTCCAACTAAAATAGATAAAAATAAACCAATCATTTTCTTTAAGCCTTCCTATCTAAAACGAGTAAAATCTTTTCATATGTTGCTAAAAGCGGCAAGTTCTTTCCATTCCACTTTGCTTTTTGAATGACCGCCGACACAATCGTCTGGATTTCCATCGGACGCCCCGCCTCATAATCTGCTAACATCGAAGAATGATTGCGCGCCGTTCGTTCACAAATTTCCACAACCGCAGAAAACGGCAAGTCTTGCGCCATTTCCGGAAATGCGTCCAGCAGTTCATCATAAAGGTCTGTCAATAATTCCAATGCATGCTCACTTTCAATCAATTGACCATTTGGCACTTTTAATATCGTCGTTAACGGATTAATTAAGCAATTGATCAATGCTTTTCTAAGTAAAATATACGCTGCATCATGATGTCGAATCACTGGAAAGGCCGGACCATTCGCAGATTCCAGTAAATCGAAATGATGGGGATGACCAAATCGTTCTCCAATGACAATGCGTCCCACGCCATTATGCATGACTGTATAATCATTCTTTTTCATCGCGCCATGTTCAACAGTCGCAAATGCCATATGCGAAAACTCATTTTCCTTCAAATCCTCTAAATGTGCAAGTCCATTTTGAATAAATAATAACGGGATATCCATTTTTTCTGCTTTAATGTTCTGCAACACAGCAGAGATATCTTTATATTTAACGGCAATAATAAGTAAATTCATCGATTGCAGCGCTTGATAATGAGTCGTCGCATGAATAGATTGAATCGTTTTTCGACCTCTTTCATCAATTCGACAAATTCCTTTCTCTAACAAACTTTGACACTGGGCATGACTACGAGTGAGCATCGTCACATTTAACCCCGCCTCAGCTAAATAAGAACCCATTAACATACCGATAGCGCCTGCACCAATAATCCCTACTTTCATCTAAACCATCCCCTTAAACAAGAAAATAGGGGCTTCTAGAAAGCCTATCCAAAGGCTTTCTAAATCCCCTTTACGTCAAAATTATACAGGATAAACCGGATGTTTACGCGGTGGTAACGGTAAATCCTTTGTGCTAAAAAATTGAAGACGTTCCGCAAGTACTTCCCTTAACTGATTCGGCTCAACAATATCGTCAATAATGAGCTCAGAAGCTAGTTTATAAATATCAATCTCTTCGGTATACTCTTTATGTTTTGCTTGAACGAAAGCTAATTTTTCTTTTGGATCTTCAATGGCTTCAATATGATTCGAATAAACTGCATTAACCGCAGCATCCGGACCCATTACAGCAATTTGCGCAGTCGGTAACGCGATACAAACATCCGGTTCAAACGCAGGTCCCGCCATTGCATACAAGCCTGCTCCGTATGCTTTACGAACAATAACAGAAATTTTCGGTACAGTTGCCGAGCTCATCGCCATAATGAGCTTTGCACCATGTCGAATAATCCCTGCACGTTCAACACTTGTCCCAATCATAAACCCAGGCACATCGGCTAGGAATATGAGCGGAATCGAAAACGCATCACATAAATTGATAAACTTCGTCGCTTTATCCGATGAATCGACAAACAAGACGCCACCTTTTACTTTCGGCTGGTTGGCAATAATTCCGACGACTTGCCCATCAATTCTGGCTAGTCCTGTAATGAGTTCAGCAGCGAATAATTTTTTAATTTCATAAAAACTATTTTCATCGATCAATGTATCAATCGCTTCATACATATCAAATGGTGCATTTTGGTTTTTCGGAATAATTTCTTCTAATGCTCGTCCAGCTTTTGCATTGACAGATGCCTGTAAATCTGGCTTTTCTGTATAATTCGCTGGGAAATAGGTTAAATAACGACGCGCTTCAGCAATCGCTTCTTCTTCATTAGCGACAAGAACATCACCACAACCGCTCACCGAACAATGCATCTTTGCGCCGCCCATTTCTTCCAGCGATACTTTTTCACCGATGACTTTTTCAGCCATTCGCGGCGAACCAAGATACATCGAAGCATTGCCATCCACCATAATTACAAGATCGCAAAATGCTGGAATATAAGCACCTCCAGCCGCTGAAGGACCGAATAATAAACAAATTTGCGGAATAAATCCTGATAATCTCACTTGGTTGTGAAAGATTTTACCTGCCCCGCGGCGATTCGGAAACATTGCCAATTGATCGGTAATCCGCGCCCCCGCTGAATCGACTAAATACAACATCGGCACACGATTTTTCTCAGCCGTTTCTTGAATGCGAATGATTTTTTCCACTGTTTTCGCGCCCCATGATCCCGCCTTAACCGTTGAATCATTTGCCATCACACAAACTGTTTGGCCGTTTACTTTCCCCATCGCAGTGACGACACCATCTGCCGGTAAATCTCCAGCTTCATAATTCGCAAAACGTCCATCTTCCGTGTATTCTCCGTCATCAAATAATAATGCCAAACGATCTCGCACAAATAATTTATTTTGCGTTTTTAACTTTTCATGATATTTTGGCGCTCCCCCAGCAAAAATATCCTTTAACTTTTCTTCAAGCCCCTCTTGACTCGTCGTAACTTTCGTCATTCCATTCCCTCCTACTCACTTTTTGAAAGCGCTTTATTTCAACGTAACAAGAACATCCCCTTCGTTCACAAAGTCCCCTTCATTTGCATTAATTTCAGCAACTGTTCCGCTCGCTTCTGCTTCAATTGGAATTTCCATTTTCATTGATTCAAGAATTAAGACAACTTGACCACTTTCTACTTGGTCACCTACATTCACATTCACTTTGAAAACTGAACCAGCCATTGTCGATGTTAATTTTGTCAATTTATTTTGCCCCCTCTAATTTTTCCAACCAATTTTCAATAATAGACGTTGTGTAATCCCCTTTTATAAAAGCTTCTTCATTTAAAATTTCAGTAAATAAAGGATGATTCGTCTTTAAACCTTCTATTTCCACTGTTGCTAAGTAATTTTTAGCTTTTTCAATTGCTTCTTCACGCGTATTTGCATAAATAATGATTTTAGCAATGAGCGGATCATAAAAAGGTGTTACTTTACTTTGTTCATCATAGCCAGCGTCAATCCGAATTTCATCTTGTTCACCGAAGTTTAATACTTTAATTTCCCCTGGTGAAGGCATAAACGTCTTTGGGTCTTCTGCATAAAGACGAAACTCAATGGCATGCCCTTTCAACTGAATTTCTGATTGATTTTTCACAGGTAATTCATTGCCATTTGCGACTTCAAGCTGCCATTCAACCAAGTCAAATCCAGTCACTTCTTCAGTAATGGGATGCTCGACTTGGAGTCTGGTATTCATTTCTAAAAAATACACTTGCTCTTGTTCATCAACGATAAATTCTACCGTTCCCGCATTTTTATAATTGACCGCTTTCGCTGCATTGACAGCTGCGGCATATAGTTTTTCTTTAGCTTCTTTCGATAGATTCGGAGATGGCGCTTCTTCAATTACCTTCTGATTCCTTCTTTGAACGGAACAATTTCGTTCAAATAAATGCACAATATTGCCAAAAGCATCTCCGAAAACTTGTACTTCAATATGCCTTGCATTTGTAATAAATTTTTCTAAAAAAACAGCATCACTACCAAAATACATTTTCGCACGGTTTTTGACAGATTCAAATTGTTGACTGAGCGCTTGTTCATCTTCACAACGAATCATGCCGACACCCCCACCGCCCGCACTAGCCTTTAACATCACTGGATAACCAATTTCTTTGGCAATCTGCTTCGCTTCCTCTAGCGACTGAACGCCTTCGTCTGTTCCTGGAACAACTGGAACAGAAGCTTGTTGCATCGTTTGGCGGGACACAATTTTATCACCCATTTTCTGGATAGTTTCTGCATCCGGACCAATAAAGATTATACCTGCAGCTTCAACACGCTCAACAAATTCACCGTTTTCCGATAAAATACCATACCCTGGATGAATGGCATCGACTTCTTCACGTAATGCCAACGCAATAATTTCTTCCCCTTTTAAATACGATTGTTGAATAGGCGACGGTCCAATTAAAAATGCCTGGTCTGCCGCTTTCACAAATGGCATCTCTGCATCTGCTTCGGAATACACCGCAACAGTTTCAATGCCTAAACGTTTACATGTACGAATGACTCGACTTGCAATTTCCCCACGATTTGCAATGAGTACTTTTTTAATCAATCTATTCCCCTCCTTGTGAACGATTATAATTTCTCCCTCCCATATTCTATTTTATACGATAATCAAAAAGTTTTTCAACCTTTGTCTGAAAAAAGACACTTTTCAATCGTTCAATCCGTTAAAAAATCATCATTTATTTTTATTTAAAAAATGATCCACAGCCGCATGATGCGCCTCTCCCGCCCATAGTTGCGAACACATTTCAACTTCCGACAACATCCTGTCATAAAGCGAATTAGCTTCCCATTTTCGAATCGCAATCTTTTTATATGCATGATGAACAGATGGATGAATTGTCTTCATACGTTGTAAAAATTTCATTAAACTTTCCATTTCATCCCCTTCATATAACTCCGTCGCCCAACCAAGTTGTAACAGATCATTTGCAGTTTGCACTTTCGCTTCTGACAATAATTGCAAAAGTACATCATGCTGCCGCAACTTTTCATATAGCAAAGTTGCACCGCCCCACCCCGTCGTAATCGCAAGTGTTCCTTGAATAAATCCAGCTTTCGCTTCCTTTGACATCAATCGATAATCACAAGCTGTCGCAATTTCACAACCACCCCCAACAGCTGTCCCATTGACAAGCGCAATTGAAGGAATTGGCAGCATTGCCAAACGATATAATAATTTAGCCATTCGACTTAACATCGGATAAGCATCCTCCGCTGTGCGTAATGAATGGTATTCCGCTAAATCGCCCCCAGAACAAAATGCACCTTCACTGCCTGTAATAACGACATATGATAGCTGATCATCTCGTTCAACATCATTTAAAAATATTTCTAAACCGTCAGCAACTTCTGTACTAATCGCATTTTTTCTTTCTGGTCGACAAATTTTAAAAATCGCCAATCCATTTTCCTTTGTAATTTCAAATACGTCCATACATCTCGTCCCCCGTTAAAATATTTACTTTATATGCCATCTTAACATTCAGATAACTCAGAAGGAAAGGGAAGTTTTTAACATAATAAAAAAAAGACTACGAAGAGCCATGGTCTCTTCGTAATCTTTTAAAAGGTTGCTTCAATATTGAATTGCCTTTTAAAGTTTTAGTCGAATCTTAATTATTCGCCTGCAACTTCTTTTCCTTTGTAGTGTCCGCATGATTTACAAACGCGGTGTGCTAACTTTAGTTCGCCACAGTTATCACATGTATTCATTCCCGGTACTTGTAACTTTTTGTGAGTACGGCGTTGTTTAGTAACTGTTTTAGATGTTCTTCTTTTTGGTACAGCCATCTGGGGCACCTCCTTAAAACGAATGTTTTATTCGTCTGTCTTCTCAAAAAAATCTGCCAAACTTGCAAGCCTTGGATCTACTTTCGGTTTACTTTCTTCAAGTTCTGCTTCATATGCCTCGTCAGTCGCATATGACCAACCTTTTCCTTCGATTTTCTCCACATCTTCAGCTTGCTCGCTGTAGACTTGAAGTGGAATTTCTAAAAGAATTAGCTGCTCTAGAACTGGATTCAGTTCAATATAATCTCCTTCAACGCGATGAATTTCATCGTCATCTAGAAAATCATCCTCATCCCAACTGAATGTTTCAGTCGATTCAATTGTAAACGGAAATTGTACATCTTCCCAAGTCCGTGCACAAGGCAAAGTCATCGTCCCTTCAAGTTTGAAAGTACAATCGATTTTAAATGAACCGATTTTGCATCTCCCAGTTACATGAACAGGTTCGATGTCCCGAATTTCGGGATTCCGTTTTTTAACGGATTCAAGGTTTACCATTTCGTCAAACGGCATATCTCCTTGCCTGTATCTCTGCAATTGATGGATAGACCATTTCATGTCGATCACCTCAAGACAACATTCTTGATTATATAATGATGTGAAATAGATGTCAAGATATTTTCTTGTCACTTAATCTTTCTCTCCATTATCATAACCAAAATGTAATTGTTATACTCTATTTTACAGATGATTCTTTTACAAATTTATAATTTCCAGTAAAATATACGCATCTGTAGAATAAATCTATTGTACCAAAGGAGGAAGCAGTTTGAAAGCAACAGGGATAATTGTTGAATATAATCCTTTTCATAATGGCCATAAATTACATGCATATGCCGCAAAAGAGAAAGGGAATGCGGATCTTGTCATCGCTGTGATGAGCGGCAATTTCCTTCAACGAGGCGAACCAGCTTTTATCGATAAATGGGCAAGAACTGAAATGGCTTTAAAAAACGGCGTAGACCTTGTTTTTGAGCTTCCATACGCCTTTTCCACCTCTCATGCACCTAACTTCGCAAAAGGAGCTATAACGCTATTAGACGCTGCTCGTTGTGATGCATACTGTTTTGGGAGTGAAGACGGAAATATTCAACCATTCCAAAATAGTATGGCGCTTTTACAACATCAAAAGAGAAATTACGAACAAAAAATTCAAGAAGCCGTTTCACAAGGCATCAGTTACCCAAAAGCATTAAATATTGCCTATACAGAAGCAATTCGCAAGCAACAAACAACAAATGAGCTCGTGGACTTAACGCAACCGAATAATATTTTAGGTTTTCATTATATAAAAGCCGCCAATGATATTCAATCCAATATGAAGCCCACAACAATAAAACGAGTCGGTTCAGCTTATCATGATGAACAATTAACCGCTGGGGAAATTGGTAGTGCAACCGGTATTCGAAATACATTTTTCACGACGAACCAATTAAAAGAAGTGGAAAATTTCATTCCCCCAACAGTTGAAGAAATATTAAAAGAACGCATTCAAACTTCACAGCCTTTTGCTAGCTGGACGAGCTTTTATCCTTTTTTACGGATGATGATTTTACGAGACGGCCCCGAACGATTGGCAAAAGTTGCAGATATAACTGAAGGCATTGAAAACTTACTATACCGCGCCGCTTTAAAACATGCTGATTTCGATGGTTTTATGCAAATGGTGAAATCAAAAAGATACACATGGACGCGCATCCAACGTATGTTAACGCATATCTTCACTGGCTACACATATGACATGCGGGCAACTATTCAAGAACCTTCGTACTTACGTTTACTTGGCATGACCAATCCAGGGAGACGTTATTTAAATGAAAATAAAAAGCAGTTTAAACTGCCCATCGTCAGTAAAGTATCAGCTTTTTCCGATTCATCCTTAACACTCGATATTCATGCGACAAATGTCTATGCACTCGGCATCAACAAGCCTTCTATGGTCAATGCAGACTTTAAACAATCACCCATTTTTATCCGCGACTAATGAAAAAAGCATTCTAGAAAGTATGGAACTTTCTAGAATGCTTTTTCATTATTGATGATTTGCCAACTGATCCGCTTTTCTCTTCTTACTCGGCAACATATTAAAAATAATATTCAAAATGATTGCCGTTAAACTTCCCGCAACAATCCCGTTACTCGTAAACATTTGTAAACTTTTAGGGAAATCAGCGAAAAGTTCTGGCGCTACAGTCACACCAAGTCCAATCCCAACAGAACATGCAATAATCATCGAATTCTCTTCTGACGCTTGGAATGTTTTCCCTAACATTTTAACCCCTTGCGAAACAACCATTCCAAACATCGCAATCATCGCACCGCCTAAAACAGGCTTTGGAATAATCGTCGTTAACGCAGCAATTTTCGGTACAAATCCAAGCGTCACAAGCATAAGCCCTGTCACTAAAATAATTTTCCGTGATTTAACACCTGACATTTGTACAAGTCCTACGTTTTGAGAAAATGTCGTGTAAGGTAATGAGTTAAAAATCCCGCCGAGTATAACAGCAAGCCCTTCTGCACGGTACCCTTTTGCAAGGTCTTTTTCATCCAATTCTCGGTCACAAATATCACCAAGCGCAAAATAAACACCTGTAGATTCGACAAGCGAAACCATCGCGACAAGAATCATCGTTAAAATCGCAGACCATTCAAATGTTGGCGTCCCAAAATAAAACGGCTGAACCATATGAACGAATGACGCATCTTTCACAGGCGTAAAATCAACAATTCCTAAGAATATCGCCACAATCGTCCCGGTTAATAAACCGACTAAAATCGAAATCGCTTTAAAAAAGCCATTTGAAAATCGATATACTAAAATAATTAAAAATAACGTACCAAATGCTAAAGCCAAGTTCACCGGTGCTCCAAAATCACTAGCGCCCGCACCGCCACCAACATCGTTAAAGGCAACTGGAATTAGTGTTACCCCGATAATTGTCACAACCGTTCCCGTAACAACAGGCGGGAAAAACTTCACAAGCTTCCCAAAATACTTACTAATCGCAATGACGAAAAGTCCTGAAACGATAATCGCTCCGTAAATCGCGGAAATTCCAAAATCAGTCCCAATTGCAATCATTGGACCAACCGCTGTAAATGTACATCCCAATACAACAGGTAAACCAATTCCAAAAAATCGGTTATTCATAATTTGTAAAATCGTCGCAACCCCACACATCATAATGTCAATCGCGACTAAATAAGTTAATTGTGCCGAAGTAAGTCCAATCGCTTGTCCAACAATTAAAGGAACAACAACAGCACCCGCATACATTGCGAGTACATGTTGAAGGCCTAACGCTGCTGTTTTACCGGCATTTTTCATTTCCCAGCTTCCTCGTCTCGGAAACGTACTTCACCATTTTCTAAAGAATCGACAATCGCAAGAGATTCTACGCGAATGCCTTGCTCTCTAATTTCAGCACCGCCTGCTTGGAATCCTTTTTCAATGACAATCCCAACGCCTGACAGTGTCGCTTCTGCTTGACGAATAATATCAACAAGGCCATGTACTGCTTGACCATTCGCTAAGAAGTCATCAATCACAAAAACAACATCATCTTTTTTCAAGAAATCTTTTGAAACAGAAATTTCATTCGTTTCTTTCTTTGTGAATGAATAAACATTTGCAGAATACAAGTCATCCGTTAATGTTAATGATTTACGTTTTCTTGCAAAAATAACAGGCACGCCTAAATAGAGTCCAGCCATTGTTGCAGGTGCAATCCCTGATGATTCGATAGATAAAATTTTCGTAATGCCTGCATCTTCAAAACGTTTTGCAAATTCCTTACCAATTTCTTGCATAAGCTCCGGATCTATTTGGTGATTCAAAAATGAATCGACCTTTAATACAGTATCTGATAATACTTTACCTTCTGCTAAAATCTTGTTCTTTAATTGTTCCAAAACAAAAATCCTCCTTCAAATTAGATAACACTTATAAAAAATACAAAAAACCTGAAGACGACGCATCCATTCATTAGTTGAGTGGAGCAATGTTCTTCAGGAAAAATCCAAAAAGAGAAAGATCGATTTTCATATCATCATATGCCCATTCCAAAAAATGGGAGTTTCTGCTGAACTCAGCCAAACTAAAATCTTCTTCCATTGCTACTCATAGTCAATTCGTTTAAGGCGAACCGGTAGAAACTGTCGGGCCATATTCCCGCGATTATATGAGTGAGTATGTTTAGAATGGTATTATTGTAACATGTCACAATCGTTTTTCAATAGATTCAAGACGTAAAAGAAATTTCTTATTGTTCAAGCTATTAATTACTTTCCAAATAAGCTTGACGTAGACAATAAAGTGAAACTTCAATCAGTGGGGGGTTTTCTTCATCCCCCACTGATTGTTAGTTGAACCAATCGGGCTTTTACGGACAGTTGATCTCCCACTTATCTTTAGCGCTTTTGCTTAAATCTTGAAGTGGGAGTCTTACTGTCCGTTAATGCGGGATAAACTCGTCAATTCCGAACATTAAAGACGTTCATCTTTTAGACATATTTATCTTTATAACCTTTAGCCATAAAAAACTCTCCGTAAACCGAACAATAAACACTTATCATCCAATAAAATTCGACTTATTGATATTACTTCTGTTCAAGTTGATTTAAATAATCCAACGCATCATCAATCGTTTTAACAGGAATAATTTTCATTGAAGTACCGATTTGTTCAGCAGCTTTTTTTGCTTCTTCATAATTCGTTTGAATGCCAGGATTCATACGCTTAATATCTTCTGGGATCTCATCATCAGGTGCAAAGAAAATATCCATCCCATCTTTAGCCGCTGCCACTACTTTAAAATCTGCCCCACCAATTCTCCCTACAGTACCGTCTTCCAACATTTCTCCCGTACCAGCGATTTGATAGCCTTTCGTAATATCTTCCTCCAGTAAGCGGTTGAGAATTTCTAGCGTAAACATTAGTCCCGCAGATGGACCACCAATATTTGACGTATGCACTTTTACAGTAGGCTCTGTTGTAATTGTCCGGTCTTCTTCAAATTGAATCCCTAACCCAACTTTCCCGTCACTATCCGGAATTTCCCTTAAAGAAATATCGACTTCAATTTCTTCCCCTTCACGTTCAATAAGTAAACGAACCGAGTCGCCTAATTCTTTTTTGGCAATCCTTTCGGCAAAATCTCCACTTTTCACTAAAGGCATTCCATCAATTTGACGAATAATATCGCCAGTTTTTAATAGAGTAGAGGAGGCACCTTTTTTCAATACGCGCATGACAACGACACCATTCAATTCTACACTTACTGGTCGATTCGCTTTTTCAAACGCCACTGAAATTGCATTGAACTGAGAGTTGTCCATTAATCTTTTTTGACGTAAATTATATTCTTCTTCGTTCTCACCATTTCTTCGAACACTATCAGCTGACAATAATTTACGTTCATTAGAAAATCCCGACAAAGCATAGGTAAATAGCGTTGCCTTTGAAATCGATATCGTCATCAAATTGAATGTGCCTGTCTCTTTTTCCGGTTGCCCGTCGACTTCTACAAGCGGGGTTAAATCATAAGCACTTCCGGGCCTAGAAATATAACTATCCATTGGAAATAATAACAAAATCATAAGGAGTGCAGATACTAATGTTGCAACGCCAATTCTTTTAAGTCTCATATTAAAGCACCTCAATTTTAATAATTAGAGCCATTTTTATAGTAAAACGTCTTTTTAATGATATGACGAAAGGAGCGATTTACATGCAAAATATCCTGAAAGAGCGCACGTCATTTAATACGATTCATCTAATAATTATATGGGGGTTAATCATTCTTTTTATTGTACAACCTGGCATTGCGCATTACGGCGCAGAAGTTGGCGCCAAAATATTTGTGCAAGCTTTACTCCCGTATTTACTCCCTTATATTATTTTAACACAATGGCTTTTGAAAACCTCTAAACCAAGTCAGACAACTGTTTGGAAACGTTATGTAAAAGCTTATATACTCGGCTCTTTCGGTGGATTCCCTGTAGGTGCTGTCACCGTTTCAGAAATGACCAAAAGACAAGAATTGACACCCCGCCAAGGTGGGCTTTTGCTTGCTGCTTGTCATGCCCCTGGTCCGATGTTTATCGTCGGGTTTGTCGGTACCGAATTATTCGGGAATATTCAAATGGGCTGGAAATTACTCATTGCGATTCATGTCGCCAATATTTTGTTTTTCTTACTCATCTCTTTACTGCTTTTAAAAACAACCGAACCGACTGAACGTACCATGAAAATTGAACATAAATCTTCACAAATGCCATTATTAGACGCTATTAAAGATAGCTCGAATGTCATGATTCTCGTCGCAACGACGGTCATTTTCTTTTCTTCACTTGGCATTGTACTCGCTAATCTTGTCGCAACAACCTTTCATTTTGATACAGGTATTACACAAACGATTTTATTAACCTTTTTTGAAATGACTGCAGGCGTTCAAAGTGCAACGACACATTTAGCTAATTATTCTTTTTTCCCACTTTTAATTGCTGCTATTATTTCTGTTAATGGATTAAGTATTCATATGCAAGTTGCGGTCATCGCAAGAGCGGCAAAATTATCACTACGTCCTTATTTTTTAGGACGATTATGGAGTATTATGCTCGTGCCAATGATTCTCTATTTTCTATTGTAAACTGTTTTGAAAAATAAAACGGGGAACGCCCAGATTGTCAATTTCGACTTTCTGGACAGCTCCTCCGTTTTCCACCAATCATTCTTACTTACTAGCGTGCAAATTTTTCACGCAAAGCTTGCTCAACAACTGACGGCACAAGCTCCGAAATATTCCCACCATATTTTGCAACTTCTTTTACAATACTTGAACTAAGAAATGAATATTGATTTTTCGTCATAATAAAAAACGTTTCAATATTTTCATCAAGTACACGGTTCATAGAAGTAATTTGCATCTCATACTCGAAGTCCGTGACTGCTCGTAGACCCCTAACAACCGCGACCGCCCCGACCTTTTCTGCATAGTCAATCATCAACCCATCGGACGATTCCACTTTTACATTTGAATGTTTCTTCGTCGCTTCCTCGATCAAAGCCTTTCGTTCTTCAACTGTAAATAAAGAGTTTTTCGCCGAATTATTCATAATAACAACATTTACTTGCTCAAATACTTTTGCGGCTCTCGTAATGATGTCCAAATGACCATTCGTAATTGGATCGAAACTCCCTGGGACAACTGCTAACTTAGACATTGTTCAACCTCGCTTCTCATATATAGTTAATGCGATATTTCCATATGTATTGGCCTTCTTAATTGTAAACGGCCCAAATGCTTCCGGTAAGTTTACTTTTTTATCATGCTCGCAAATAATCATCGCATCTTCGCTCAGCAAATTTGCTTCAACAGCTTGTGCTGCTAATTGATAAAACTTTTCTTCCGCATAAGGTGGATCGATAAATAAATAATCGATTTTCTCATCCAATTGACTGAATAGCTTCACCGCATTTCTTGCATCTTGCTGGTAAAGTTGGACTTTTTCTTCGTACTTACATTTTTCGACATTTGCTCGAATGACATCACAAGCTAAACGATTTTTCTCGAAAATATAAGCCCGCTCTGCCCCTCTTGACAAAGTTTCTAAAGAAAGGGCGCCGCTCCCTCCAAATAACTCGACAACGACGCCACCATTAAAATAGGGTCCGATAATATTAAATATAGATTCTTTAACTTTCCCTGAAGTTGGACGGGTATTTTCACCTTTTAAAGATTTCAACTGTAAACCTCGACGCTCTCCCGCAATAATTCTCACTTATTCCACGTCCTCTTCTCGCATATTAATGGGTCTAATCTTAATTGCTTCTGCTGTTTCATCGCTTGACAGATGGAAAATTCTTAGCATCGCCGATTTTTCAAAATAGAATTCTTCGTCAAAGCGTTGAAACGGAATCGATTGCGTATTAAATCTTTTTTCATTTAACACATAAAAATGACTATCGACTGGAAAACGATAATTGCTTTCCTCATTTCCTACATAAAGAGAATGTTCATTCCATGACACTTCATAACCAAGCGCTTCCATCACTTCTTTAATTGGATAATACGTACGGTCCTCTTTTAAAATCGCATGCTTTTCTAAAGTTTCTTTGTTAGCAACAATGATTTCTTTTGGGTTTTCCAATAAAAACGGATAATTTTTCTCTTCAGACTGATGGTTCTTTTCAAAAAATGATGTTTTATAACCAGTTACTTCTTCCACTAACTGATCCATCACTTCCGCACCCATCGGTTCACCGTATTTTTCTTCAAGTGCTTCTGTCAACTGTACCATTTGCAACGGTGCGACTGCATTTTTTAATTGTTCAATGCTCGATTCGGCAAATGGTAATTCAACCTCGCTGCCTAGCAATAATGCTGTCACGATTTCCGCGGTAAATGCGTCAATTGTATCCGCTTGATAGTTGACGTAATATTGATTGACTGCAAATCGCTTTAAGATTTGATTGATTTGATTTTTTTCTGTGACAGAAAATCGATTGCTCACAATTGTACGTTCTCGTTCATTTAAAATCAGTGTCATATGCGGCGTATTTAACTTTTCTAAAACACCTTCAAACTTTTCAACTTCCTCCGATGGTTCATTCCCATAAACTGTTAAAAATTCACTTGAATATTGAATCGGTTTTTGTTGACGTTGCCAATATAAATCCTCAACAGTCCCTGCACCTGAATACAAAGTATAAGAAATAAGCGGCATCGCTTTATGGCCAACTTGCTGTAATCCCGTTACCCACAGACCTTCTGTATGCACTTCATCGATCATATGCAAAACAGTTGCTCTTGGATTTTGTTCATATAATTTAACGATGACGGATTGCAAATACTCCATATCGCCTTCAACCGCATTTTTAGGAATAACATAAGAAATCGCTTGTGCCGTTTCTTCCCCTTCAACAAACGCTGTCGCTTCTTCATTGAGTCGGAGACAGCTGCTAGCCTCTTCCACATGGCAAGTTCTTTCTACACTTTCTTTCGGCCAATTAATCTCTAAACGGTCTGTCGGTAAATTTGTAAAATAATGACGTATATATAATCCATCAGCCCGATTCGTAATTTCTATTTCTTGATCATATGAAGTTTGACCCGAATTGCCTGCAAACACATCATCTGCATCCTGGTAATGAACATAAAGTAAAAGCCCATTAAAACATAAGAGCAATACAAATGCTTTGACCAAAACTTTCAATTAATCTCCTCCACCTACTCTTTGAGCACCATCTAAAATAGATGTCACCATTTTCCAGATAGCCTCATTTTTCGATCAAACTTGAATTACAAACCAACTTTATAATCATATTCTTTTGCTTTATCTGGTTTTGCATTTTCATAAGTTGTCTTTAGAAAAGGGCGATAGGACGGCACGACTTTTTTCACCGCAGAAATTTGTCGTACTTTCTTCATAACCGATTCCACTTCATCTTGATTGCAATATAAAACTACATATTTCATTTTTCTTGATATATAATGAACATGACCATATTTACGAAGTGATTTAGCTTGTCGTAAATTATGTAAATAAATGATTATACCTTGTCGATTGATCATTTTTCTCCCTCTTTTCCTACTCACTACAATACCATATGTCTGAAAAGAGCTGCAACTGCAAGGAGCAATATTATAATGATTTTACTTGATTCTTTACCTGTAAAAATACACATCTGTCACTATGAATATGTACCTAATCGCTTTAAAGGAGGATTTTTCAAATGGGAAAGAAAACAAATGTAGCACTCACTGTAGGCGCGGCAAGTCTCGCGGCATGGGCTGCTTCTAAAGTAGTCGCAAAACCAATGTCACGCCCCGATAAAAAGATGCTACAACTGAACAAACCTGTTGTTTTGGCAAATCGTGGTGGTTTAGCTGAAGCACCTGAACATACAATGGCTGCATTTACAAAGGCGCATGAAGCCGGTGTCGATGGTTTTTTAATTGATATTCGTTTAACAAATGATGAACAAATCGTTGTATTTCATGATGAATATGTCCAACACACAACAAATTTTGAAGGAAGAGTCGCTGATTTTACATTAGCTGAATTAAAAAAAGCAGATGCTGCTTATTATTTTAAAGATGAAGATGAAAATTTCTCTTACCGAGGAACAGGACAAACTATTGTTTCACTACGAGAATTATTAGAGCAGTTTCCAGATTTATTTATTTGCATTCAAATCCAAGACACACCCGACACGTATGAAGGAAGCCTGATGCCTTCGAAGCTTTGGTATTTAATCGAGGAGCTCGGCGTTTCGGACCAAGTTGCCGTCATTAGCACTTTCGATGAACAAGTCGACCGCTTCAATTTATATGCACAAAACCGAGTGGCAATTGGTGCAGGCAATCGGGAAGTTAAAAAAGCTTATGCTGCTTTCACAAGTCAGTTTGGACATTTTTATCGTCCAACGACAGATTTCTTTTGCAGTTCACAAAAACTTGGAATTTTTCCAATTGGAACATCAGGATTCATTAATTTTTTAGCCAAATTAAATATTCCACTATATTTTAATGATGCAGATCATCAGTCGAATATCCAAGCACTGATACAAGCTGGTGCCGCCGGATTTATAACCGATGAGCCTTCGCTTGTCATAGATACCATCGGACAAAATACGGCAGATTAAAAAAGAGCGCGTCAGAAGTCTTTGGACTTTTGACACGCTCTTTTTATCGCTCTCTGTTAAGCCGAACAAGAACAACTTCCGCCTGAGCCACATCCACCACTATCACAAGATGAGCTTGAGAAAAAGGAATTTCCTGTCGGTACTTTAACAGACTGTGAAACACTTTTGCCAATCAACATGCCGACTTCATCGAATAATTGTTGGACATCGTTTTCAGCTAAACGAAGCGCTGCAATTTTTTCATTCAAATCTAGCGCTCTTTTTCTTAACCGAATATCTTTCATCACAGTACTATAATCTGGATGATAACGCCCAAATCTTTGAACTTCCTCATAACGTTCTTTTAAATAAGTAAATTCTTTGATCGATTTAACCAGCTCTTTGTCTGAGTAGACCGTTTCACGCGCTTTATTATATTTATCAACAACTTCTGAAGAAGCCATAAACTCAACAAGTTCTTCCGCATGTTCGATGATGGTTATCCATTCATCCGTAATGAGCATGAATATCATCCCCTCCAATCACACTATATCATAACAGATTAACACATATACGTGAACGTGCTTGATAAATTTAATTCTACTATATAAAAACAAACCTCCAGCTTATAACGGAGGTTGTTTTCTGCCTGGTAAAAATAACTCTTCCACAATCTTTTGGTCTGAAAATGGCAATAATTGCCCCCCAATTTCTTGTGTTTTTTCATGACCTTTTCCTGCGATAACAATTGTATCTCCAACATTTGCAAGAGAGAATGCATAGTGAATGGCTTTTTTTCGGTCAATTATTTTTTCATAAGCGGTTGTTTGAATCCCCGCCGCAATCTCTTCTATAATTTGCATCGGATCTTCACTTCTCGGATTATCAGATGTAAGGATAACTTTTGTTGCATAATGCGCAGCGACTTCTCCCATTTTACTTCTTTTTCCTTTATCTCGATTGCCGCCACAACCAAAGACAACGAATAATTTTCCCTTAGTAGTGACCGATGTCGTTTGTAAAACGAGTTTCAATGCATCTGGTGTATGCGCATAATCAATAATTACGGTAATACCGTTGTTTTCAATTCTTTGCATTCGACCTTCAGGAAGTTTCAAAGTTCGAAGCGCATTTTCATAACGCGCTTCTTTAATTTCTAGAACCGATAATACACTCATCGCCGCTAACAAATTGAGTCGATTAAATTCTTCTACTGGTCCCCCGGTTAATTCCGTTAATTTCGTATCGGTTTGAATCGCATAGTTTTCACCATTTTGGATTAACTGGAATTGCCCTTGATTGGACCGACCAAAAGTAAGTATATCCTCTTTTTGCTTATCAATCATTGCCAGACAAACAGAATCATCATGATTCACAATCATTGTCTTCGCTAAACTAAATAGCTCTTGTTTCGCTTGAAGATAAGCCTCTTTACTGCCATGTTCTTCATAATGATCTTCACTAATATTGAGCAGCACCCCGACATCGATTGGACAATACTTGAGACGTGCCGTTGCTAATCCCATCGAAGAAGCTTCCATCACAATATGCGTCACATCTCGCGCTTCACATTGTTTGAGTAAAGGATGGAGATGTTCAGCTGTTAAAGTCGTTAAAGATGGCAATTGAATGGGTTCATAAACACCGGCAATCCATACCCCTACTGTGCCAATGACTGCGGCTTTGATGTCGGCTTCCTTTAACATTTGCCCTATAAAATGCGTCACAGTTGTTTTACCATTTGTACCTGTCACAGCAATAATTGTTAATCGCTCCGCTGGATTTCCCGCTAATTTAGCACTTGCATAAGCTAAAAAAGAAAGACAATCCGGTACGGTAATCACCGGCACTTGAAAGGATTGCTTTTTTGGAAGTGCTCGGTCCAAAACCACCGCCGCCGCCCCGCGTTGGATGGCTTCTTCAATAAATGATAGTCCATCCGCACAACCTCCTTTTCGAGCGATAAAAAGATATCCTGGCTGAACACGTTTAGAATGTTCCGTAATCCCTCTAATGGGCGTTCTACATAGTTCTTCAGTGACGATACATGGCCAATCTTTCAGTAATTCACGTAAATCTAACAAAGCCTTCTCCTCCCTGAACATTTTTATAAACATTGAATATGCTATTGAAAACGTACGATTTGCTTTACCTTCAATTGCGCCATTTATCAAGCAAAAAACGACGCCTACATTTAGTTAAATGAAAACACTTCTGGATTATCGTATGAATAGAATGTTTTGAATGACACGAAGAAAGTTGGGGACTTTTATGATTGTGCAAAAATTTGGCGGTGTTGCAATGCAAGATGAAGAAATGAGAAACTACAGTATGCTCCATATACAACAAGCTTTAAAAAAACATAAAAAAGTTGTCATTATCGTTTCTGCAATCGGACGCTTCGGAGACCCTTATGCGACAGATAGCTTAATAACACTTTCGGAAGCACTCGCTTATGATGCCGCATCTAAAGATTTAATTGCTTCTTGTGGGGAACTGATTGCTGCTGCAGTTCTATCTGCTGAACTGCAGCAATTTGGGATTAATAACAAAGTGCTGCACGGCAAACAATCTGGCATGATGACGACAGGAGCATTCGGTGCTGCAAAAATTACTGATATCGATACAGCTTTTATTTTACAAACGTTTGAAGAACTCGATTGTATTATTATTCCGGGATTTCAAGGAATGAACCAGAAAGGAGATGTAATGACATTAGGAAGAGGAGGAAGTGATTTAACAGCCGTTGCATTGGCAGATGCCCTGCAAGCAACTCATGTTGAATTTTTTAAAGATGTACCTGGTGTACTTACTGGAGATCCTGATATTGTAACGACTTATGAAAAATTCGATTTTTTAACTTTCGAACAATTCCTTGAACTATTAACAGATGATAATGGCATTGTTCAAAAAAAAGCGGCACTTTGGGCAGAAGAAAAATCGATTCCATTATATATTAGAGGCATTACCCATGATGAGACAGGTACTTGGATTGGCTTACAATAAAAGCGTTTAACTTGTTTATTGTGGTTTTTCTTAACTCGCTTTCACGTATATGAAAACAAGAGGCGTCCTAATCGTCGTGACCCTTCGACTTTTAAGACGCCTCTACTTTCATTCTATATTTTCTCCTCTTGAAATAGGTGTTGAATCTTCTTCCTCGATTTCATCATTTCCATCCGCTACAGACTTGATAAACGTTTGGGTAAAATAATTGCCATATGCTCCTGTGCCCATATGTGTAAAATCTTTCCCTAAAAGTACTTTTCGATGTTCTGGCGAATTCAGCCAACCATGTACCGCTTCAATCGCGTCAGCATAATGAAATGCTGTATTCTCCCCCGCTTTTTTATGTTCAATTTCGGCTAACTTCAACCGATTCGTTAAACTGTCAATCTTCTCAGTTTCTTCTTGACCAATATTTTCAAAAGCGAGCATTTCGCTATGCTTCCTCGCAAATTGCCCTAAAGTATAATCCCGCTGTAACTCCGGTAATCGATAACTTTTTCTAATTAAATTAGTGATTTCAAAAATTTGCCTTTCAGCTGTTTGATTCCCTTCTAATAACTGTGCTGAAGATGGCGGTTTCGCTACGAGCAATTCGCCCATATAAGTCATTTCATAAGGTTGATGAAGAATTAAAGTTTCCGGATCAATAAAACGAATGCCTTTTAACTCACCTTTTTCCCGGTCGATATATAATTGTGCAAATAAATCTTGGAAAATAATTAAAGGACGTGTTTGCATATCCTCACTATTCAATGAAAATGTATAGCTATTTTCATCAAGCTCTACATCGACTTCAGAACCAACAATTGTAAAACGGTAAATATCATCGATGGATTGCCCCATCTCAAAAGGTGCAATATTTGTTTGATCCGTTGCTGTGTATAGTTGATTTACCAAACCATCATGCGTCACGCCTACAATGATTTGATAGTCTTTTTGATAAACCCACCAATCATACGGATAATAAGAAGGTTCAATGCGATCTGGCTCGCCAAAATTTTCTACAATTTCTTCAACAGACTTTCCAATATAAATCGATAAACCTTCATCTGGTCTTGATGTTTGTGGAATGGCAGAACCAATTCCTTTATCTTCAACAGGTACTGCAGAACCGTGTTTCACTGGAGATTCTAAAGGCTTATTATCTTTCTCCCAATTTCCCATTACATAAAACAGAATGAGGACAAGAATAAGCAGCACCGCTATTCTAATAATCTTCTTCAAAATAATCCCTGCTTTCAATGAAATCATGGCAATCTATACGCCATCTGTTTGAGTATTCGTTCATTTCACGTCATTCGCTCCCTCTTTTGAGCTTCTTTCGATGAAATTTACAAAGATTCTATCCTTAAAAGGTCTCTTAATCTGACCAACTTTTCTTCACTACGCTTCATAATAAATCTTCATCATTTATAAAAAATCACTTAATTTAATCATAATCCATATTAATTTGAATTACGAATAAAATTGATTACTTTTTTATTTTATTTTAGGGGAAAATACTTTTGTCTAATAACATCACGTCGAAGTCTAAATTGTGTAGACACAATCTTGCCATTGCAACTATGACCAAATTGTTCTATTATGGATAGGTATAGTATATTGACTGGACGATGATAAAAGGAGGATTTAATAAATGTATTTTGAAAACACTAATGTTGAAAATATCGTTTCTGAAATTTTCATACTCGATGAAATCATGCTACAGCATAATTTAGTACGTGGTGGACAATGGGACTATGAGCGTGTCACTTACGATAAAAAATATACGCTTAAAGAAGGTACATTCTACTTACGTATTTTCGGTTACGCGCTTGAAGGCGATGTGGATGCACGTAATGCAATTATCCAACTTAAAAAGCCTGTCGTTGGCAAACACTACTACCCATTCGGCGTAGAGTACGGTGAAGATGAGCATTTCCCTAAAAGCCTTTTAAAAGACTGTGAAGAGACTTTAAAACAAGTTTATGCAGCACTTGAGAAACATAATCTTAAAAAAGCTTAATCAAGCAAAAAGAGCATTTGGAAAGTCTAATTAAAGACAATCCAAATGCTCTTTTTTCAAAAATAATTTACGCCGAAACAAAAAAGCTCTATTCAAAAGAAAATATTTGGTTATAATTAAAGTAATCAATTTTATTGGAGGAATATGTATTGTCCAAATGGTTTACAAAACGAAATTTTATGATTTTACTCGGCGTTATTTTTCTAATATTCGTTTTCTTTTATATTATTCCAGTCTCCTTGCCTATCATATTCGCGGGACTTACCGCAATGCTTATCGATCCGCTCGTTAGGCTCGTTGAAAAGCAATTTAAGTGGACAAGGAAAACCGCTGTGATTTCTGTCTTTATTTTTATTTTAGCGATTATTTCATCGCTATTATATTATACAGTTACCCAACTCATTGGAAAAATTATCGATTTTACCCAAGCAGCACCAGAATATTTCAATACTTTTTCGGGTATGTGGATTGATATGCAAAATAAACTTTTCCATTTTACTGATGGCATGCCCAAAGAAGTACTAGATGGAATCCAAGACGAGTTTAAAAACATCTTCGATTCAATGCGGACATCCATTTTAGAATTAATTAGTTATGAAAAAATCACAGCACTTTTAACTGAAGTTCCTAATTTCTTAGTCAGTTTAATTGTTTTTATCATTGCCTTATTCCTATTTATGTTAGAACTGCCAGAATTGAAGAAGATGGTGTTTAAATCTTTAACAAAGTCAACAGAAGAAAAAGTTCGCTTTATGGTCACGAAATTAAATTCTATTTTATTTGGTTTTTTGAAAGCACAATTTCTCGTTAGCTTAATTATTTTGGCTGTTTCATTAATTGGGCTCTTTATGATTAAACCAGAATATGCGCTCGTCATGTCATTTGTCATTTGGATTATCGATTTAATCCCAATTCTTGGTTCAATTATTATTTTAGGACCGTGGGCGCTTTATTATTTCGTGAGTGGGGATATCGGTACTGGTACGAAATTAGCCATTCTTGCAGCGGTTTTACTTATTATCCGCAGAACGGTTGAACCGAAAGTGATGGGTTCTCAAATCGGACTTAAACCTTTACCAACATTGGTTGCCATGTTTATCGGTTTAAAATTATTTGGTTTTTTAGGATTTTTCATTGGGCCACTCATCGTCATTTTATTTACAACTGCACGAGAAGCGAATATTATCCGTTTTAACCTAAAAATATGAGGCTGCTGTTGAAAGTCGAAGTTCGTGACTTTCAAGGCGCCTCCCTTTTTTGTTTTATTGAGTTTGGGTGTACATGAACGGATCATCCAATCACTAAAAGAAAGCATCAACTAAACGCATACAAAAAAATGGAGCTGTTCAAAAAGTCACGCACTTAGACTTTTTGAACAAGCTCCTGGTTTTACCTGTTTGAATGTAATGCTTGGTGTTTTAATAATTCTTGTCTTGTAATTTCATCGGCATTTTTTCTTTCATCATTTGCCCATGAGTAAAAGATTTTTCCAATAACAAATACATAAATCAATTCTTGTGATACTTTCATCAAAATTCCACCAAGTTGCTGGTCATATAAAGGAGACATGTCCGTAAACATTTCAGGACCTGAAATACCAAGTCCTGAAAGCCCCGCTAACGTCCCTGAAGGAACACAAAGCGCCATTGCCTGCAACCACGCCTCACCGTCCGTATACGTTGCATACATCGGCGTATCCGCGAAAATAATTAATGTACAAGCCGGAGTAATTAAAATCGCACTTAAAATGACATAACCAATCTTTTTTAAACCATGTACTTTTGGTTGATCTTCTAATGTATTGACAACTGGCCACCAATAAAAAATCGCAGACATAAACACTACTGTCGTAAATAATGCGTGACCGATTAAGCTTAATTTTACTTCATCTAAAATCATTGGATAGTGATAAGCAGAAAACGCTAAACCAAACATTAATAAGGCAATGAGTGGTTTCGTGAAAAACCTGAAAATTTTATCGATGATTTTCACTTCAAATATTTTTTCCCATATCCAATTCGGAATACCCATAATAAATATCGGTGCAACCAGTAATAATAAGAAAGCCATTTGTACCATATGGACAGTAAATAAAATATGACCTAATAAATCAACTGGAGACCCTTTCAAAATATAAAGTAAAGCCATCCCTAATAAAAAGAAACTTGCTTCCTTTTTCGTTAACGCCGTACTATTTTCAAATTTATGACGCCATTTTACTGTAATTAAAAAATAAAGAACAACTACAGCAAGTAGTGCTAATGCGTAATACGGACTCCATAACGCCCGAAATCCAAATATACTTAAAGGCATTCGCCATCGCTCCTTCTTCTAGTCTGTCCTTCCATTATAAAACAAACAGCATGGTGAACTCAATGAATGAACTATGACAAATGATAATTTCGAATAAAAAAATTGCTTTTATCTCAATAAAAAAGAGGCGTCTGATAGCAATGCTACCAGACAGCCTCCTCATTCATATTAGTTCCACCAAACGATTGTAACGAAAGTTAGAACAATCAGGAATGCAATCAATGCTCCTGTAAACATGAACATTTCAGGAATTCCGTGACCTTCTTCATTCATATGCATGAAATAATACAGTTGTAAGCCAACTTGAACAGCCGCGAATAATAAAATTACTGGAATTACGAAAAACTTAGAAAAACCAATAATGTCAGCATTATATGCCAATACGATTGAAAAAGAAAGCATTGTCAAGAAAATCATCATCGAGAACATGATTACTTGCGCACGCATACCTCTTTTCGCACGTAGTCTGCCAATTTCCAGCTCACTCTGTGTCTTTTCATAAATTTCGAATTCTGCCATATTAACCTACCACTCCCATCAAATAGACTGCAGTGAAGATGAATACCCAGACAACGTCAATGAAATGCCAATATAACGAGAATGTATAGTACTTAGACGCGTTATATAAGTTTAAACCACGCTTCGCATTTCTGAAAATTAATAACGTAATCCAAACAAGTCCGATTGCCACGTGGAAACCATGTGTTCCGACAAGCGTATAGAATGCAGAACTGAACGCACTATTTCCATATGTGAAGCCTAAACCTACATAGTGAACGAACTCATATACTTCAAGCATTAAGAAACCTAGCCCTAAAAATGCTGTAAATCCAAGCCATAATTGCATCTTTCTAAAGTTGAAGTTTCTTAAGTGATACATTGCATAAACACTTGTTAATGAAGATGTTAATAATAACATCGTCATAACAAATACAAGTGGTAATTCAAATAGTCCTTGTGTAGTGAACTCCAGACCCTCTGGCCCTTTATTTTTTAACGCTAAGTATGTCGCAAATAACGTCGCAAATAAAATTACTTCTCCACCAAGGAAGAGCCAGAAACCAACGAACTTATTTTTACCTTCGAACGTCGCCAGTTCAGGTTTCTCGGGCCAAGTTTCAGGGGTGAATTTCTGATTTAAATCCATTATTTTTGACCCCCTTCACGCTTCATATCCTCTAAAATTTCTTCTTTTGGAACATAATAACCAAGATCGTCTTTTACAGAACGAACCGACATTGCTACGAATGTCCAAAGCAGACCAAAGATTAATAATGGTAAGCCCCATGCAGTTTCTAAACGATACATTGCACCAAATCCTGCAATGAATAATCCAAATGACATTAGGAACGGAATAATCGAACCATGTGGCATATGAATATCTTGTAATGGAACTGCTGGTGTGAAACCAGATTTATTACCTTCTTGCTTTTCAATCCATACTGTATCTAAACCACGCACAAGTGGTGTTTGTGGGAAGTTATAGTATAAAGGTGGTGATTGTGTCGCCCATTCAAGCGTACGTCCGTCACCCCATGGATCATTTGCAACAGGTTCATTTTTAACCGTTGTCATAATCGCATTAATCACAAGAACGATTACACCAATCGCCATGAGGAATGCACCAACTGTACTAATATAGTTCGCCAAGTTCCACCCTTGACCATCCATGTATGTAAATACACGACGTGGCATTCCCCAGAATCCTAACCAGTGTTGGATTAAGAATGTCATATGGAAACCAATAAAGAAGAACCAGAATGTTACTTTACCTAGTTTTTCGTTAAGCATTGTACCGAACATTTTTGGCCACCAATAATGTGTAGCCGCTAAAATACCTAATACTACCCCACCTACAATTACGTAGTGGAAGTGAGCAACGATGAAGTAAGAGTCATGCAACTGATAATCCAGTGGTGCAGCCCCTTGCATTACACCTGTTACCCCACCCATTACGAATGATGGAATAAATGCAATTGCGTATAACATTGGTGTTGTCACTTTAATACTACCGCCCCAAATCGTGAGCAGCCAGTTAAAGATTTTAACCCCAGTAGGTACTGCAATCGCCATTGTTGCAACCGCGAAAATCGCGTTCGCTGTCGAACCTAAACCAACTGTAAACATGTGGTGAGCCCACACCATGAATCCTAAGAAACCAATAAGTACTGTTGCAAAAACCATTGAAGTATAACCGAATAAACGCTTTTTAGCGAATGTCGGGAATATTTCAGAGAAAATACCGAATGCCGGTAAAATTAGAATATAAACTTCAGGGTGACCAAAAATCCAGAAAATATGCTCCCAAATAATTGTGTTACCACCCATCGTATGATCGAAGAAGTTTGCTCCGAACAAACGATCAAATGTTAAGAAAAACAGACCTACCGTAAGTGGTGGGAATGCGAATAAAATCATCGCTGATGCGATAAACGTTGTCCACGTAAATAGTGGCATACGCATATACGTCATTCCCGGTGCACGCATATTAATGATTGTTACAAGGAAGTTAATCCCTGACATTAATGTACCTGCCCCTGCAAGTTGTAAACCGATCGAATAGAAATCGACACCATGACCTGGTGAAGTAATTGCTAGTGACGTATAAGAAGTCCATCCAGCATCAGGCGCACCGCCCGCAAGCCATGAAATATTCAAGAAAATTCCACCGAACATAAACATCCAAAAACCTAATGAGTTAATGAATGGAAACGCTACGTCACGTGCACCAATTTGCAGTGGCATAATCGCGTTCATAAAACCAAATAAAATTGGCATCGCTGCTAGGAAAATCATTGTCGTTCCGTGCATTGTAATTAACTGGTTAAATAAACCTGCACTAATTAAAGTACTCTCCGGATTTAAAAGCTGGATACGGATCATCATTGCTTCTATACCACCAAGGACGAAGAAGAACGCTCCTCCAAGGAAATAAAGAATACCAATTTTTTTATGGTCGACTGTTGTCATCCAATCCCATAACCACGCGCCGAAGCCTTTCTTTTGAGCAACTGAACTCACTTGTTTTACCTCCTCTACATATTCAAATTACCTTACTCTTCAATAGTTAGACCCATTAAATAACCTGTTAAAGCGTCTAGCTCCTCATCTGATAAATGATCAAACGAAGGCATTGTGTTACCTGGCTTGTATTTCTGTGTATCTGTAATCCAGTTTTTCAGTGACTCTTCATCATGATCCATAAATCCTGCAACACGGTTACGGTCACCAAATGTTGTTAAGTTTGGTCCTACAGCACCTGCGTGGTCAACACCCATGTATGCTGGGTCATCTACACCACTAACTGCGTGACAGCTAATACAACTGTTTGCAAATACCGCTTCACCCATGTCTGCTGAATCTTTATCAGCTGTTGCACCTTCAGTTGCTTGCATTGCAAGAACCCACTCATCAAACTCTGGACGTGTTAATGTTTTGACTTTAAAGTCCATAAGCGCATGTGATGGTCCGCAAAGCTCAGCACATTTACCGAAGAATACACCTTCATCAAGATCTCTTGAATCTTTTTCAAATGTTAAGTAAAACTTGTTGACGTTCTCAACGTTATTGTCGAGTTTACCGCCGACTGCTGGAATCCAGAATGAGTGCTTTACGTCAGCTGCAATTAGGTTGAAATATACTCTTTCATCCATAGGTACGACTAACTCTTGCGCTGTTACAACGCCAAGTTCTGGGTATTCAAACTCCCACCAGTATAATTTTGCCGTTACATCCACGACTAAGTTCTCAGCATCCCCATCTTCATTTACTGCGACCATTGCAGATACATCACCTAATTTATAAGTGTAGTAAACTGTCGGTACTGCAAGTAAAAGAACTAAAAGAATTGGAATAACTGTCCAAACAAGTTCTAGCGTATGGCTTCCTTCAACTTGTTCAGGAATATGATCTTCGCCTAACTTAGAACGTCTAAAGCGGAGTAATGCGATAACGTAAATAAGTACAACGACTAAGATCACTAATAACATGATCCCTGAAGATAATAATAATAAGTTGAACTGGTCTTTTGCAACTTCACCCGCTGGAAGTAGCGTAGAAAGTTCTTGCTGACCACAACCTGCAAGGAAAATAGTAAGCGCTGTTAAGAGTGCAAAAAGACGCCACTTTTTAAGTCCTTTCATCATTGTTTAATCATACCTCTCTTTCAAATATTTTCTGTGAAATGTAGGAGATTGCTCTCCTTTATATATGAATTCCTATTATAAAAGAAAGAATTCCAATAAAAAATTAAACAAAGAGCGAAAAAATAATAATCGACACGAACAGTATCGTCATATAATTAAGTGAATAAACAAACATTCCTGTTGCCCACTTTAAATCATCTTTCGCTTTAAACCCACGTAATGCAAAATACAACCATCCAATATTTAATACCGTTGCAAGAACCATAAACGGAATGCCTAAATCGGCAAGTAGTAAAGGTAATGGAAATAACAATAATACCCAACCAAGCATTGATACTTTTGTACGTTTAAATCCTTTTACAACGGGTAACATTGGAATATTTGCGGCACGATACTCCTCAGTACGTCTCATTGCGAGCGCATAGAAATGAGGCGGTTGCCAAATAAACATAATAAGAAATAATGCCCATGCACCTGCGCCCAAAGAAGGCTCAACAGCAGCCCATCCGATGAGTGGAGGTATTGCACCCGATATACTTCCAACGACTGTATTACTTACATGTTTTCTTTTAGACCACATTGAATAGAGTACTACATAGCTAAAGACTCCTGCAAGTCCCCATAGTCCAGCTATCATAGAAGCTGAAAACAGTAATAATTCGCCTACAATAATGAAAGTGAGTGCAAGTGCCAATACAGCCGAACCGTTGAAGCGACCTGTAACCGTTGGCCTAGCCTTTGTTCTCGACATAATCGGATCGATATCGCGGTCTATTAAATTATTTAGTGCAGCAGAACCAGCAATAATGAGTCCCGATCCGACGACAGCATAAAACAGTAAATCCAAATTCGCTAAAAACTTTAATGAGCTTAATTGGATCGCAAGAAAAAATCCGGTAAAAACAGTATTTAAGTTCGAATTTACGATTCCTATTTTTATCAACGCTAAAAAATCTTGAACGACTGTCGTTGTTTGTTTAGAACTTGTCGAATCAACTGTGGCCGATATTGTACGACCGTTTGACATATCCCCCCTCCTTTCAATAGTTGATAATTTAATTCCCTATACTTCACTATATCGAAATTTGCGATTGATTTCTATACTAAATCTAAAAATCTCTACCAACTTTGCATTTTCTCGACATATTTGTCACAATCCATTCTCTATAGTAAAACATTTTGGTTACGAATATGTGAAGTAATCAAGACTTTTTCATGAACTTTTTGTGAAATAAAGTTCAAACAGAAGGATTATACTATGAATTCATTGTTTTTTCATCTTTCTTTCGTTATCATCGAAATTACGGGTATATTTTTTTAACTGATTAACATTTAACTTAAAGTAGGTGTCTTTATTGAAATATCATAGGTATTTAAAATGGTTTGCTGTCGCTTCAACAATTGGTATGCTGCTGATTTTACTAGGTGGTGCGCTCGTTACGAAAACAGATAGCGGAATGGGCTGTGGACGAAATTGGCCTGGTTGTAACGGCGAACTCATTCCAACAGAAATCAATGCAGAAGTACTCATCGAATTCTCCCATAGGCTTGTCACAGGTGCTGTCGGTATTTTTATCGTTGTACTTGCGGTTTGGTCTTGGAAAGCACTTGGACATGTTCGTGAAACAAAGTTCCTCTCCATTATGGCTGTATTCTTCCTTATTTTGCAAGCACTCATTGGTGCAGCTCAAGTTTTATGGGGACAAGGCGACTTCATTTTAGCGCTGCATTTTGGAATTTCACTTATATCCTTTGCATCGGTTCTTTTATTAACTTTATTAATTTTTGAAGTCGATAAAAAATACGATGCCGAGCATGTACATGTCGGGAAAACATTAAAATGGCATACAGTCGGTGTAACAGTTTACTCTTACATCGTTGTTTATACGGGTGCTTTAGTACGCCATACAAATTCGGAACTTTCTTGTCTAGATTGGCCATTTTGTGATAATAGCGCAATCGGCTTGCCAAGTACTTTTCACCAATGGGTACAGATGGGACATCGCTTTGCAGCTGCGCTTATTTTCGTATGGATTTTCATCATTATGTTACATGCGATTCGACATTATAAAGACCAACGCATTTTCTACACAGGTTGGATCATTGCTTTCCTACTTGTACTTGCACAAGTCATTACAGGCGCAACAGTTGTTTTCACACAATTAAACTTATATATCGCTCTACTACACTCATTGTTTATTTCTTTATTATTTGGTTTGTTAACGTACATGATTTTATTAGTACTGCGCAGCAACCGAAAATCATAATATGAGCGAGTTATGTTTTTTTATTCAAAATAAGGAACGTCTAGGAAGTTGAATTTAAACTTTCTAGGCGTTTTTTAGTTTATACCTTTTTCGATGATTTTCTGTTCCTATTCCCTCTTTTAATATTTCAAACCCTACCGCGTAACGTTCGCACAAACAAAAAAGCGAGGCGTTCAGAAAGTCGTGAAATTCCGACTTTCTGAACAGCCTCCCTACTCTACCATCTCAATAAGTAAATCGCCTGTTGCAATGGATTCCCCTGCAACAACATTAATTGACTTAATAATCCCGTCATGCGGCGCTTGAATTGTTGTTTCCATTTTCATCGCCTCTGTAATGAGTAAATGATCGCCTCTTTGAACTTTTGCCCCCGGTGCTGTCGCTACTTTTAACACCGTTCCTGGCATTGTTGCTGCAATATGCGATGCATTCGTTAAATCTGCTTTTGGTTTACGCACCACATTCGATTCAACATTCGCATCGTTAATAATGACTTCACGCGGCTGCCCGTTTAGTTCGAAATAAAGGACACGTGTTGCATCTGATTGCGGCTCACCAATCGAAACGAGTTTAACAAGTAATGTTTTCCCTTTTTCGATTTCAATTTCAATTTCTTCACCTAATCGCATGCCATATAAAAATTCTGGTGTTTCAATGACTGAAACATCGCCGAACTCTTTCGCCATTTCCAAATATTCTTCATATACTTTCGGATATAAAATATAAGATAGTACTTCGTGACTTGTTACAGGACGCCCTAATTTCCCGTGTAGATCCGCTGCTAATGCTTCAAAATCAGCCGGTGCTAGTAATTCGCCTGGACGAACTGTAATAGCTTCTCGATCTTTCAAAATCACTTTTTGCAATTCTTCTGGGAAACCGCCATGTGGTTGTCCGATATTTCCGGCGAAAAATTCAATAACAGAATCTGGGAAATCAATTGACATTCCGCGTTCTAATACAGCTTTTTCATCCAAATTATTTTGTACCATAAACAAAGCCATATCCCCAACAATTTTCGATGAAGGTGTTACTTTGACAACATCTCCGAACATTAAGTTGACGCGGGAATACATTTCTTTCACTTCTTCCCAGCGGTTTCCGAGTCCTACACCAATTGCTTGCTGTTGTAAATTCGAATATTGTCCACCAGGCATTTCATGCTGATAAATTTCAGTATGTGGACTATTCATACCACTTTCAAAGTGCTGATAATATTTACGCACATCTTCCCAGTAATGTGATAAGGACTCTAGCCCTTCTACATTAGCGCGTACCGCACGTTTATTTCCTTCCATCGCATAATACAAGGAACTTGAAGACGGTTGAGAAGTTAAGCCTGCCATTGCGCCAAGCGCTGTATCCACAATATCTACGCCTGCATCAATTGCGCGTGCATATGTGTAAATCCCGTTTCCACTCGTATCATGCATATGAAGATGAATTGGTAAATCCGTTGCCTCTTTTAACTCAGACACTAAACGATAAGCCGCTTCTGGTTTTAATAAACCTGCCATATCTTTAATTGCTAAAATATTAGCACCTGCTGCTTCTAAATTTTTAGCCATTTCTTTATAGTACTGAACTGTATATTTATCTCGGCGATCATCTAAAATATCTCCCGCATAACAAATTGCCGCTTCTGCAACTTTTCCTGCATCACGTGTTGCATCAATTGCTACTTCCATTCCTTTAATCCAGTTCAAGCTATCGAAAATTCGGAAAACATCAATGCCAGCTTCCGCCGATTTTTTAACAAATTGTCGAATGACATTATCCGGATAATTCGTATAACCAACTGCATTGGCACCGCGGAATAACATTTGGAAGAGCACATTTGGCATTTGCTCGCGTAATTTTAATAAACGATTCCATGGATTTTCTTTCAAGAAACGGTAGGCAACATCAAATGTCGCGCCTCCCCAAACTTCTAGTGAAAAGAAATCATTCATTAAACGCGCAGTTTCTGGTGCAATGCCAACCATATCCGACGTACGCATACGCGTCGCAAGTAAAGATTGATGGGCATCACGGAATGTTGTATCTGTTAACAATACATCATCTTGTGCTTTGATCCATTTTACTAAACCATCTGGTCCTTGTTCATCCAAAATTTGCTTCGTTCCTACAGGTGCTGCGAGTGATAAATCGATTTCAGGCTTTCGCACATGATGGAACACCGGCTTTGAACGATTGTCGATACCTGGGAATCCGTTAACCGTGACATTCCCGATATAATTTAAGATTTTTGTTCCTCGGTCTAATCGTTTCGGGAATAAAAACAGTTCCGGTGCAGTATCAATAAAGCTCGTATCATAATCCCCAACGAGGAAGTTTTTATGTTTCACAACATTTTCAAGGAAAGGGATATTTGTTTTAATTCCCCGAATTCTGAATTCTTGCAAGTTACGATCCATCTTAGAAGCTGCCTCTTTAAAAGTCATCCCCCATGTCGAAACTTTAACTAGTAGCGAATCATAATGCGGCGTAATGACCGCACCTTGGAAACCATTTCCGGCATCGAGCCTTACACCAAAACCTCCACCTGAACGGTAAACCATTAATTTTCCAGTATCTGGCATAAAATCATTTAAAGGATCTTCTGTCGTCACACGTGACTGGATTGCATAACCGAATAAAGGCATTTTGTCTTGTGCTGGAATTTGAATTATTTCACCGTGAAGGTCTTTCCCATCTGCAATATGTATTTGGGAATGAACAATATCAACGCCCGTTACCATTTCAGTAATCGTATGTTCAACTTGAATACGCGGATTTACTTCGATGAAATAAAACGCACCATCAGCAACTAAAAATTCAACAGTTCCCGCGTTCACATAACCGATATTTTTCATTAGTTTTACAGCTGCTTCACAAATGTCAAGTCGAAGCTCGTCTGGCAGTGAAATCGACGGTGCAATTTCCACTACTTTTTGATGACGACGTTGGATTGAGCAATCTCTTTCATAAAGATGAACGACATTTCCGTGTTCATCACCTAAAATTTGTACTTCAATATGCTTTGGCTTATTGATAAATTTCTCCACATACATCTCATCAGAACCAAATGCTGCTTTCGCTTCTGATCTCGCTCTTTCAAATGCTTGCGCGACTTCTTCTTTGGACTCAATAATTCTCATACCGCGTCCGCCGCCACCTAAAGAAGCTTTAACAATAATTGGATAACCATGTTGTTCCCCGAATGTTATGACTTCTTCAACTGAAGAAACAGGTCCATCACTTCCCGGAATAACCGGCAAACCTGCATCAATTGCTTGTTCACGCGCTCTTACTTTATCGCCAAACATATCTAAATGCTTCGATGTTGGTCCGATAAAAATAATGCCTTCTTCTTCGAGACGTCTAGCAAACTCAGCATTTTCCGCTAGAAAACCATATCCTGGATGCACTGCGTTTGCGCCACTATCTTTCGCAATTTTAATGATCCCTTCGATATCCAAATAAGCATCGATTGGTTTTTTTCCTTCTCCTACAAGATAAGACTCATCGGCCTTATATCGATGGAAGGACCCACTATCTTCTGTCGAGTATATACCGACCGTTGCGATTTCCAATTCCGTACATGCTCTGAATACACGAATCGCAATTTCCCCACGATTCGCAACGAGTATTTTAGTGATTCTTTCCATCCATTCCACTTCCCTCTCTATTTCTTTCTCTCATATTTAACGAACATCGAAACGTTCATTAATATTCCAACGGCTATCGTCATTAAAATAACCGATGTTCCCCCGTAACTAATAAATGGCAATGGTACACCCGTCAGTGGAATTAAACCTGTTAATCCCCCTAGATTGACAAACGTTTGAATACCAATCACACTACCAATTCCTGCCGCCAACATGCGCGCTTGCGGATCTTTTGCTTTTAACGCGATACTTAAAGCACGTAGCACGATAAAGCCAAGCCCACCTATAACAATCAGTGAACCAAAAATCCCTAATTCTTCCGAGATAACCGCCATAATCACATCTGTATGTGGTTCTGGTAAATAGCCCATTTTTTGAATTGAGTTTCCAAGTCCAAGTCCTGTCACACCGCCTGAACCAATCGCGATATATCCATTGGCGACTTGCATGCCAGAACTTTGCATATAGTCAAACGGATTTAAAAACGAAAGAATTCGTCCTTGGCGATTTGGCGTCATAATTGAACTCCAAGAAAAAAACAAGATAATGGTGAGTAGTGACATACCAATGGCAATAATACCACTTAGTTTCATAAAGGACTTCCTGTTAATTCCACTAGCTGCAATGACAGAAAAAGCACCTACAATAATAATGAGTGATGTTCCGATATCTGTTTCCAACATAATTGAACCAATCGCAACGACTAAAATTGCCACCGGCGGACCAATCGACTCGTTTAAGTTATTAATTGTACCCTTTTCATATTTTTTTGCAAATACACTAGAGAAATAAACAATCATAATGATTTTCGCAAATTCAGAAGGTTGGAGATTAATGCCTCCAATATTCATATACCTTTGCGCACCTACTTGCTCTTTTCCATAGCCAAAGAAGTGTACAGAAATCAGTAAAACAAGCATACCGATCACAGAAGCAATCATTAGCTTTTTTCGTTTATAATTTTTGTAAGGAAAAAAAGCTGCCATAAAAAAGACCGGGAATGCAATTGCCAGATTCGTCACTTGTTTTTTGAAAAAATAATTAGGTTCCCATCCTTTTCCAACTGCCCAGACAAGGCTTGAACTGTAAATCATGACGAGTCCGAATAAACACAAACTTAAGTACACGAAAAAGAGTGGAAAATCAAAATTTCTAAAAAATTGTTTAACATAATTACCCATAAAGCAAACCTCTTTTTCTCATTCTTTTCACCTTTAAAATTGTTTATCATTTGCTAGTTTACATGCTTTGCATCTTCAAATTGGCTATTGAAATTGCTTACACTTAAAATAATACCGAAATAATGATTAAAGGTAAATGGATTTCCCTTTAAAGCAAATGAATTTGATTGTTCATTATTCCGGCTGGTTAAACAAAAAACTCAAACCATGTAGTAGAGTTTGAGTCTTCTGCTTATTCTTTCGTATATAAATCGTGTAGGACTGTCATTTCTTTTTCAAGCGAGGAAAGAATTTCATTTCCTTGCTTTCGATCAATCAGTTCCAACTTCACCGCAAAATCAATCTCTCGTGCCAGTCCAAACATTTGAGTGTCTAACACTTCTTCGTATAAAGGACATTGAGGCATCGTCAAGTGATCCATCTGCACTTTAATCAGCTGCGCAATTTTATCCGCATCTTTTTGCAATTGTTTTATGGCTTTTTCTTGATATGTTTCTTGTGTTTCAATATCCATGAGGACGCCCCCATCAAGCTATTATTTCTTCAGTGACTATTCTTAAATTGTATCTTTCACTTCAGAAAAATGCAAGTAATACCTTTTTGATGATTGAGCCAAGTTTTTGTGGGAATTAATTTTGAAAGGGAGTATTTCTAAATATAGCTTCTATCTTTTTATAGTAAATTGCAAGGCAAGTTGATTTCCGTTCCGAGCGGACGCTTTCGGTGGGGCGGTCGTTGAGCCTCCTCGGTCACTTCGCTCCACTGCGGGGTCTCAACAGTTCCCGCTTCACCCCACCCGAGTCGCCGCTCTGCACTACAATCAACAAATCTTTTCTTTTATGAAGAATCGTAATAGCTGATCCAATAAATAATAAAAATATTGATCTAGTAAGTTGATATACTTCTTACTTTTTCTTTTGTAATAATCATTTTTATTCACTTCAATCGAATCAAATAAATAATCCATAGTGATTTTACGCTTATCTTTCAGTTAAAAACATATTTTATTATGGCTCTCCGCAAGTATTGTACTTAACTCTTTTAAGGATTGATTAATTCATATTATTTTAATTCATGTGGGTTTTCTTTTATAGTGTTTGTGTGCAAACTTCACTATTCAGGAAGAAAGCCATTTTTTCATATAAAAACCCAATTTATTCTATGTACCTTCTAATTAATCGGAGTGGAAATCGGCGACTCGGGCGGGAACAGCGCGAGCTGAAGACCCTGGACTGAGCGTAGCGAGGGAAGCGGCTGAAGCCCTGCCCGCCGAAAGCGTCCGATTGGAACGGAGATTAATGGCTTCTTAGATTTTTTTATCCCCCACAAACATTTTACTCATACCTTTTTGATCGTGTGAATGAGTTTTCGCAGTTTCTTAATTGACAGAAAAAAGGTATACTAACAATAGTTCGTTATTTATGTAGGGGGATAAGACATTGCAAACAGTTATTCAAATTAAAGGTAAAGTTCAACACGCAATTACATTGGATCCAAGTATATGGATATTTGACGATCGACGCATTGATTTAGATACTTTTTTCACAAAAGATTATATTGAAAAAGATGAACTTGAAGAGTATAAAAAAAATATCGGTAAACATTGGTCGCGCGAAATTATGGAAGGCGCAACTTTCCCACCCACTTTAAAAACCGAGCAAGCTTTTGAAGCTACAAAAGAAATTACGGGGAATTACGGGATTTACTTACACCATTTCCTAAAAAATGCCGTGCCAGAAGCTGATGCTTCAACGATTATATTTGAAGCGGAAAGCGGAGAAACTTTTTCTTATCCGCTTGCACAGCTCGATGAATTCATTTTAAAATATAGCATGGATGGCAAACCGATTCGTGAAGATGGTCCCGTTCATATTCTTTTAAAAGATGGGTCAAATATCGAACAACCGATGAAGAATATTATTGCTATAAAAATTAGTTAGGAGGGGTTTTTATGCGTGTCAAATGCGTTATATGCGATGGAATCGAACAAATTGCAGATGGGGAGCCCCTAGCAAAAAAATTACGCAATCGCCCGATTCACACTTTCATGTGCCAAGCTTGTCGCTCAAGAATCGAGGAAAAAACAATTGCACGCGTCGCAACGGGAAACTTTGTTTTTCACCGAAGCTCACACCCTGTAGAAAAAAAATTTTAAAAAGCTGCTCCTAAAAGCCTAACTCATGCTTTTAGGGGCGCTTTGCGTTTTTGTGTGCGTGACGGGTATGTGTTACCCAGCTTTTGGCGATTCACTAGGCAGATGCGCTTTCTGGCATACAAACTAAACGCGTATACAAAAAAGGGCGTCCCAAAGTCTACCAACCAGACTTTTCGGACACCCTTTTTATATTTTTCGCTTCATGAAAACTAAGCAACAGAGTCTTTCTCACCTTTGGGCTCGTTAATACGTCGTACGCGATACACAATTAAAATTAATGCCGCAACGATTAACCCTTCTACAATTGGTAAGAAAAATGCGAGAAATGTTAAAATCAGACAACCTAAAAATAAAAACAAGTAAATAATTAAGCTTTGATAGAACTTTAGCTGTTTCGCAAATCCTAATTTATAGACCAATGCTGACATTAGAAAAACGACCGCAAAAAGCACATATCCCGCCAGTGTATAGTTCATCTCACCGTTTCCCGCTACTGTTCCTAACTGTTCATAAATGAACCTTGAAATACCCGACATTCGCCCAAACACAAATTCAGTTTCCTGGGGATTCATTTAACACATTCCTTTCAGCGCATTACCTATTATTGTTCATTCTTCTTCGCACGTTTTGTCACGCGATCACGTTCACTCTTACCTAAAATTTTCTTACGTAAACGAATCGACTCAGGCGTTACTTCACAATACTCATCGTCATTTAAATATTCGAGTGATTCTTCTAACGTCATGATTTTAGGTTTTTTAATTGTGACTGTTTGATCTTTCGTTGCTGAACGAATATTCGTCATTTGTTTCGCTTTCGTTAAGTTAACTGTTAAATCATTGTCACGGCTATTTTCCCCGACAATCATTCCTTCGTAAACTTCAGTTCCAGGCTCAACAAATACCGTACCACGTTCTTCTACATGTAAAATACCGTATGGTGTCGCTTTTCCATTTTCCATCGAAATTAACACACCGTGCTTACGTCCACCTACATTGCCTGTAGCAATCGGCTGATACGTATCGAATGTATGGTTTAAAATTCCATACCCTCTTGTCAATGTTAAAAATTCTGTTGAATAACCGATTAATCCACGAGCTGGTACGTGGAATACTAAACGAACTGTTCCCGTTCCGTTATTCACCATATCGAGCATTTCACCTTTTCGCTGACCAAGTGACTCAATGACTGCACCTGTATGCTCATCTGGTACTTCAACTTGAACGCGTTCAACTGGCTCACATTTTTGTCCATCAATTTCACGCACGATTACTTCTGGTTTTGACACTTGTAACTCAAAACCTTCACGTCTCATATTTTCAATTAAAATTGATAAATGAAGTTCTCCACGTCCAGAAACAATCCATGAATCTGCGCCCGATTGCTCTACGCGTAAAGAAACGTCCGTTTGTAATTGTTGGTGTAAACGTTCTTCAATTTTTCTTGCTGTTACCCATTTTCCTTCGCGACCTGCAAATGGACTGTTATTTACTAAAAATGTCATTTGTAATGTCGGCTCGTCAATATGAAGAGCTGGAAGTGCTTCAGGATGTTCGATTGGACAAATCGTGTCACCGACATCGATGCCTTCGATTCCAGAAACTGCAACTAAATCCCCTGCATATGCTTCTTCAATATCCACTCGTTTTAATCCAAGGAAACCTGATAATTTTGTAATACGGAAGTTTTTCGTTGTTCCGTCTTGTTTAATGACAGAAACTTGTTGGCCGACTTTAATTGTTCCACGGAAGACACGTCCAATTCCAATACGGCCAACGTAATCATTATAATCCAGTAAAGAAACTTGGAATTGAAGTGGCTCTTCACGATTATTCACAGGTGCTGGAATATGATCTAAAATCGCATCGTATAATACTTCTAAAGTTTCTTCTTGATCAGCTGGATTTGGTGATAAACTTGCAGTTCCATTAAAGCCTGACGCGTAAATAACCGGGAATTCCAATTGTTCATCATTCGCATCAAGTTCGATAAATAACTCAAGTACTTCATCCACTACTTCTTCAGGTCTTGCAAATTCACGGTCAATTTTATTAACAACAACGATTGGTTTTAAATTTTGTTCTAAAGCTTTCTTTAAAACGAAACGTGTTTGTGGCATACATCCTTCATATGAATCGACGACTAAAATAACCCCGTCAACCATTTTCAAGATTCTTTCCACTTCTCCACCAAAGTCAGCGTGACCTGGAGTATCTAAAATATTGATTTTTGTATCTTTGTATTCGATGGCAGTATTTTTAGCTAAAATCGTAATGCCACGCTCACGTTCGATATCATCAGAGTCCATTGCACGGTCATCTACTTGTTCATTCGAACGGAAAATCCCTGATTGCTTTAATAATTGGTCAACAAGCGTTGTTTTCCCATGGTCAACGTGGGCAATAATCGCGATATTTCTTAAATTAGCACGTTCTATAGTCATGATTTCACTCCATTAATCTTTTTAAGTATGTGTAACTGTGTTATTATAGCATAAGAATTGATAATATAACATTTTTTAGAATAGACGGAGGTTTTAAAAATTGAAAGACATTAAATGGATTTTCGTTCTCTATTCAATCGGAGCCGTTTTAGCGATGTGCTCAATCGGTGTTTTCGTTGCGCGTAGTAGCATTTTCGGCATTCTTTTTTCAATCGTTGCACTTGTTTTAATTATGGGATACGGTTTTAAAACGAAAAAAAGTATGCGCGAAGCAGGTACATTATAACAAGTTACATAAAGCCATTACTATTTACCGGGCGACGTCTTCACTGTCCCCCGGCATTTTTTTACGCATTGACTTCAATATAATTTTGTAAGATGAATGCATGTAAAGACGGTCGTGACACGATTAATGAATCAGGTTGAACAAAATTTAATGTTGTCCCTTTGAAATTCGTTGTGATTGCCCCAACTTCTTGTGCAATGACGACGCCACCTGCAACATCCCAAGGAGATAATCGCCCAGAAATATAAGCATCTAACTTCCCAGAAGCTACATAAGCAATTTCAAGCGCCGCTGATCCATAAGAGCGTGTCCCACGGCAATCCGCAACAAGATTGAGTAACTTTCCACCATTCACATAACGTTTTGCATTAAACCATCTCGCATTTACACCGATTACCGCTTCTTCAATACTTCCATCACTTAACCGCGGTAGCCTTTCATCATTTAAATAAGCACCCGCACCATTTTTGGCAGCATAGAGCTCATCCCTTACAACATCATAAATATAACCGAGCATACCTACCCCATCTTCATAAACGCCGATGGAAATTGCAAAATTTCGTTTCTGATGTACAAAATTCATCGTCCCGTCAATTGGATCAATAATCCAAACAACCCCGTTTAATGTTGTCACTTGATCCCCGTAACCTTCTTCTCCTAATACACGATGGTCTGGAAAAGCAAATTGGATATTTTGTATAAAAAACTGTTCGATTTCTTGATCGATATTCGTCACCAAATCATTGACATTTGATTTAGACTCAATTTGAATACGTTCAAAAAATGAATTTCTAATTTTATGCCCTGCTTCTTTTATTAAAGATTTTGTAAAACGATCTATTTTATCCCAATCCAACAAAATCCCATCCCTTCCCTAACAACCTTCTTTTAGTATAACAAAAAAGACATTCATTTACACAATTCTCAATTTGAGATTATGTAACCGAATGCCTTTTTTCTTCTAGAACGCCATTAAGCGAATCCATTTAACGTTTCTAACTCGCGATGAATTTCAGCTAGCCTTTTCTTACTTTTTTGTTCTTCTTTCTCATTATTTTCTTGCATCGCATCGAATAAAGTCGCCAATTCATAATCAAGTTCTAATCGTAAAACTTTTACATATTCTTTTTCAACATCAGCTTTTCTTATCACATGAACGACTTGTTTCATCATCAACCACCCCTTTTTAATTAATAAACTTATTATTCCGTCTTTTGTAATTATCATATGCAGCTCAAAGTAAAGTTTCTAGTCTTTATGCCCCTTAAACATATCATTCCCAAATATCTGTTATGATAAACGTACAATTATCATAAAGGAGTTTTGACAAATGGATGCAAATCAACGTTTTTGGTCAGCTGAAGACTTCGACTTATTTACCATCGAAGGACTTGAGCATCGAATGACGGCACTTCAAACGCTCGTCCAACCTAAATTCACACAACTCGGTAGAACTTTTTCCGATAAACTATCCGCACATGGCACAGATGAGTTCTTTCCTCATGTCGCCAAGCATGCGCGCAGAACAGTAAATCCTCCAACAGATAGTTGGGTGGCAATGGCACCCTCTAAAAGAGGATATAAAGCGCTTCCTCACTTTCAGATTGGACTTTGGGAGACACATTTATTCATCATTATTGCAGTTATTTATGAAAACCCAGATAAAGTTGCAATTTCCGAAAGACTTGAGCAAAATATCGAGCAACTTATATCCCTACCTTCTTCATTCAAAGTGTCAGGAGATCATATGAAGCCCGAAGCATTTGACATCGGCGAAATCGGACAAGTCGGCGTTGAAAAACTACTTACTCGACTACAAAATGTTAAAAAAGCGGAATTTCTTGTGGGTCGCCATTTAACAAAAGAAAAAGCCATTCAAATGACAGCACAAGAATTTCTAGACTTTACTGAAGAAACAATGGATCAACTCCTGCCTATTTACGATATTATCGTCGGAAAAATATAAAGTTTAAGCCTTTTCTGCAAAAAAATGGGCATTGTCTAAAAAGTCTATGATTCGACTCTCTAAACAATGCCCATTCATTATTTCCCTTGAATAATTTCTTCACCTGAGCTTGCCGCTTTTACAATCGGATAGCTTTTATAACCACTCGCTTGCTCAAATTCTCTAAACAATGTCTTTTCTTCTGCTTTCGAAGGAACTATTTTTTTAAATTTTTCATAAGCGATTAAGACATCATTTCGCTTAACCCCTTCTTCATACGCTTTTTCAATGACTGTATAAAATTCCGTCACAGCAATCATTTCATCTGTTGACCAATCCATTCGTAACGGATAATTATAATCCATTATCATTCACCTCATTATGATTCAAATTTCCAGTTTTTACGAATACTTTCCGCTTCTTTTACCATACGTTCAAATAGTTCCGCAACTGACGGTACATCGTCAATTAAACCTGTCACTTGCCCAGCCCAACCAAAACCATTTTCCGAATCGCCATCATAAATAAATTTACGATTCGCCTCACCACTAATATAATCTTTTAACACTTCATAATCAGCAGCTTCACTTTCCATTTGCAAGATTTTCTCCGTCAATGGATTCACTAGCGCTCGTGCTGGTGCACCTAGCGAACGTTTAATCACTGTTGTATTCGTTTCATCGCTCGATAATAATGCGTTAAGATACGCTTCTGAAGCATGTACACATTCTTTCGTTGCGATGAAGCGTGTCCCCATTTCAATTCCTTCAGCACCTAATGCATGCGCAGCCATCCAACCACGACCATCACCAATGCCTCCTGAAGCAATAACAGGAATCGACACTGCATCTACCACTTGCGGCGTTAAGACCATCGTCCCAATATCATCACGACCTAAATGACCGCCGCCTTCTTGTCCAACAACCATCACAGCAGCTGCGCCAAGTTCTTCCGCTTTTTGCGCTTGACGTTTCGCAGCAACAAGGACGAGTACTTTCACATTTTTTCCTTTTAATTGTTCAAAGAAAGGTGTTGGATTTCCACCTGTAATGGACATAATTTTAACGCCTTCTTCTAACGCAGCTTCTACCATATGTGCATAAGGGCGACCCCGTTGGCCGATTGCAAAATTCACACCAAATGGACGATCCGTCATTTGTTTTACTTTTCGAATCTCTTCACGAAGCGCTTCCGGCGACTCCAAACTCATCGCGGTAATTTGTCCAAGTCCTCCTGCATTTGAGACTGCAGCACAAAGATCCGCATACGCTAAATGCGCAAGTCCTCCTTGAATAATCGGGTATTGAATGCCAAATATTTCGGTTACCCTAGTCTGCCATTTCACTATGTATTCCCCCTACCATCCACTTTATACTTCCACCATTTGAATTGTAGCATATTCCTTTTCTCCCCGTGCTAGTCACTGACTTCCGACTCGAGTCAAGTTTTTGTGAGAATTAATTTTGAAAAGGTAATTCTTTTCTAAATATAGCTTTTGTTTTTCTTTTTATAGTGAATTCTAAGGCAAGTTGATTTCCGTTTCGGGCGGACGCGTTCGGTGGGGGGCGCGGTAAGCCGCTTCCTTCGCTGCGCTCCGTCCAGGGTCTTACCTGACGCACTTCATCCCACCCGAGTCGCCGCCCTACACTACAATCAACGAATCTTTTCTTTTATATTGTAATAGGTGATCCAATGAATACTTACAGATATAAAGTAAACCACTAAAAATCGAGTGGTTTCCAAAGAGAGCTGTTAAATTAAAAGCTTTGAAGTCCTTCTAACTCAACCATAAATTGAATTCCTCTACTGTCGTAACAATAATTTCTGCCCACTTTAATCGAATCAAATAAAGAATGCATAGTTACTTTACGCTTATCTTTCAGTTGAAAAGTCCTATTTTATTCCATCCCCTTCTAATTAATCCGATTGGAACGAAGATTAATGGCTTCTTAGATTTTTTATCCCCCACAAACATTTTACTCATATCAGGCTTCCTTTCACGGTCTTCAGCGAATTATGACTACGGCTGGCATTGGAGTTTCTCACTATCCCCAAACAAACCAAACGCCATAAAACACATCTTAAACTGAAAACGGCATCAGTGAAACGAAGCAAATAGGAAACGAAACACGAAACAAGCTAAGAATCGCATGAGCGCAATGCACTCAAAAACGCGAAACGCCCCCTAAAAGCCCGAACTTAGGCTTTTAGGGGGCAGTTTCCCACTTACATCATATGGATTGGCTTACCTAAAACAACTTCCGCTGCTTCCATCGTAATTTCACCTAATGTTGGGTGAGCGTGAATTGTCATTGCGATATCTTCAAGTGTCATACCTGCTTCAATTGCTAGACCTAGTTCAGAAATCATATCTGAAGCATTTTCACCTACGATTTGTGCACCTAAAAGAAGACCGTCTTCTTTGCGCGCAACAAGTTTTACGAAACCATCTGTTTTATCAAGTGCAATTGCACGTCCATTTGCCGCATATGGGAAACGACCTGCTGATACTTCATAACCTTCGTCTTTTGCTTGTTGTTCATTTAGACCAACTGTTGCAAGTTCAGGATCTGTGAAGCATACTGCTGGAATTGCTAAGTAATCAACTTCAGATTTTTGACCTGAAATCGCTTCTGCAGCAATTTTCGCTTCATAAGATGCTTTATGTGCAAGTTGTGGACCCGCTACGATATCACCAATCGCATAGATTGAAGAAACATTCGTACGGCATTGCTTGTCAACTTCAACAAGACCACGTTCGCTCATTTTCACACCTGCTTGCTCTAAACCAAGCTCATCAGTGTTTGGACGACGACCAACTGTTACAAGTACATAATCAGCTTCAACTACAACTTCTTCACCTTTTGCTTCATATGTAACTTTAACGCCAGTGTCAGTTTCTTCAACACCTTTAGCAGATGCTTTTGTTACGATTGTAACGCCTTTTTTCTTTAAACCTTTTTTAACGATTTGCGTCATTTGCTTTTCGAATCCAGCAAGAATGTCATTCGCACCTTCAATAATCGTTACTTCAGCGCCAAGGTTTGCATATGCCGAACCAAGCTCCGTACCGATATATCCGCCACCAATTACAACTAATTTACCTGGAACTTCTTCTAAGCTTAAAGCGCTTGTTGAACTTAGGACACGTTTAGAAAATTTGAAGCTTGGAATTTCTACTGGACGTGAACCTGTTGCAACGATTGCGTTTTTGAACTTGTATGTTTGTGCAGAGTTTTCATCCATTACACGTACAGTGTTGTCGTCAACGAAGAAAGCTTCTCCGTTTACAACGTCTACTTTATTACCTTTCAGTAAACCAGCAACACCGCCTGTTAGACGTGTTACAACACTATTTTTAAATTCTTGTGCTTTAGAGAAGTCTAATTTCACATCAGTTGCTGTAATTCCCATTGCGTCAGATTCTTGTGCATTTACAAAACGCTGACCTACAGAAATTAAAGCTTTAGAAGGGATACAGCCAACGTTTAGACAAACGCCACCTAAGTCCCCCTTCTCAACAATTGTTACTTTTTGTCCAAGTTGTGCTGCGCGAATTGCTGCAACATAACCTCCAGGACCCGATCCGATTACGAGTGTGTCAACTTCAATTGGAAAATCTCCTACAACCATTTTCTTACGCCTCCATTAATAAAAGTTCTGGATTACTTAGCAATCTCTTAATGTGGTTCAGTGCGTGTTGTGCTGTAGCACCATCTAACATTCTGTGGTCGAAAACAAGTGATAATGCAAGCATTGGTGCTGCAACAATTTCTCCATCTTTTACAATTGGTTTTTCAGCGATACGGCCGACACCTAAAATTGCAACTTCTGGGTGGTTAATAATTGGTGTAAACCATTGTCCACCAGCAGAACCGATATTTGTAATTGAGCATGATGCACCACTCATTTCAGCTACTGACAACTTACCATCACGAGCCTTCACTGCAAGTTCGCTAATTTCCGATGAAATCGCGAAGATCGATTTACGATCAGCATGTTTTACGACAGGTACGAGAAGTCCGCGGTCCGTATCTGCTGCGATTCCGATGTTGAAATAATGTTTTTGAATAACTTCCTCAGTTGCATCATCATAAGATGTATTCAGCGCTGGGAATTTACGCAAAGTGCTTACAAGTGCCTTAACAATATATGGTAAGTACGTAAGCTTAATATCTTGCTCTGCCGCAATGTCTTTGAACTTCTTACGGTGTGCAACAAGTTCAGTAACATCTACCTCATCTAATAATGTAACATGTGGCGCCGTATGTTTCGAGTTTACCATCGCTTTTGCAATAACTTTTCGAATGCTAGAGATTTTCTCACGTGTTTCCGGGAAGTCTCCTTCAAGCGATACTGGTTGTTTTGAAGCCGTTTGTTTAGCTGTTGATTGTGCTGGTGCAGCTTTTTCTGCCGACTGTTGTGCTGGTGCTTCAGCAGTTGCTTGACCGCCACTCATAAATGTTTCGATATCTTCTTTTAATACACGTCCATTTTTTCCAGAACCTGCAACTTGACGGATATCTACATCATTTTCGCGTGCAAACTTACGAACTGAAGGCATCGCAATAATACGACGATTTACGTCTACTTCTGTATCTTTTTTCGCTGTTTCTTTATTGATCGCTTGACCTGCTTCAGCAGTTGCTTGAACTTGTGATTCAGTTTCAGCAGTACCTGCTTCATATAGATGCTCATAACCTGGTGCATCGATTTGAATTAACGGGTCACCTACTACAGATACAGTTCCTTCCGCTACAAGTAGCTTCTCAACTGTTCCTGCAACTGGTGATGGAATTTCAACGACTGCTTTATCGTTTTGAATTTCGCAAAGTACATCGTCTTCAGCGATTTTCTGACCTTCTTCTACAAGCCATTTCACAACTTCACCTTCGTGAATTCCTTCTCCAATATCTGGTAGACGGAATACATATGAACCTTGTGTTGCTGCTTGTGCCGGTGCTGCGTCTTGCGCAACTTCTGCTGTTTCTTCAGCTTGTGGTGCTTCTTCGTACATATCTTCATAGCCTGGCGCATCGATTTGGATTAATGGATCGCCGACAACAGATACAGTTCCTTCTGCTACAAGTAGCTTCTCAACTGTTCCTGCAACTGGTGATGGAATTTCAACAACCGCTTTATCATTTTGAATTTCACAAAGCACGTCATCTTCTTCAATTTTTTGGCCTTCTTCTACAAGCCACTTTACTACTTCACCTTCATGGATACCTTCTCCGATATCCGGCAAACGGAATACATATGCCACGTGATTCACCCTCCTGTTTTTTCTATCGGCTCATTTGAAAATACTTCGGCGTCATGAGAATAAAATTCTACGCTAGACTTTTCTTATATCCGCCGAAGCCTTCATTTAAACCAATTAGACGTTTAACTATTTAAATTAAAACGATTCTACATCTAAGTTATTTTCACCTAAAATTAGAACGTTAATACTTTTTTCGCTGTTTCTTGAATATCATTTGCATTTGGTAACCAAGCATTCTCACCTTGTGCATATGGATAAATTGTATCTGGTGCAGTTACACGAAGTACTGGTGCTTCTAGGCTTAAAATCGCGCGCTCTGTAATTTCTGTTACAACGTTCGCTGCAATTCCCGCTTGCTTTTGTGCTTCTTGAACAACAATTGCACGGTTTGTTTTTTCAACAGACGCAATAATCGTTTCAATATCAAGTGGGTGAACTGTACGCAAGTCAACAACTTCTACAGAATGCCCTTCTTTTTCCAATGCTTCAGCAGCTTTTAAGCTTTCGTGAACCATTGCACCGTACGTAAAGATTGAAAGATCTGTTCCTTCACGTTTCACATCCGCTTTTCCTAATGGAATTGTGTATGCTTCTTCAGGAACTTCTTCTCTGAATGAACGGTATAATTTCATATGCTCTAAATATACAACAGGATTTTCATCACGAATTGCCGAGATTAAAAGACCTTTTGCATCATATGGTGTTGATGGAACAACAACTGTTAAACCAGGTTGTGCTGCCATTAAACCTTCTAAGCTGTCTGCGTGCATTTCTGGTGTAGCAACGCCGCCACCGAATGGTGAACGAATCGTTACAGGTGCGTTAAAACGTCCACCACTTCTGAAACGCATACGTGCTAATTGACCACTAATTGAGTCCATTACTTCATAAACGAATCCAAAGAATTGGATTTCCATTACTGAACGGTAACCTGTTAAAGATAAACCGATTGCCAGTCCACCAATTCCAGACTCCGCTAATGGTGTATCGAATACACGGTCTTCACCGAATTCTTTTTGTAAACCTTCTGTCGCTCTGAAGACACCGCCGTTATTTCCAACGTCTTCACCGAAGACTAGAACGTTTTCATCATTTTTTAACTCAGTTTTCATCGCATCGTTAATTGCTTGAATCATCGTCATTTGTGCCATCGGTTACTTCGACTCCTTCTCTGTATAAACTTCAAGCTGTTCCTTCAAATTATATGGAAGGTCGCCTTTGTACATAATGTTAATGAAATCGCTCACTTTTTGACGTGGAGCCGCGTCTGCATCTTTAATTGCTTGTTTAATATCTTCTGTTGCTTTTTCAATAATTTCTTCTTCTTTTGCTTCTGTCCAAATGCCTTTTGCTTCTAGGTATTTACGGAAACGAATTAACGGATCGCGTTTTTCCCATTCGCTATCTGTTTCAGAAGTACGGTAACGTGTTGGGTCATCCCCAGCCATCGTATGTGGTCCGTAACGGTAACAGAATGTTTCAATTAACGTTGGTCCACCGCCGTTGATTGCACGTTCACGAGCATCTTTTGTTGCCGCGTAAACTGCTAATGGGTCCATTCCGTCTACTAAAATACTTGGAATACCCGCTGAAACACCTTTTTGTGCTAATGTTTTTGCAGCTGTTTGCACGTTACGTGGTGTTGAAATTGCGTATTGGTTGTTTTGAATCACGAAAATCGCCGGTGAGTTGTAAGCACCCGCAAAGTTAATTCCTTCATAGAAGTCACCTTGTGAAGTACCACCGTCACCTGTATATGTCATTGCAACAGCTTTTGTTCCGCGTTTTTGGTATCCAAGTGCGATTCCTACCGCTTGAATGTACTGTGCACCGATAATAATTTGTGGTGGGAATACGTTCACACCTTCTGGAATATTGCTTCCGTGGAAGTGTCCGCGTGACCATAAAAATGCCATTGACAACGGAAGACCATGCCAAATCATTTGAGGTACATCACGGTAACCCGGTAAAATAAAGTCTTCTTTCTCTAATGCGAAGTGTGAAGCAATTTGTGATGCTTCTTGTCCCGCTGTCGGTGCGTAGAAACCTAAACGCCCTTGACGGTTTAATGAAATCGAACGTTGGTCTAATACACGTGTATAAACCATACGTGTCATTAACTCTACTAATTCTTCGTCCGTCATTTTTGGATCCAAGTCTTTATTTACAATTTCGCCGTCTTCATTCAAAATTTGAACCATTTCAAACTTCTCTTCGATCGCTTGAAGCGTTTCCACTGGATCGAACTGCTTGTTGTTTTTTGCAGCCATATTCGGCAACTCTCCTTTATAACTGTATTATGAATCACTCTCGTAATGATTAGTACAATCCATTCATTTCTAAGTATACTGAACTAACTTATAAAGGTCAAACGTTGCGTTCTCATAAGTTCTACTCCTCCTTTAAAAAGCTTTGAATTTATCTAACCCCCAAAACTGTACTACCACAATAACCACTCTGTATTATAATAGAATTTAATCATTCTAGTAAATATACTACAATCATATTTTAGTAAATTAATGTTGAAAAATAAAAACGAGCACGCCTTTAATAACGTACCCGTTTTCCTTAATTTTATTCCCATTATTCCTTTTTTAATTGTGTAAACACTTCATCTCTCGTTTCATTTAACACAATCGTCGCTTCATTAAAATCTTTTACCGCCTGGATCACTAATTGATTTTGCTTGTTTACCGCTTCGACTTGTTCATCCAATTTCGCTGCATCTATCGGTACTTCTACAATCATTTCATATAATATACGTTGAAGATTTGTAAATTGCGCATAGTTTTCTACAAAAACATGATGTAGTTGATAACGATGGTTCGTGGCTTCTTTCACTTTTTCAACGGCTTCCTTTTCAAACTCCGTTGCCTCTTCTAATTTACTTAAATCTGCAACCAATGCATTGGCTTTTTGCATCGTCTCTGCTTCTGCATCTATTTTGAGTACACGTTCTTCTAATGTTTCTGTTAATTTCTCAACATTTTCTTTAATTTTAGTTGTTTGATTTTGCGTGAGTGTCATCGTTTCCAAAAAGATTTGTTGTTCAGTTTGCTCAATTTCCGTTAATTCACCTTGAAACGTTTCAAAATCCTTTTCAATCTCTGCCATTTCTCCAAGTACCGAAATGACTTTATCTTCAATTGTTTGATTGTCTGAACAACCCGTAAGTAGTGCTATACTAAGCGCTGCAATTGCCAATAATTTTTTTCTCATACAAGCCCCTCCAATTACCTCGAATTATAATTGTTATTGAAAATCCGTTCAAGCCGAAGAGAAAATCCTTTCACCGTATGCTACCTTTGATTATACTTATACTACATATGAAGATTGAAAGGATGTTTCACAATGATTTTAATGAAAGATATTGTGCGCGAAGGTCATCCAGCGCTACGAAAAAAAGCAGAACCAGTCTCATTTCCACTTTCAAATGAAGAGCGAAAATTAGGCGAAGATTTACTGGAGTATGTTAAAAATAGCCAAGAACCCGATCTTGCCGAAAAATATAGTTTACGTCCTGGAATCGGATTAGCTGCACCACAGGTCAATGCTTCTGTTCAAATGTTTGCGCTACACATTCCAGAAGATAACGGAAAAACAATTAGTTTTATCGCAGTTAACCCTAAAATCGTCAGTCATTCTGTGGAAAAAACTTATTTAACTTCAGGCGAAGGTTGTCTATCTGTCGACCGAAATATTGAAGGATATGTCCCACGCTACGCGCGCATTACTGTAAAAGCCTATGATTTAGATGGCAATGAATTTAAAAAACGTTTAAAAGGACTTCCAGCAATCGCATTCCAACATGAATTAGATCATTTAAATGGCATCATGTTTTTCGACCATATTTCAAAAGACAGTCCATTCCAAGCAATTCCGGATGCAGTTCCTTTTGAAAGAGCATAACCGCGCGAACCACCAACTTGACAAAAGAGTCTGAATACGGTATAATTTTCTTAAGGAGGGATAGGCCATGTATAAACGTCTCAAACGCAAAGTGTTGAAACGACTGAATGGCATCCTCGGAAAAAAGAAAATTGCATGACTTTCTCAGCCGGCCATAATATTTGGTCGGCTTTTCTTTATTTTACCGATATGACATGATAATATATAATGAATGGAGCATGATTAAAAATGAACGTAAAAAAAGGAGAGCATAAAATGATTTACAAAGTTTATTACCAAGAAAACGTGCTAGAAGTACCAGTCCGCGAAAATACAAAAAGCATGTTCATTGAAGCAGAATCTGAGCGAGCTGTTCGCCAATTTTTAAAAGGGCGTAATTTGAATATCGAATACATCCAATTATTAGAGGGCAAACATCTTGAACATGAACAAGCTTCTGAACATTTCGAGCTTGTGCAGGTTTAAAACATGAATGTTATCAAAAACAATGAAACTGGCGTTTTCGCTCTAGGCGGACTAGGCGAAATCGGAAAAAATACGTATGCAGTTCAATTTCAAGATGAAATCATTTTAATTGACGCGGGTATTAAATTTCCAGAAGATGATTTATTAGGAATCGATTATGTCATTCCTGATTATTCTTATTTAGAAAGAAATGAAGATAAGATTAAAGGACTTTTCATCACCCATGGTCATGAAGATCATATCGGCGGAATTCCTTACTTACTTCGCAAAGTGAATATCCCTGTTTATGGTGGGAAACTTGCGCTTGGATTACTGCGCAATAAATTGGAAGAACATGGTCTATTACGTTCAACGAAAATGATTCCAATTGATGAAGATGATGTCATTAAATTTAGAAAAACATCTGTTACGTTTTATAAAACAGCACATAGTATTCCAGATGCTTTCGGTGTCGTTGTTAAAACACCTTCTGGAAATATCGTGCATACAGGTGACTTCAAATTCGACTTCACACCGGTTGGTGAACCTGCTAACTTAACGAAAATGGCGAAAATTGGTGGCGAAGGTGTACTTTGTTTATTATCAGATAGTACGAATGCTGAAGTCCCGAATTTCACGCTTTCAGAACGTAAAGTTGGCGATAGTTTAAATGAGATTTTCAGAAAAGTAGATGGACGAATTATTTTCGCAACATTTGCGTCTAATATTCACCGACTGCAACAAGTAATTGACGCAGCGAAAACGCATAATCGTAAAATCGCCGTTTTCGGACGCAGTATGGATAATGCGATTCGAATTGGTCGAGAACTTGGCTACATCGATGCGCCTCAAGAATTATTTGTCGATACACGCGCTTTAAATAGTTTACAAGCAAGTGAGGTCATGATTCTTTGTACAGGAAGTCAAGGTGAACCGATGGCAGCTCTTTCGCGTATTGCGAACGGGACACATCGTCAAGTTCAAATCCATCCTGGTGATACAGTGATTTTCTCATCTTCACCAATTCCAGGAAACACATTAAGCATTAATAAAACAATTAACGCTTTGTTCCGCGCAGGTGCTGAAGTTTTACACGGATCTTTAGACAATATTCATACGTCTGGGCATGGTTCTCAAGAAGAACAAAAACTCATGCTTCGACTCATGAAACCTAAGTATTTCATGCCTATTCACGGCGAATATCGCATGATGAAAATGCATACGGAACTAGCTGTAAGTTGTGATGTACCAGAAGAAAATACATTTGTTTTAGGCAACGGAGACGTTCTTGCATTAACTGAAAATAGCGCAAGAAAAGCAGGTCGTATTCCTTCAGGTGATGTGTATATTGACGGTAGCGGTATTGGAGATATCGGAAATGTCGTTTTACGTGATCGTAAAATGCTTTCAGAAGATGGGCTTGTGATTGTTGTTGCAACAATCGACAAGAAGAAAAATCGCATCGTATCCGGACCAGATATCATTTCACGTGGTTTCGTTTATATGCGTGAGTCTGGTGAAATGATTCAAGAAGCACAAAAAATGCTAACGAAACATTTACACCAAAAGATGGCAAAGTCAACAATCCAACCTTCTACTTTAAAAACAGAAGCAATCGATGTACTAGGTCCTTATTTATTCGATAAAACAGAGCGTAAACCAATGATTCTTCCAGTCATTCTGGAGGTCTAACAGAGGGAGGCTGCAAAGAAAAAGTCTAAAGACTTTTTCCTTGTGCCTCGCTTTTTTTGGTTTCTAGACTTTATGGCGGATTTAGATAAATCACGACGACAAACTCCCCAAAACCACATTCAAAAACCCCCACCCATTAAAATTACATACAAAAAAAGCAGCGGAACGCATCCCCTGCCCCAATAAGCACCGAGAAGCTGTACGGAAGGTCAAGCCCTAAAACCTTCCGTACAGCTTCCCTGTTAGTGGAACAACTTCTTTTCAAAGTTATGAATATCTAAATCGGAACCAATGACGATTAACACATCGTCTTTTTCTATCATTTCATCCGCTTGTGGGGATACTTGAATTGTTCCTTTACGTTTAATTGCAACAATGTTAATGCCATATTGTGCGCGAATATCTAAATCTATCAATGTATGTCCTGCAATTCTTCCGCTCACATGAAGTTCTGCAATTGAGTGTTCTTCCGATAACTCTAAGTAATCGATAATATTATTCGACACAACATTATTCGCAACTCGAATGCCCATATCTCGTTCGGGGCGAACAACTTTATCCGCACCGACTTTCCTAAGTACTTTTTCATGATGATCATTTTGCGCTTTGACCGTCAGTTTCGGTACGCCTAATTCTTTTAAAATTAGCGTCGTTAAAATACTCGCTTGAATATTTTCTCCAATCGCAACAATGACATGCTCGACGTTATGGATACCGAGGGATCTTAACGCTGTCTCATCCGTTGAATCTGCGACCACTGCTTGTGTTGCAATATCCGCATAATCCTCAATCAATCCTGGGTCAATATCGACCGCCATGACATCGGCATCTAATTCGATTAATTCAGATACAATGCTTCCCCCAAATCGACCGAGTCCAATGACAACAAATTCTCTTTTCATCGTGAACATCCCCCTCTCAAAATCTTCTATTTATCTTATTTCATTCAAATATTAAATCTCGCCTTTATAATCAGATGGTTTTTGAGGTCTTGTAAAACAATAATCACAAGTCGGATCACTACAAGCTTCTTCACGCCACTCATCACAAACCGCACAAAATTGTGCATCAAATTCATCATGATAAGCAAGCGGCTCTAAGCATACATGACATCGACTTTCAAGCTCATTCAATTTTAAAAACATACCATCTTTCATCAAATAAAGCCCATCAACCGATTCTTGTTTTACCTCGTTAGAAGGATAAGTGCCCCAGCTTAAACCTAAATCTTCCATTGTCCATTTTCGTTCATCTGGATCTAAATAAAAAATCTTTTTCTTACCCAATTCATCGCCTCCTATACCATCTTATTGAGTAATTTTTATTCGCTATTTTTTAATTATACTCCTTTTATTCTCGATTAGAAAATAATTTCGATTTCAAGAAATTTAAGTTTGATTTTCCATAAAGTTTTCGTATAATAAAGTGAAACTTCTTCGTGTAGGGGCTATCCGGAAAGTCAGTGTTTTAGACATTCTAGAGAGCCCTTATTGAATGATGAAGTGAAACTTTAACTTGATAAAGGGGCTAAGAAATGGAAAATAAACCAATCATTCGCTTTGAGCGTGTGACGAAAAAATATGATGCTGAAACGACCATTTTAAATGATGTTTCTTTTGAAATGGTAAGAGGAAAATTTTATACATTACTCGGACCATCTGGTTGCGGTAAAACGACCATTTTACGTTTAATCGCTGGATTTATCGAACCGACGGAAGGCGCCATTTATTTTAATGATAAAAAAATTAATGAACTACCTGCAAATGAGCGAAAAGTAAATACGGTCTTTCAAGACTATGCATTATTCCCTCATTTAAATGTCTTTGAAAACATCGCTTTTGGACTGCGCTTGAAAAAAGTAAAGAAAGATGAAATGAAACGCCGTGTGGAAGAAGCGTTAAAATTCGTCAATCTTGAAGGGTATGGCAGCAGAGAAATTTCTGAAATGTCTGGCGGTCAACGACAACGCGTGGCGATTGCACGGGCAATTGTGAATGATCCAGACGTGATTTTACTCGACGAACCACTCTCAGCACTTGATTTAAAATTACGTACAGAAATGCAATATGAGTTAAGAGAATTACAACAAAGACTTGGTAAAACTTTTGTTTTCGTCACACATGACCAAGAAGAAGCACTAGCGATGTCCGATGAAATATTCGTGATGCACGGCGGAGAAATTCAACAATCTGGCTCACCAATCGATATTTATGACGAACCGATTAACCGTTTCGTTGCAGATTTTATCGGAGAATCGAATATCGTTCCGGGTGTTATGTTAGAAGATTATGTCGTCCAGTTTACAGGTAAAACATTTGAATGTGTTGACCAAGGTTTGAATCCAAATGAAAAAGTCGACATCGTCATTCGCCCAGAAGATCTTGTATTGACAGCTGCGGGACATGGTAAATTGAATGTGACTGTAGATACACAATTATTCCGCGGTGTTCATTATGAATTATCTACTTATGACAAGGACGGTAATGAGTGGCTCGTGCATTCTACAAAAAAAGCGGATGTTGGAAGCCAAATTGGTCTTGATTTCGAACCTGAAGACATTCACGTTATGCGTTTAAATGAAACAGAAGAAGAATTTGATGCAAGACTAGAGGCTTATGAGGTCGCTGCCGATGAATCATAAATTACTGCGCCCTCTCCATTCGATTCCGTATTTCGGTTGGTTGCTCTTGTTTGTCATTGCACCGATTTTACTCATCGTCTATTATTCTTTTTTTGATTTATCGGGGAATTTTACATTAGGAAATTACGTTAACTTTTTCACTTCGACATACTTTAAACTCACTTTAAGTTCATTTTGGTATGCATTTTTAATTACGTTTTTTTCGCTTTTAATTTCTTACCCGACTGCCTATTTTTTAACAAAAACAAAGCATAAGCAATTATGGTTACTCTTAATTATTATTCCTTCTTGGATTAATTTATTATTAAAAACATATGCTTTTATCGGTTTATTAGGCTTATATGGTCCCATTAATGCTTTTTTAGAGTTAACAGGACTTGAGAAACAACAATTATTATTTACGAATTTTAGTTTCGTATTCGTTTCTGTTTATATTTTTATTCCTTTCATGATTTTACCGATTTTTAATGCGCTCGATAAACTCAATCCAGCACTCATCGATGCGGCGCGTGATCTCGGCGCAACACAATGGACAACATTTACAAAAGTCATTTTTCCTTTGACGATGAACGGTGTCAAATCAGGCATTCAAGTCGTCTTTATTCCCGCCCTTTCTCTCTTTATGATTACAAGGCTAATTGCGGGCAATAAAGTCATTACACTTGGAACAGCCATTGAACAACAATTTCTCGTCACACAAAATTGGGGCATGGGCTCAACGATTGCTGTATTCTTAATTTTGTTTATGTTCATAATCATGTTGTTGACAAGTCAAAAGGAAGGGGCTAAGCGCAATGAAAAAAATTAATAAAGGTGCAAAAATTTATTTAGCATTCGTTTTCATTATTTTATATGCCCCGATTTTTTATTTGATTTATTATTCGTTTAACTCTGGTGGGACGATGACAAATTTTGAATCCTTTACACTGGAACATTATCAAGCCGTTTTTGAAGATAAAAGACTAATCATGATTTTATTCAATACAATCATTATTGCACTTTTATCTGCATTGGTTGCAACGACAATCGGTGTACTCGGCGCATTGGCCATTACTTTTATGAGAAAACCAGCTATGCGACGTGCTATTTTATCTTTAAATAATATTTTAATCGTCAGTCCAGATGTCATTATTGGTGCATCTTTTTTAATTTTATTTACGATGATTGGCATGAAACTCGGCTTTATGTCTGTTCTTCTCGCCCATATTGCTTTTAGTATTCCAATTGTCGTCATTATGGTTTTACCAAAATTACAGGAGATGAATCCTTCATTAATTGACGCCGCTATTGACCTTGGCGCAACAAAACGAGAAGTATTAACACGCGTTATTATTCCTTTTATCAAACCAGGAATTTTTGCCGGTTTTTTTCTTGCCTTAACGTATTCTTTAGATGATTTTGCGGTTACTTTTTTCGTCACAGGGAACGGCTTCTCAACATTATCCGTTGAAATTTATTCGATGGCAAGAACAGGAATTACACTGACGATTAATGCTTTATCAGGCTTAATCTTTGTCGTTACTGTATTGCTTGTTGTTGGTTATTACGCCATTAACCGAAAAACAAAAGCAGCCGTTTTAGGGGTGAAGAAATGAAAGAAATATTACGCGGAGCAGCACTCATTCTCATAATTTCCGGCCTATTGTTTGTCGTCAATATCCAATTGAACAAAAGCGGAAGTTCCGGTACAAAAACTTCTTTAACCGTTTATAATTGGGGCGAGTATATTGACCCTCAATTATTAAAAGAATTTGAACAAGAAACAGGGATCAAAGTTATTTACGAAACTTTCGATTCCAATGAAGGCATGATGGGAAAAGTTGAGCAAGGTGGGACTGCTTATGATATTGTTGTCCCTTCTGAATATATGATTGAAATGATGAAAGAAAAAGATTTATTGCTCCCAATTGACTACCAACAAGTGCCGAACGTCAAACATATCGACCCTTATTTTTTAAACTTGCCATTCGATCCAAATAACGAGTTTTCACTTCCTTACTTTTGGGGAACACTTGGCATTGCTTTTAATCCTACATTGTTGGAAGGGCAAACATTCGAAAGTTGGGACCGCTTATGGGATCCATCTTTGGCACAAAAAATCGTCCTTGTCGATAGCGCTCGTGAAACGATTGGCATGAGTTTAAATTCATTGGATTACTCTTTAAATTCAACGGACATTCAGCAATTACGTGCAGCAACAGAAAAATTAAAACAACTGAAACCGAATGTGAAAGCCATTATTGGAGATGAAGTGACCCAATTAATGATTAATCAAGAAGCAAGTGTTGCCTTAACTTGGTCTGGGCAAGCTGCCGATATGATGGCAGAAAATGAAAACATTGACTATATTGTTCCTGAAGAAGGTTCTAATTTATGGTTTGATAATCTTGTCATTCCAAGAACTGCAGCCAATTTAGAAGGTGCACATGCTTTTATCAATTTTATGCTTGATCCAGAAATCGCGGCTAGAAATGCGGAATACGTTGGCTATTCCACACCGAATTTAACTGCACTCGATTATATGGATGAAACAGTCATTTCAGATGAGCGCTTTTATCCCGATGAAGAAACAAGAGATCATCTAGAAGTTTATCGCAACTTGGGTTTAGAACTTCTCGGTGTTTACAATGAATATTTTTTAGAATTTAAAATGAAGTAAAATCTACCCCAGAAAGCCGTGAAACATGGTTTTCTGGGCTTTTTCTCTTTTATTTAATTATCGCCAAATCTGCAACAAAGCAAAAATCGTATCACATCAATACGTGATGTCGAAAATAATTGCGAAACCGCGCCCTTTTTGGGACAGCCTCCCGCGTTTATGGTAAAATAACTTAGACACTCGAATTACTTTAGAAAGATTGGTGATGAAATGGCAACTAAATCGAATCATTTTGCCTTATATATATTAATGTTTAATATGTTTATTACAATGTCGGGAATTGGACTAATCATTCCAATTATGCCCGAATATTTAGCGACATTCGGTGTAGCTGGACAAGCACTTGGATTTTTAATTGCGACTTTTTCTTTTTCACAATTTATTTTCGCACCTATCGCTGGAGATTTATCGGATAAGCATGGCAGAAAGAATTTAATCATTTTCGGATTAATCATTTACGGTGTTTCTCAAGCTGCTATGGGATTATCGCCTTCTTTAACCTTATTATTTGTCGCAAGATTTTTCAGTGGGATTGGGGCTGCATTTTTAGTACCACCAATGATGGCTTTCGTTGCGGATATTACGACAACAGATGAACGCGGACGCGGGATGAGCTTACTCGGCGCTTCTATGTCTCTTGGCTTTATGATTGGACCTGCAATTGGTGGATTTTTATCTAAAATAAGTTTAGTCTTCCCTTTTTACTTTGCAACAGGTGCTGCTTTACTTGCGGCAATCATTTCTTATTTTGTCTTACCGAATCCAGCACCACGCATCGAACAGTCAATTGAAACGAAGAAAAAACGAGAAAACTTATTCCATCAGTTAAAACGTTCTACAAAAAGTGTTTACTTTATTATGCTCGTTGTCATGTTCGTCTTTTCTTTTGGACTGGCAAATTTCCAGTCAACAATTTCTTTATACGTTGACCATAAATACCAATATACACCTTCACAAATTGCTGTAATCATTACGGTTGGTGGCTTTGTCGGTGTAATTGCACAAACTTTTATCATTACACCTTTATTTAATAAATTCGGGGAAATGCGCGTCATTCTCGTCAATTTAATTGTGGCTGCCATCGCGATGTTCGGTATTTTATTCGTCGATACTTTTGCGACAATTTTACTCGTCTCAACACTTTTCTTTACTGCAACATCTTTATTACGTCCTGCGGTCAATACACTTGTGTCTAAATTAGCAGGTTCTGAACAAGGGTTTGCAGCTGGAATGATGACTGCCTATATGAGTTTAGGCAATATGGTTGGTCCAGCGCTTGCGGGAATTTTATTTGATATTAATATTATTTTCCCTTATATTGTCGGAACGATTATTTTACTTATCTGCTTTATGATTGCCCGACTTTGGTCTGGAAAAAATCTTGAGCTTTTACAGCAAACGAGAAATCCATAAAATAAAAGGCGTTTGGAGAGTCTGTTATGAGACTTCCCAAACGCCTTATTATTGTTCTAAATCTTGAAGTTTTCCCGCATAATCTTGCACAATATCAATAAATGCCTCTACTTGCTTCAATTCAAAAGCCGATTCATAACCAATTAACCATGTATCACGCGTCAATTCGAATTCTTCATCACGATTTAATAATGGAATCTTATTGACATTTTCATCGCCAAGCAATGTAATTGACGGTAAAATCGCATAACCAATTCCATTGATTGCTAGCTGTTTACATGTTTCAATTTGGTCTACTGTAATTTCACGTCCTGGTTTTTTCGCAAAATGTCGCTGCCACCAATGTTGAATTTCATGATGATAACTGGAATCACTTTTAAATTGGATAAAAGGTCTTGTTGTTTCTTTTAATTGTTCAAGCGATGTAATTTCACGATCGACTAAATATAACTGATCGCGAAATAAATGATACTTCATATTTTTCCAATCCGTTCTTCCCCGCACAATGCCAATATGCGCTTCTCGTTCATTTAAAGCTCTTACAATTTCAGAGCTCCAACCCGTCATCAGTGAGATTTGAACTTTTGGATAACGTGCGACAAACTCTTTTAAAACTGCTGGCAACCATGTTTGACCGACAATTGAAGCACAGGCAATTTTTAATGTACCATGCACTTGATCAACCATCGAAGCAATCATTTCAAACGTTTCTTCTTTTTGAATTAAAACTTTTTTTGCGTATTCAATGACTAATTCGCCAGCAGGAGTCGGTTCAAGACCTTTTTGCGAACGGATAAACAAACGCGTCCCCCATTCTTTTTCGATCGTTTGTAGACGCTGTGAAAGGGCTGGTTGGGTTAAAAATAAACGCTCCGCAGCTTTACGCATATTGCCTTCTTCCGCAAGTGCTTTGATCAGTTCAAATTCATTCATCAGCTTTTGCCAATTCCTTTCCACGCGGAATTTTTAAAATGAATAATGTGCTGATGACCGCGAAAACAGCAACACCTATGTACACCCATTGTAATGAATGATTTAAAGCTTGTTGGAGCACTTCTATCTCAGCTCCACTTAAAGAATTTCGCCCTTCATCTGTTAGCAATAAATTAATATCATCCAACCCGAAAGCTGCATTCTTCCCGATAAAATATTGTAATAAAGCATAATTTAAAATGGCACCGAAAAAAGCGGCTGCAACAGTATTGCCAAAATTCCGCATAAACATATTCGCGGCGGTTGCTGAACCTCTTTCTTTTCGTGAAACAGCGCCTTGAATTGTTACAACAAAGCCAGTACTCGTTAAGCCCATACCACCCCCAACGAAAAAGCTTGCGATTGCCGCCCATAACGGACCAGAAGAAGCATTCATCAACGCAAACATCATCGAACCAATTATAAGGGATATACCGCCAGAAAAGGCCACTGTAAATGTGCCATAACGTACCAATAAATGTCCAGCAACGGATGAAGCAATGGGCCATCCAATTGACATTGCCGTTAATGTAAACCCTGCAATAATCGCGGGTTGTTCCATGACACCTGTCACAAAAGTTGGTAAATAAGTCGATACAGCCATTAATATAAACCCTGTCGTAAACGAAACGATATTAGCATACAAAATCATAGGGTTTTTCCATATCGAAAATGGCATCATTGGATTTTTAGCACGCTTTTCAACTCGAACAAATAAATAAAATGCGCCCAACCCAACAAGGATGATCAAAAGGCTAAGAAAAGAAACTCTCGAAAAAGATTGTCCACCTTCCGCTAACCAAAATAAAACAAATGATAAAGAAGCCGTTAAAAAAACTGCGCCCCAATAATCAATCGATACATCCTTTTCCACTTCAGGCTCTTTCAAGAAAAATCCAATCCCAATCATTGCCAAAATACCAAGTGGAACATTTACCCAAAAGACGTATTTCCAACTTAAATAAGCAACAATTCCTCCACCAATTGCGGGTCCTAAAACGGCAGAAATTCCCCAAACACTCGATAAATACCCTTGGATTTTCGCCCTTTCTTCTGTCGTATAAATATCGCCAACAATCGTCGTCACAATTGGCATGACAGCGCCCGCACCTAATCCTTGAATAAGTCGATAAATGATTAATTGTTCCATCGTCATCGCCAATCCACAAAGAATAGATCCGATCAAAAAAATAGACATTCCAAATAAAAACACTGGTTTCCGCCCAAATAAGTCAGCTAATTTTCCGTATACAAGCACGGTGACTGTACTCATTAATAAATAAGCAGAAAATATCCAGCTATATCTCGAAAATCCCCCTAAATCCGAAGCAATGACCGGCATCGCAGTTGTTACAATCGTTGCTTCTACTGCACTGACGAACATCGCAAGCATAACTGCAGTCAATACTAGCGGACGATTCGTTTCTTTTATAACCGCCATTTCTAAACCTCCCACACATTCGAACAGCTAAAAAATAAAAAGGAGTCATCTAGAAAGTCTTAGGGCGGACTTTCTGAATGCTCCTCGTTACAATTTCCTCGTTCATATCGTATCATTTCTTTTCATTTTTCAAGCCTAATCCACTCAAAAAACATGCCCTATCTCTCAAATGATGGCGCTCACATACAATTTGGATGTTTTATTATCCATCAAACATTATTGAACGTTATAAATATATTTTTTAAATTGTTTTAATAAAACTCTTCTCGTTAAAATACCTGCAAATGTCCCATCTTCTTCAGTGACACAAATAAAAGGATGATCAATTAAATAATCCAATCCTTTTTGAAACGTATCTGTTGTTTTTAACGTATCAATTTCCTTACGCATAATTTCATCTACTTTTAGCTCTGGTAATCTTTCATATTCAATATGCGCTAAACCAAGTATGGAGTCTGTTACCGTACGCATACTAAGTAAACCTTTCAAGTGATCTTTTGCATCTAACACTGGAATTGATGAATAGCCTGTTTTCGTTAAAACAAGAAGTGCGTGTTCTGCATTATTTCCTTCCTGAACATGTGCAACTTTTTCAGCTGGGATAATATATTCTTTAACGGATGTAAATAAAAAATCTTTATGTTCAATAGAAATCATGGAATCATTCCCTTCTATTTCCTTCTCAAAATCAATGATCATAAATAAATATTCCGGCATTGAAAGTACAATTGCCTCCTCTTCTATCATATCATAAAGAAACCTTATTCGCCTATAAAATGATGAAGGCTGCTAGCGAAAATCTTAGGGCTTGATTTTCGCTGGCGCCTCGTGGTTTTTTGTGTGTGGAGAGGATGTGATTGTTTGCTGTTTTGGAATTCGTGGCGGGTTCGGGGAAAAATTGCAAAAGCCTAAATACAATGGTAGTGATAAGCTGAGTATAGACAATTCGGAATGATGACTGAAGTATCCAAGAAACTAACTTTCGCTGGCGCCTCGCGTTATTGTATGCATGGAAGAGATGCGATTGTAGGGTTTATAATGGTTTTGCGGAACGATCACAAAAACATCGGCGGAAAATACAAACTACACGCAAACAAAAACAGAAGGCTGCGCAGAAAGTCACGCCCCTCGACTTTCTGCGCAAGCCTCCCCTTTAGCTGAAAGCGTAATACGCAATGACGAAACCTATAAAAACCGTTGCGACTAAAATAACCCAAATAATTGGATTCAGCGTAAAAGGATGTTCTTCGATTGCTTCACTAATTTCATCCCGTCCATCTACTAAGACATTTGCTTTAGACGTTTTACGGATTCCATATACTGTAATCCCAATAATTAAAATGAACACAATCACAAATGGGGTAATCCAAATAGCCAAGTGACTCCCTCCTTTTTAATTAGGATGCGGATTTTTCAGGCGAGTATACAAAGAAAAAAAGAGTAAATTTGCTGTCATTTCTCGAAAAAAACTGATAATATGAATCTAATCATATATAGGAGGCGTTACGATGGAGAAAGATGAAATTCGGCAAATTGCCATTGCGATTTATACCGTTAATCGACATGCTAAAACTGCACCCGACAATAAAAACTTATATCATTTAAAGAAAGTAGCGCTTGAAAAATTACTCCAAAAAGGCTATGCCAAAAAAGTTGGGTTACATTACTCTCAAAATCCGAAGTTCAGTAAACAACATTCGACAACTTTGGTTCAATGCGCGGATTTTCTATTTCATATGATTCCAGAAAAAGAAGACTTCAAAACCCTTCCCCATTTAGGTCATCAAAATCATACTTCACGCAATCCACAAGAACGGATGGGTTTATATGTAGCAAAAACGGTATTAAACGATTTTGTCGGTAAAATACCGAAAACTTTGCCGCAAAAAAAAGCCGTTCAAAAACCTTTAAAAAGAAAAGTTTCCAATACGACGAGCTTTCGATCCTCTTATTTAAATGGATGAAAGAAATATCAAAAAACGCACTCTAGAAAGCCAAACTTCAACTTTCTAGAGTGCATTTTTAATAACTTTTATATAAAACTTGAGTTCCTTGATCCCCGTAACCTTCTTCAATTAAACGATGATACATTTCTCTTGCCAGTGCTAATCCCGGTAAATCAAGTTTCACTTCTTCTGCTTCAGCTAAAGCAATATCCATATCTTTCAAAAAGTGTTTGACATAAAATCCTGGTGCAAAGTCTCCTTTTAACATACGCGGCGCTAAATTTGATAAAGACCATGAGCCCGCAGCGCCCGATGAAATAGAAGATAAGACGATATTAGGATCTAACCCCGCCTTCTCCGCATAAACAATCGCTTCACAAACCCCAATCATATTTGTCGCAATCGCAATTTGATTGGCCATTTTTGTATGTTGACCTGCCCCAGCCTCTCCCTGATAAACAATATCTTTTCCAAACACTTCCAAAATCGGTGAAATTGCGTCGAACGTTTCTTTTCGCCCACCGCACATAATCGATAAAACACCATTTTGCGCACCAACATCGCCCCCAGATACCGGCGCATCTATCGACGACATTTGAAGCGTCTCGGCATGCGCTGCAATTCTCTTCGCAAGCTCTGGACTAGATGTCGTCATATCAATAATGATTTGTCCAGCCTTTCCACCTTCAAAGATGCCTTCTTCGCCAAAGTATACATGTTCGACATCTTGTGGATAACCGACCATCGTAAAAATAATATCTGCCTGTTCAGTAGCTTCACGCGCTGTATTTGCCCAGGTTGCACCTTGCGCCAATAAATCTTCAGTTTTCGATTTTGTTCTCGTATAAACAGTTACTGGATAATTTGCATGAAGTAAGTGTCGCACAACACTTTTTCCCATTACACCGATTCCCACAAAAGCAATTTTCTTCAAAATAAAAGCCCCCCTTTTTCTTTATATTCAATGTTAACAGATTCATCCGTCTTTTTCTCGTGAAATAAAAAAGAGGACGAACTTTTAAAGTTCATCCTAAAAGGGGGAAATGAGAATGTTGCTGTGTTCAATCTTAATATCCCCCGATTTTTTAGATCTTAAACATCTTTTTATAAAAAGTTTTATTTTTCAAATAACCTCAAGATATTTTACACAATGGAGGTTTTTCTATAAAATAGAAATAGAATGAAACTTAATCGACTTTCATTCGTCTGTTTATATATAAAGGAGGAAGAATAATGTTTAAAAAACCTTATTTAATTTCAATGCTATTAATCGCAATGCTCGTTTTAGCAGCTTGTGGTTCTACGCCAAATGATAATGACGGGGCAAACGAAGGCAATAATAATGGAACGCCAGATACTGAAGTCGATGGTAATACAGAGAATGATGATGTAGAAGATGGCGATGAAGAAACAAATGACGAGACAAGCACTCCAGAAGATGATGCACAAAATGACGAAACGAATGATGAACAAGAAAACAATAACGCTGAAAATACGGACGAAAAAACTGATTTAACAGCAGTTGAAAGTGATGAACAAGATTATTCAATGTCTATTTTCCCTGAATATACATTAACAAGTGAAGAACCTGGAAGAGATTCTTTATACTTAACGGAAGATGGCACTATTTTCATGCGAATTGAAACAACACCAATGGATCAAGAAACTTATGATTTCTTCAAAGAAAATACTGTTGATTTACTACAAGCAACTAACGTCAACGGAGAAGAACCAACGGAATTGACAACACTTCCACAAGGTGAAGAGATTACTAATGCAGTTGGCTATACGACAAATACAGCTGAAGGTGTCACTTCAGGTATTGTATTTACAAAAAATGATTTACTTGTACGCTTAACAATTTTTGACGTAGCAGACGGCAATCATTTTGACCAATTCATCCAAATGGGTGAAACGATTGTAGCGAAATAAGTGAGACCGCCCTTGAAAGTTTATCAGTTTTCAAGGGCGTCTCGCTTTTTTTTATTTGTTTTTTTTAATACAAACAAAAAGGCTGTTCAGAAAGTCACCTACTTCGACTTTTTGAACAGCCTCACTTTTAGGATAAATCTTTTACAGATAACCCAAGTTTTTTGATCAATTGAATCGCATCTTCTTGCTCTTTTTCATCAAGTGCGCTCATTAATCCTTCAATTTTGTCGACGTGTTTCGGAAAAATGGATTCGACTAATTCAGTCCCTTTTTCTGTAATTGCAATATACGTAACACGTTTATCTTCTTCACAAAAAATACGTTTTAAAAAGCCTTTTTCTTGTAATTGGTTTACAACATAAGTCATTGAACCACTTCTCAGTAAAATCTTCTGTCCGATTTTCTGAATAGGCTGTCGTCCTTTATGGTGTAATAATTCAAGCACACCAAATTCAGTAGGATTTAATCCGTATTGTTCAATTAATTCATTCGATTCTTCAAGAATAACTTTACTTGCTCTTGATAAAACAATAAATAATTTAAGCGCACGTTCCTGACTTTCCATCACCATTCACCTACTATAATCGCTGAAATTTGCACTCCTAGATTATATATGACATAGAATGATTTTGTCAAAATCCGCTTGCCATTTAGCCGACAATTTCTTTCACAGTTTCCTTATGAATCGCATAATTTTGTTCAATTAAGGGAAACGTCAAAATAAAACTTGTCCCTTTTCCGACTTCACTTGAAACAGAAACTGTCCCTTCATGATCCTCAACCGTTTTCAATACAAACGGCAAGCCAAGACCTGTACCATCCGGACGCGTAGTAAAATAAGGCATGAATATTTGATTTAAATTTTGCTCATCAATGCCTTTTCCCGTGTCTTTTATTATAATATTGACGAAATTCCCCTCACATTTTTGTGTGAAAATGGATAATGTTCCACCTGGATGCATAGATTCTAAACTATTTTTCAATAAATTCAGAAAAACTTGTTTAAGCCTTCCTTCTTCTCCAACTAAACACATCTCAAAATTCCGCTCGTAATTTTGAATAATTTTTTTATTTTCCAATGTCGCTTTCGGATGGATAATTCTAACAATATTTTTAATTAAACCATTTACTGATATAATTTTTTTATTGCGAACAGTCGGCTTTGATAAATTGAGCATTTCGCTCAAAATTTCTTCCATCCTGTGTATTTCATCCTCAATGACATTTAAATATTTTAATGTTTCCTCTTCAGCAGTTACTTTTAAAAGTTGTGTAAACCCTTTCAATGTTGTAATTGGATTGCGAATTTCATGCGCAACACTTGCCGCCAATTGTCCCACTTCTAATAATGAATCTTTATGTGCCAATTGTTGTTGGACAATCGTTTCTTTTGTCTGATCTTTAATTTTAATTAAATATAAGTTTGTTATATGGTCTTTGATAGCCGCTATTTTATAATATCGAACATGTCCTGTCGCATGTATATATTTTTGTACTGTCTCCATATAACCCATTTCATCCACTTCTCTCCTAAGCACTTCTAAATCCAAAGAATGCTCGGGAAATAATGATAAAATTTGTTCTACTGAATACTGCAATAACTTTTCTTTAGATTGACTAAAATATTTTCTCGCCAATCCACCCACATTTTGAATACGGCCATTCGCATCGCAAATGATCATAAGCTCTTCTAACTTTGTTGGTAAATTATTCATGTTATACTGTGGCAAATGCATTAATTCATATGGTAAATACATATAAATTATAACTTTTTCTGTTGTTTCATCAAAACGTAGACTCATATCGACCGTATACGTTTCAACTTTAAAGAAAACCATCTGAAGTTCGCAATTCACTTTCTTCTCATGAATCGTTCTTTGCAAAATGTTTTTCCAAGTTTCCAATGATTGACCAGTGACAATTTGCTCAATACAATCTTCTTCATTAACACCAAAAACATCCGTAAATGTTTGATTTGCCTTTAATAATATTCCTTGTAAATTAATCACTGCAATTGGCTTCTCTATGGCGTTTAGAAAAAATTGTAAATCCTCCTCAGTATTACTTTTTTTCATCCCAACTTTAAACCTCCAGTTTCATTTGTCTCAAATGAAATTAAATTGACTTTATACAGAAAGGCCGAAAAAATAAAAACATACCGTATTCAGATTATTCCATAGATTGATTGTAATGTGTATAGGATAAAAGATTTGTATTAGCATCCACTGATTAAAGGTATGTAAACCAGGTATAAATACCCCCCACTTAAATTAGGGCGCGCAACAAATTAATTGCCCACTAAAAAAGCATTTAGAAAAGATTCACTACTCTTTTCTAAACGCTTTAATTAATTTAACCAATAATCACACGCTCTGCTGGATAATGATAATGCGGTTTTTTCGTTCTACCCCCAAGCGTCAATAAAAATGAAATTAAACCGACGCGTCCGATAAACATTAACAGCATGATAATAATTTTTCCAATGATAGATAAGTCCCCCGTTATACCTAGTGACATCCCACATGTTCCGAATGCAGATGTAATTTCAAATAATAATGCATTTGCCGGTAAAGTTGGCTCTGTTATTAATAAAATAATTAGTGCGACCATCACCATAAATCCTGCTAAAAAGATAACAGCATACGACCTAAATACATCGATCAGTTTAATTCTTCTACCAAAAACATGAATAACCTCTTGTCTTTTCGCAAAATTTATTAAAAACAATACTGCGATTGCTAAAGTTGTGGTTCGAATTCCTCCCCCAACCGAACTTGGAGACGCACCAATAAACATTAACGCACTAATGACAATATCTGTCGCATCATTAAATTGCGTTACGTCGAATGTTGTCAGCCCTGCTGAACGAGCCGATACCGAATGGAAAAATGACGTAAAGATTTTCTCCGACAATGTCATCCCTTTGAAAGAGTTCATCGATTCCAAGATAAAAATCGTTACTGCTCCAAATACGAGCAAAATGCCAAATGTAATCGTCGTAATTTTAGTGAAAAGAGAAAAGCGGAAATTTTTCTTTTTATGTTTAGAGAAATACATTTTCACTTCAACAAGTACTGGAAAACCAATTGCTCCGAGGATAATTAACACCATCGTGCAAAACTGAACAAAATAATCATTAAAATACGTATGTAAAGAATTATCCGATAACCCAAATCCCGCATTCGTTGTTGCGGAAACAGACATAAACAATCCATTCAAAAATGCTTCCCCAAATGTCTCAAACTCATTGAATAAATATAATGTGAACACCAAGCCACCGATTAGCTCAATCGCAAAAATTAAAACGACAATTTGTCGAATGAGCTGAACAATTCCAGACAAACTATACTGGTTATGGTCTGCCATAATCAGTTGACGTTCACGCATCCCAATTTTTTTCCGAAGCATAAGCCAAAAAAAAGTACCAAGCGACATAATTCCAATGCCGCCTAGTTGTAAAACAATCATTAACATCGCAATGCCAAATGATGAATAAGTATCGCCAATGCTAATCGGCGTTAATCCCGTCACGCTGACTGCACTTACCGCTGTAAATAAACTATCGATAAATTTCACTTCAACGCCAGGCTGATATACGCCCGGCAAATTTAAAAGTAAGAAGGAAAATGCAACAGCTAGAAAGTAATAAAAAACAAGAATTTGCACCGGTGTAAACCTTTTAATCGGTGTACGATGTGTTCTCATGCCTTTTCCTCCTTCAAACGACTGTCCTTTTATTTACGTTTTTTCTTAACGCCTGTTAAATAGCCTACAAGTACAATGCCGACTAATACAACCCAAAATGTTGTTTTCCACAATGTTGAATGTGGAAATGCTGGATCAATAAATTGAAGTTTTTCATGTGCCAACGTTAAGACAACAAGCTTAACACCAACCCAACCAACAATTAAAAATGCTGCTGTTTCAAGCGAAGGATACTTATCCAATAACACAACAAATCTTCCAGCTGCAAAACGCATAATGATTAATCCGATAATCCCACCGAGTAACATCACTAAAAACTGCCCGCCGTTAATGCCACCAATATGAAACTCACCAAGTTCCGGTAACGTGACCGCTAACGCAACTGCCGCAAGCATTGAATCTAATGCAAAGGCAATATCCGCAATTTCAACTTTTAAAACAGTCATCCAGAAACCTGATTTCTTACCTTTATTCACATCTATTGCATTCGTTTCATTTTTCTTTTCCAAAATACTTTTAATCGATATAAACAGTAAATAAGCTGCACCTAATGCTTGAATTTGCCAAACATTCACCAAAAACGTAATCATAAACAAAGCCGCAAACCTGAATACAAACGCGCCAGCCAAGCCATATAATAACGCTTTTTTCTGTTGAACTCTTGGTAAATGTCTTACCATTACCGCCATAACTACGGCGTTATCCGCTGCTAATAACCCTTCAAGTACGATTAACACAATGAGTACCCATGCATATTCCAATAAAATTGCTTCCATTTTAATGCCTCCTGTATAGTAAATACAAATTAAAAAGACCCTCACCTAATAAAAGGCAAAGGTCTCGCAAAGTCGGAATTTAATGTTAAAATTTCGGCTATCATAACCGATGGCAAAGCCATGTATTGACGATTATGAAATAGGTCTCCCCATTGCTACTCCCCTCTGACAAAAGTCAAAAGATATTAAGTTGTCGGGTGCTTTTGCCTGTATTATACCATTATATGGGGAAGTTGTCCAGAATGCCTAAAATCATTTTTTTGAACCCTTCCCATTTTTTATTTATAAATTATGATTGCTTCTCCACCTTTGAATGGATAATATTTCATGCTTGTTTATTATATCCATTTTTAGTTTTTTTATGCCTATAAAACGAAAAAGATGTTTAAACAGTCCATTTAAGAACAATCTAAACACCTTTTCACAATTAACTTTAAACCTTTTTCGAGCGTCGACCCTTTCTCGTTTCTCGGTCAAATAAACTATAAATCACAGGAACAATATAAAGCGTCAATAATGTAGAACTAATGAGTCCACCGATAACAGCAATTCCCATCGGTTGGTTCATTTCTGTTCCTTCACCGAGTCCTAGTGCGAGTGGTAAAAGCCCTAATATTGTTGTAAGAGCCGTCATTAAAATTGGACGGACACGGTCACGTACTGACATGATAATTGCATCGTAAGAAGGGATGCCTTTTTCTTTTTGTTGATTGATATAATCGACTAAAACAATCCCGTTATTGACCACAATTCCGACAAGCACTAAAATACCAATAATCGCCGTAACACTGATTGGTGTATTTGTCGTAAACAAACCAAACGCAACGCCAATGACCATTAACGGCACCGAAATCATAATGACAAGTGGATATTTAAATGATTCAAATTGAGCTGCCATCACAATATAAACAAGCACAACCGCAAGAAGTAATGCGAGCATCATATCATCAATCGCACTTTCAAATAATTCACGATCACCACCAAATGACAATTCGATTTCCTTAGATAAGGCTAAAGCGTCAATCGCATCATTCACTTCTTTCGTCATCGCACCTAGTGATTCTGTTGAAACATATTGGACATCAAATGTGACTGAATGTGCTTGATCGACCCGTTGAATCGTCACAGGACTTTCAGCAATTTGGATGTCAGCAACTTCTTCCAATGCAATAAACTCTCCCGTTTGTGAACGTAATGTAAGTTTCTTCAATTCATTTAAATGATTTCTAAAACGTTCTTCATACTGCACATAGACGCCAATGACTTGCTCTTCTTCATCAATTAACTGTGCCGCCATTTGTCCACGCGTAATATGATTAATCAATTCAGCGATTTGATAAGGAACAAAGCCATATTCTTCCGCTTTTTCCCGATTCACTTGAATTTCAATTTCCTCAACAGTATCTTGAACTGTATTTTTCACTTCTTGAACCGTTTTTAATGTTAAAAGCTGTTCATTTACTAAATCGATTGCTTCATTTAATCGATTTTCATTCGTATCTTTTAATGAAAATGACAATGTATTTGGTGTAGAACCCGATGCTGTTTGCAAATTAAAATGAACTTCCGCATCACTACCAACTAATTCTGTCACTTTGGGCTGCATTACATCAATAAACTCAAAAATAGATTGATTTCGTTCTGCTAATGGCAATAACTTCACATATATCTCACCGCGTTCAGCATTAGAACTTCCTTGTGCTAAACTTTCTTGTGTTCCACCAATTAGACTGACATAAACTTCCACATTCTTTTCTTTTTTCAATTCTGCTTCAATTTTTTTAATGATATTTTCGGTTGCAGTAGGCGAAGAACCATTCGGTAAGGTCACTGAAACACTGACAAAACCTTCATCGGTTGCCGGTAAAAATTCCGTTCCGACTTTATAAAGCCCGAGCCCACTTAACGCGAGTAAAATAATCGTTAAAAACAGTACAAGAAAACGATGCTTTAATGTCCATTTAACAGAGCGTAAAAAACGATTTAAAGATTTTGATCGACGTCGTCTTGCTTCAAAATCGATTTTCGGCGCTTTTAACATGCGGCTCGCCATCATTGGCACAACTGTAAAGGCTACAACTAGCGATGCAAATAAACTAAAGGAAATCGTTAAAGCGAACTCCGTGAAAATCTCACCGATTAACCCACTAATAAAAATGACCGGCACAAATACCGCAAGCGTTGTAAGGGTAGATGCTGTAATCGCCCCGCCCACTTCTTTCGTTCCATCTGAAGCTGCTTCTTTCGGCGTTTTCCCCATTGCCAAATGGCGCTCAATATTTTCAATCACAACAATTGCATTATCGACAAGCATTCCAATCCCCAATGCGAGTGCCCCAAGCGTCATAATATTTAACGTGAAATCAGCGAAAAACATCATCACAAACGTTACAATGACTGAATACGGAATTGCGACACCAATAATAATTGGACTTTTAATCCCTTTTAAAAAGATAAATAAAACGAGCATCGCAAATAATCCGCCTAAAATAAGCGTCTGACTAATGTTTTTAATGGCCAATTGAACATAATCGCCTTGGTCAAATAAAATATCCGCTTTTACATCTTGAAAGGCTTCCGTCTCCAATAAATCATCTAATGACTTTTTAAATTCAGTAGATACTTGCGCAGTATTGGCACCTGATTCTTGTAAAACAGACATCAAGACCGCGTCTTCATCATTTGCTCTCGTAATCGTTGAAGATTCTGCTTCTTTTAAAGCAACTTTTCCAACATCACCAATCGTTACTTTTTCACCCGTCACAGGATTTGTCATGACGGTTAATGATTCGATATCTTGAACAGAAGTCAGCATACTAACAACACGTGTCGTTAACTGTTTGTCATCATCCGTTTCAATCGGTTCTCCCGGCATCGATACATGATTCGCTTGAATGACTTGGACGATATCTTGTTGGATTAAACCATTCTCTTCTAATTTCTTTTGATCAAGTTTAATCTTAATTTCTTCAACAACTTCTCCTGAAACAGTTACACTCGCAACACCTTTTGTCCGTCTAAGTTCACGTTCTAAATCCTCGGATAATTTGCGAATGTCTACGTCTTTTGCTTCAGCACGTAAAGACAATTGAATAACTGGAAATTGAGATGGATCGAATTTCATAAATCGCGGTGCATTGGCCCCATCAGGCACAGGCACTTGATCGATTCTTTGCATCACATCCATTTGGACATCATCAATTTTTGTTGACCAATCAAACATTAATAGTACAAAATTCGAACCTTCTTGTGAGGAAGATTGAATGGATTTTAATCCCGGTGTTGTCGATAAACTATTTTCTAAAGGTTTCGTAAGTTTTTCACTGACTTCTACAGGTGAAGCCCCGGGATAACTTGTCACAACGACCCCAATCGGCGGATTTAACTCTGGAATGAGCGTCATCGGTATTCTAAAAAACGATACCGCACCAAGAATAATGACAAGAAACATCGTTACAATGGTAAATACAGGTCTTTTTATAGAAAAGTCACTAATTTTCATATGTATACCCTTTCTTAAAACACTTTCCTTTATCATAATCAATTGCCCGCCAAGCGTCAAAGAAGGTATGCAGCGAGATTGAGTCAAGCTTTTATGGGGATTAATTATGAATAGGAAATTCCCTTCAAAATAAAGCTGCTGTTTTCCTTTTATGATAACGAATTCTAGTGCGTGTTGATTTCCGTTTCGGGCGGACGCGTTCGGTGGGGTGCACGGTAAGCCTCCTCGTCGCCAAAACCGGGCTCCTGTGGGGTCTTACCTGTCGCACTTCTCCCACCCGAGTCGCCGCCCTACACTACAATCAACGATTATCTTTTTTAGAATGACTTTTTAAAATTTAATTGAAGAAGCTTCCCTTATAAAAAATGATAAGTAACTATGACTAAATGTTTCAGCATAAATAATTTGA
>CANSAF010000007.1 GCA_947644645.1 uncultured Sporosarcina sp. | reverse complement strand
AAGTCATTGACCGTCTTTGCGTCAGAATGTAAAAAAGTTAATTCAACTTATATAGTTCGATGGGGGAGCCGTCAAAAAAGTGCGAATTTATAACGTTAAGGTTTTTGAGAGGTGAAACGGTCTACTCCCTTCGTATCTTGAGTGAGGAGTTAGGCTTATGATATTCAACACTCTCTCCCGTTTGGGATGTAATCCTTTTTCATGAATAGCACCCGTTTATGGAATATCTATTTTTTATAATCCTTTTGTAAAAGTCCGTATACATCAATGTCCTCATATTCATTATGTAGAAGTTTATCTTTCCTTAATGTACCTTCTTTTTGTAAGCCCACTTTTCCCAACACCACTGATGAAGCTTTATTTCTAGTGAGAGCTGAAGCCCAAATTTTATTTAAATTCAAATCGTTAAATCCAAATTCTATAATTTTTCTGACTGCTTCAGTTGCAAACCCGTTACCCCAGTAATCTATGCCAATCCAATAACCAAGTTCGCCTTTATTGTTGTTTTTATCAATTCGTAGAGTGATTGTACCAATAATTTCGTTTATTTCCTTAGAAACTATCGTCAAAGGATATTCAATCCCATCTTTAATTTGCTCAGGTTGAATTGCAATCCAATCCTGTGCGTGCTTCAATTCATATGGATGTGGAAGGCCGAGTATATCTGCTAACTCTTTACTATTAGCTAAGTTTTTAACTCTAATAGCATCTTCTTTATTAAAAGGCTGTAAATACAGACGTTTAGTTTCTAACTTTAATGACATTTGATAAACCCCTTGATCATAATTTTGTTTAAAATATTATTTATCAAAATGGCCCGTTTGCGGAAGATTAATTTTATTGAAAATCAGTCAAATTTGTATAACAAGGATAGCATTATTGTTTCAAAAGAAATATGGTTTCTTATCTTTAATCATTTACTCGGGTTTTGATATTGCTTGCCCCTTTTCATCTATATAATAGGATTACTGTTTCGGATTTCTTTTTATTTATTTTCAAAATCCTGTTTTTGCTTTACTCTTAAACGATAAATATAATATAAGGGGATGAAACAACAAATAAATAAAATAAAGCCCAATAGCACACCAGTCATCCCGTCAGAGCTTGACGAAATAGAAACTAGGTAACCAACAATCACTGAAATGATTATTAATCCGATTAAACTTATCATAAATGATTTTTTGGGGTTTTTAATTTTCTTTTCATGTTCTACACTAACACTCATTGTCAAGTAGAGGTATACAACCATCGTTAACATAAACACTAGCCATAGTGGATTCCCACGCATTTCCTCAAGTCCACCCTGGAAAAAATTATAACCAAGAATAAATAAGATCCCAATAGTCTGAACGACATGAGCAATTCTGGTGTTTTGTAAATTCCTCAAAATAAGTCTTTCATCTGTAATTTTTTTCATTCAAAATCCTCCTGTTCAATCCAAAATATTTTATCCAATTTTTCGTTCACGGCATAGCAAATTTGCAGGCAGAGTTTTAAGGATGGATTGTATTTACCTTTCTCAATGAGGCTAACGGTTTGTCTAGTAATCCCGACAACATCAGCCAGCTGTTGCTGTGTTAAATCTACTTTTACACGGGCAAGCTTAACTTGATTTTTCATGTGAAGCTCCTCTCTAATTTCAATGTAACATATATATTACCTTATGTAAACTATAAGTTGCGTTCTTAGTAATTAATTGAATGAATATCATGATGGACGGATGAAAATATTACTGACTGTAAAAGAAAAAGGATAGAGGAGCAGGAACGATATCTGCTCTCTCTATCCTTTTTCTTTTTTATAAACTTTTTAACACTAGTTCTTTACTAGTTCTTTAATATGATCGATTGCTTATCTATTAAATTTTGTCTTCGACTTTTACTTTCAATAGGTCTAGCAAAATTTAACTTGAAACACCTAATACTGCAAGGTTTTTATGATTTATTCTCAGTAATCCTGTTGTTTGCCCTTAGTCATCCACATAAGAGCAATAACTGGTTTCATAGAGACACCTCTTTTCCTTAGTGATAGAAACGTTGGTTCTATTATTATCACATAGATGGGGGATATTTTCTAATGGGATTTGACTAGGAAGAAGAGTAGTTGAGAGGGAAAAGTTTACTTTTCAATAATAATGAAATACACTAAAGAGGATAATGATTATCCACGTTATTATTTGGGTTTAAGTAAATGAGAATAGGTGGCGATTTAATGCGAATGAAAACGGGAGTAGAACAGTCAGTATATGCCATTCTGATCCTTAACATGTTGCCAGAGAAAGCAGTATTACCCGGGGAAGCGATCAGTCAGCAATTAGGGGCTTCACCGACGTACTTTCAAAAGTTGTTGAGGAAATTAGTAAGAGCGGATTTGATCACTTCTGTACCTGGCGTAAAAGGCGGGTTTAAAATCAGGAAAAAACCTGAAGATATTCGAATTTACGATATTTATGTCGCAGTGGAAGGTCAGCAATCTCTTTACTCTTCCAGTGGTGTGCTACATGACATGCTTGATTTGGAAGAAGATAGTTGCTGTTTGTTAACAGACTTAATGGAAGAAGCGGAATCGTCTTGGAAATCTGTGCTGAAGCGCGAAACAATTGCATCTTTATATGAAGAAATTAAGGTCGGATTTAAACCAAAAGTGCAAGAACTAGAAGATTGGATAAACACAAAAATGGTTTTATGAAAACCAATCGATTTTACGTATAGGGAAGCATTCATCTCAGATGAGGTGGATGAGATTTAAGTGCTTAGGTGCATGAATATCACAAGATATCTATCAATGTTTACCGAAAGAATTATTATCAGTTTTGGCGAAGATTTGCTGAAATTGAATTTACGCGTTCCAAAATTCGACGCAACAATTAGCAGGAGAACAAGTATATGAATAAATTTAATACACATAAAGGATTTGCACGAACATTTTCCGAACGGCAATTAACTCTGGGACTTACATTTCCTTTAGAGTCATATAGGGGAAGTTTTCCCATCTTTAACTTGGAAGAGCAGATGACACTTGCGAAAAAGGCAGAAAATCTAGGTTTTGCTTCCTTATTTGTAAGAGATGTACCACTTTACGATGCGGACTTTGGCGATGTAGGTGCTTCTTATGACCCTTGGGTATTTCTAGCGTATGTTGCGGCACATACGGATCGGATAGCACTCGGTACTGCCAGTATTGTTACGACTTTACGACACCCGCTTCACGTAGCGAAATCAGCAGCATCCTTGGACGAAATATCAAGACAGCGCTTATTGTTGGGGGTTGCAACTGGTGACCGGCCCATTGAGTTTCCTGCGTTTAAAACTGATCCTAACGAAAGTGCAGCATTATTCAGAGAGTCTATAGGGGTCATGAAAAAAGTATGGAAAGATTCATTTCCGAAAATGAAAACAGCGCGAGTGGAATTAGAACAAGGTGATGTGCTTCCCAAGCCCGCCTTATTCGACATACCCGTTCTAGGAACAGGGTATTCCGGTCAATCGATTGAGTGGTTAGCCGAGCATACAGATGGTTGGTTATTTTATTCGCAAGGTGTCAATGAGCAGCGAGAACTTATGAATAAGTGGCGACAGGCGACCAATGAATTCAAACCATTTGCACAAGCTTTAGCCATTGACTTATCAGGAAATCCAAATGAAGCACCTAAACCGATACAAGGCGGCTTTAGATCGGGTTATCGATTTTTAATAGATTATTTGCATGCCTATCAGGATGCAGGTGTAAACCACGTCATGTTTGGCTTGAAACACGGAACACGACCTGCAGAAGAGGTTATACAAGAATTGGGTGAGTATGTAGTTCCGCATTTCCCAATCAATAAATTGTGAAAGAAGTGAAATAGAAATGATTGAAAGCTTAGGTCGTATTAATGAATTAGCGAAAAAGCAGCGTGAAGAAGGTTTAACCAATGCCGAAAGAGTTGAACAGCAAGTATTGCGTGAAGACTATTTACGGGAAATTCGTGGGCAAGTTCTTAACACTTTCTCAGGGTTAACCGTGGTCGATCCACTTGGAAATGACGTGACGCCTGAAAAAGTTCGCCTGAGAAGAGAATGTGAGACAAATTAGGTAGGTCAGTTAGAAAGGAAGAAAGAAATGAAAGACTATTTAGTAAAAGTGCTAGCTTATGATGATCAAGTGCGTGCTTATGCAGTTCAAACAACGGAAACAATAGACGAAGCGAGGCGTCGCCATAATACATGGTCAACCGCTTCAGCTGCATTAGGGCGAACAATGACTGCCAGTGTGATGCTTGGCGCTATGCTCAAAGGTGAAGATACGATAACAGTGAAAATTGATGGTGGGGGTCCGATCGGAACACTCCTTGTTGATGCAAACGCCAAAGGAGAGGTTAGGGGCTATGTCACCAATCCTGAAACTCATGTTGATTTAAATGAACATGGAAATTTAGATGTGCAAAGAGCAGTGGGAACAAATGGAATGCTCACTGTATCGAAGGATGTAGGGCTACAGCAACCTTTCGTAGGGCAAATCCCTCTTGTGACGGGTGAAATAGGTGAAGATTTTACATCTTATCTTTTTAATTCCGAGCAAGTTGCTTCCGCTGTAGGGGTAGGTGTGCTTGTGAATCCTGATCATACTATTCAAGCAGCCGGCGGTTTCATCATTCAACTTATGCCAGGAGCCGAAGAAGAAATAATCACTACGATTGAAGAACGTCTGAAAGTAATCGATCCGATTTCTTCAATGGTTGCGAAAGGTATGAAACCAGAACAGATACTTGAACAAATACTCGGCATTGAAAATATGAAAGTTTTGGAGAGAATGCCAGTACAATTTCAATGTCAATGCTCCGAGGAGAGAGTTACCAATGCTATCGTCAGTTTAGGAAGTGATGAGATTCAAGACATGATTCAAACAGACGGACAGGCTGAAGCAAATTGCCATTTCTGTAATGAAACTTTTCATTTCACTAAAGAGAATCTAGAGGAATTAATGGAGTCAGCCGTTTGATATAATTTCAAATTGGTTGAAGATGCGTGTGCAAGAACAAATTTCGACAATTCAACTATACGAATAAATACCCAAAAGAAGTCCACCCCAATCTTACTCTAGATGAATGATTCTATCTGGTCATAAGTTTTTAATGGATGATCTTTAGGTGTTATTTAAATTAAGATTCTATTCTTAAACTAATAATAAGTAAGTTAATAGGAGGAAATACAATGACGACAATGACTAAGGATTTATATACACTTATACAAGAAAGGAAATCTGTGCGTAAGTATGATCCATCATTTAAAATGACACAAACAGAACTGGAAGAAATTCTAACAGCTGCCACAACAGCACCATCTTCAAGTAATCTACAATCTTGGAGATTCATCGTAATTCAAGACGAGGCAACGAAAAAAGAACTTCGTGCAATTGCAAACGGTCAAGAGCAAGTTGAAACAGCTTCAGCCATTATTGCTGTTATCGGTGATTCTGATATGTATAAAAATGTAGAGAGAATTGCTGCTCAAAACGTAGCAGAAGGCCATATGGATGAAAAACAGAAAAACACGATGATCAACAATGCCATGAATCTATATCCATTTGCACCGGTAGAACTTAGACAAAATATCGCTTCATATGATGCAGGTCTTATCTCAATGCAAATTATGTTAATCGCAAAAGAAAAAGGCTACGACACAGTACCAATGGCTGGTTTTGACATGGCGAAATTTGCAGAGCGCTTTGAGTTACCAAAGCACCATCACCCAATTGCACTGATTGCTATCGGTAAAGCAGCTGCGCCGGCACATGGCACATCACGTCTCCCTTTAAAAGAGATTGCTCGTTTTATTTAAATGGTTTCGGTAGAAATCTTCAACGTCTATTAGTGAAGGAAAAATACCGAATATGAAATAGTAAACAATAGGGATTTAACACGGGTTAATGTAGGAGAACTTAGGCTAAGTTAAGAGAACAAAGACCAAGGACCAAAGACGTCACTTCTTGTGCCAACCTTTGTAATCAACATCATATCCACCTAATGCTCCGACGAATGGCATAAATTATTTAGAGAGTGCCACAAGAATTCGGTAAAAAATTTGCCGAGATATTTTATTGATTATAATATTAAACAAAAAATTAGCAGAGTGACATTAGATTCTGCTGGTTTTTTTGAATACAAATCTCTATGTTTATTTATATGAAGGCAGTATATTGTTTATACTGGATTCTATGCAAGACTAATGGGATTCTTCAATATAACTCCACTAACTTAGCTTTCACCCAGCATATTAGTGCTGTCCAATACCAATAATTTCAAGATTATGCTCTTTACAATGCTCCTCATAGAGTTGCACAGCTTCCCTCCAGTTGAGCATGTAAATAATTTTGTCTTTTTCCTCTCTAAATCCCATTGGGCCGGCAACGACAGTTATCAAGATTGCGTCTTGTTCTTGATTTTCTAGAACAATTAATGGATTAGGTAGATGATCGTATAAAGTGGAGGGAGTACCCAATTGGATGGGTTTAATGGCGTCGAAAGCAGCGGTTGCATGAAAAGGAGTAAATCGGAAGGCATTTAGTGGAAAGGAAGAAGACGAAAAGTTGTTTTACGTTTTGGGGTTTTAAATTCGCCAATAAAAGGGTATACATTTATAGAAATTATAAAATAATAATAAAAATACATAAACGAAACAGAGGGAAAATAAGCCAATGGCATATATTTTATTAATTGTTGGATTTGCATTGTTAATAAAAGGAGCTAACTTTTTTGTAGATGGGTCTTCTAATATAGCGAGGTTGCTCCGAGTCCCACCAATATTAATCGGGTTAACCATTGTTGCTTTTGGAACAAGTTCTCCAGAAGCAACGGTTAGTATTATTGCAGCACTAGAAGGAAATGCAGATGTTGCCGTGGGGAACGTAGTCGGTAGCAATATTTTTAATCTTACGCTTGTTGTAGGAATCGCGGCCTTCCTCTATCCATTGAAGGTTCAAGGTGAGACAATAAAAAAAGAAATTCCATTTACAATACTCGCAAGTGTAGCGTTGCTTATTTTGATGAGCGATATGGCATTACAAGGATTTAGTAGCAATATGATTACGCGCAGCGATGGGATCATTTTCTTATTGTTCCTCTCCATTTTTATGTATTATCTCATTGAAATTGGACTAAAAAGCCGGAAAAACACAACGGACGAACCAGTACCTGAAGATATCAATTGGGGTAAAAACATATTCATCACTTTATTAGGATTAGCTGCAATTATATTTGGAGGAAATTTAGTCGTAGATAATGGTACAAAAATTGCTTTTTCTCTTGGTATGAGTGAAACATTGGTCGGACTAACGATTATTGCAATTGGAACATCACTTCCTGAACTTGTCACATCGATTACAGCGGCATTGAAAAAAGAAAGTGAAATTGCGCTGGGGAATATTGTTGGAAGTAATATTTTTAACATTTTATTTGTATTGGGTGCCTCGGCTACAATTTCTCCATTAGCGGTGAGTGATAAAGTATTTACGGATGTTGTTTTGATGATTGTGCTGACCGTTGTTTTATTGATTTTTTCAAGGACCAGCTTCAAAGTTGGAAAGCGTGAAGGAGTGGTGCTTGTCGCCGCCTATATTATTTATTTGGTATACATTATCATAAGAAATTAATGAAAGTTTAAACAAACGAGAAATTCATGTTTGTTTGAGTGACCTCTGTCACCTAGTGCAGTGTCAACGACTCTTAAATGAGAATATGTAAAATGCAATTAAACAGCCAAAACCATTATGATGAATGAGTTTTGGCTGTTTAATATTTATGATGAAAATTTTCACACCATGATGAATGCTGCTTGCCTTAAAAGGTCTACTTCATTTCCAGTTACTTATTTCTCTTGCGTAGCATAATCAGCTTTTCCTCTTTTAAAGAATCACAATCGAAACCATAATCATCGAATATAAACTGCCCACCACTAAACAAATCAGAAACGACGTCTTCTTGATGAATATAAAAAAGTTTTGACAAGTATTCATCATAGTGTTGTTGGGATCCAGAGCAAGTCGTATGGGCTCATTATTTAAAAGCAAAGTAAAAAAAGTAGATGCACGATTCAAAACACATAGCGCTCTGAAAAAAAGCCTGTCTAGAAAAATCGTCTACACGAATTTTCTAGACAGGCTTATAAATGCTTTTACCAAAGTATATCTACCCAAATTTTAATGGCTGTTGCTAAAATTAAAACGGCTAATATCCATTGTAAAACTTTCACGTTCATTTTTTGCCCGACTTTGGCACCGATTGGGGCTGCAATTAAGCTAGCGATAATCATAATGATGGCTGGTCCGTAGAGCACTTGTCCAGTCATCATTTTTCCAACTGTAGCGCCAATGGATGAGATAAATGTTACGGCTAAACTTGTCGCAATGGTTACTCGTGTTGGAATCTTTAAGACGACAAGCATAATTGGTACGAGAATAAAAGCGCCTGCAGCACCGACAATGCCCGCTGCTGTTCCTGTAATCAGTGCAAGAATCGCAGCGAGTGGACCGTTAAATTGTAGTGTATCTCCAGGTGTAAAAGGCACTTCTTTTTTAGGCGAAAACATCATGATAACGGCAATGGTCGCTAAAATTGCATAGACAATATTTACCCCAGATTCTGATAAAAAACGCGAACCATAACTGCCAATCAGACTCCCAACTAAAATCGCACTTCCCATATACGTAATGAGACGTTTATTTAAATAACCTGTATTTTTATAAGCAAAAAGCCCGCTGATTGTTGCAAAAAACACTTGAATCGCACTAATCCCAGACACTTCATGGGCTGTAAAAGCGGTCAGCCCAAAAAGCGCGGGAATGTATAGAAGCATTGGGTATTTAATAATCGAGCCACCAATTCCAATCATCCCAGAGATGAAAGAACCGATAAAGCCGATTAAGAAAATGACGACGATAAATGAAACACTCATTTGTCCATAGCCACTCGAATGCCATTATAGCCAGACTCTACATTGACAATATTGTTATAGCCTTTTGCTTTTAGCACGCTCATCGCCATTGCCGAACGGACTCCAGATTGACAATGCACATAAATAATGTCGTCTTCTCCTGTAAATGGAATATCGCTTTCCATTAAGTGCCCGTAATGGATATGCACAGATTTTTCCAAATTTCCAGCCGTATATTCAGAAGTCGTGCGAACGTCTAAAATATTTTTAGTATTCGCATACTGTTTAGCAAAATCAGTAGCTGAAATACTATCATAATGATCATTGAAATAACGTGTTGCTTCTTTTTCAGGAACGATTAACTGCAATTGATCATAGCCAATCGATGCCAAATCTTTTTGGAGCGTTTCTGAAATTGCAGGATCTGCAATGACAGTCATTGGTGCATCATAATTAATAAACCAACCAATGAATTGTAAGAATTTGCTGTTGTACGGAATATTGATAGAACCTTTCACAAATCCTTCTCTAAAAGCTTCTTTTGAGCGCAAATCAAAAATTTGTCCCGCTAATGTTTCTGGTGTTCCAACTGGAATATCTTTCACTTCAAATAAAGGAAGTCCAACTTTATTCACTTTCTTCATTTGTGCAAAATATAATGGCGGTTCAGGTTGCTCGCTCGTTAATTCTTTGATGAAAGCTTGTTTTTCTGTCAGATTGAATGCCCAGTTATTATGTCTTTCATAACCGAGTGTTGAAAGGGGAACTGCACCTAAAGATTTTCCACATGCACTACCTGCCCCGTGTCCCGGCCAAATTTGTAAAAAGTCATCGTATTTTTGAAGGTTTTGAATGGAATTAAACATTGCGTTTGCGCCAATTTCAGTTGTTCCTTCAATTTTAGCTGCTTCTTCCAATAAATCTGGACGTCCAATATCTCCAACAAAGACGAAATCTCCTGTGAAAATGCCCATCGGCTCTTGGCTACCGCCCCCGTGATCCGTTAATACGAATGAAATACTCTCGGGGGTATGTCCTGGCGTATGAACCACCTTTAATTCAACATGTCCAACATGAATTGAATCGCCGTCTTTCAAGTAAACGGTGTTTTCAGGCATGTTTTCATACTTCCAATTTTCATCGCCTTCATCTGAAACATATAAAGTTGCATCGAATTTTCGCGCAACATCACGTAATCCTGAAGCAAAGTCTGCGTGAATATGTGTTTCTGTCGCTTGTGTAATTTTGAATCCTTCTGCTTTGGCAACTGCTTCATATTCATCCAATACACGCATTGGATCGATAATGAGTGCTTCATTCGTTTTTTGACATGCCACCATATAAGAAGTTTGTGCTAGTTTTTCATCATAAAATTGTTTAAAGAACATAAAAACCCACTCCTAATTTTTTTTATTGTTAAATAAATAAGTTTAAATTACTGTCGGAAGCGTCTCCTAAATAGGCACCGACACCACCGATTTGGACACTTGGTAATAATTCTTCACGCTCAATTGCCATTACGTCCATACTCATTGAACAGGCAACCATTTTAACGCCAAGCTCTTCAGCTTTTTGAATCATTTCAGCTAATGGTTCGACTTGCTTTTTTTTCATCACATGTTGAATCATTTTAGAACCAAGTCCAAACATGTTCATTTTTGAAATAGGAAGTTTTTGAATCGATTTTGGCATCATTTTACTGAATAACTTATCGAGTCCACTCTTTTGTACTTTCGGGGCGTTGGGATTTTTAATGACATTGAGCCCCCAAAACGTAAAGAACATCGTTACTTCTTTCCCCATTGCACGTGCGCCTGTTGCGATAATGAAAGAAGCGAGTGCTTTGTCTAAATCACCGCTAAAGACAACCATCGTGGCACCATTTTTCGTTTCCGTTAGTGTTGCTGGTTTTGGTAAATCATTTTTTTGAACAATAATGCTCGCGTGATTGCCCTTAATAGCATTCTGGACAACTGTATGCCCTGTTTGTTTTGCCCAAGCTTCAATATCTGCACAAAATCCAAAATCGGTTACGGTCATTTCAAGTTGCTCTCCGACTTTTATCTTTTCAATGGTTTGTGTGACAAGCAATAAAGGACCTGGACATTGTAGGCCACTCGCTTCTAGTTTAATTCGATTCGGATCAATCGTAATAGGCAATCCTTTTTGTGTTAATTTTCCCGAATAAGCATTGAAGCCACCTTCTAAATTGACTGCTTGAAAACCATGATCTTGCAATAATTGTACCGCCTGTGCGCTTCGCTTACCGCTTTGGCAATGTACATAAATCATTCGATCCTTCGGTAATTCTGTTAGTCGATCCTGTAATTGTTGTAAAGGAAAGAGTGGCGTATCACCAATATGGCCTTGTTCATATTCAAATTCCTCTCGTACATCTATTACAAACTGACCATTTTGAATGAGTTGGTCTACCTCGTTTATATGCATCGTTGTTGTTTCTTTCAAAGTCTTTAAATCTCCCTTCTGTATACCTATAGGGGTATAATACCGTGGGAACTTTAAAATGTCAAATACCCTGCATGGTATAAAAATATTTATTGCACAAATTAAATGCGCCATTGGTTGTTGAGTCGAAATGATATAAACCTTTGATGAATGTAGAAGAAGGATTGCTATTTTCACGATTTGTAATGCTCCGTTCACCACTACTGGCACTGATTCCACTTGTAGGCGCGGCGATTGTTTATGCAGTTGTGGACCGCGTGATTGGTTTAGCTGCTTCAGCTGAGTGGTTTACAGTAGAAAGCCAAGCGTCATCGATTATGACAATTTTATTATTTGCTGTTGTGACAGACTATTCATTATTGATTTTCTCGAGATATCGAGAAGAATTGAAGCGTCATGAATCAGTTGATGCGGCAATGAGGGTAACGATGCGTCATGTAAGAGAACCAATATTTTTCAGTGGAAGTACCATTGTTTTAGGGTTGTCTACTTTATTCTTTGCGCTATATGAACCCTATCGTAATTTTGCGCCTGTATTCGTGATTGCGGCAGCTGTGATGTTAGTCGCTGGATTAATGTTATTAACAGCATTATTTGCTTTAGTAGGAAGAAAGGCGTTTTGGCCGGTTATTCCAAAATATGGTGAAGAAGTTGTTGAAAAGAAAACGATTTGGGGTAAAGTTGCCAATGTGGTGACGAAAAAACCAGTACGTTTCCTTGTGCCAATTACACTTTTACTGTTATTAGGTACATGGAATATTACAAATATGAACCAGTCATTTGACTTAATTGAATCGTTCCCAGAAGATTTATCGTCTAGAGTTGGTTATGAACATCTTGGAGAATCTTTCTCACAAGGAAGTTTAGCACCAGGGACATTGCTTTTAACTTCTGAAAACGAAATTAGTATGGATGAATTAAATACGGTTATAGAAGAGTTTGAAAATAAATCAGGAATCGAACAGGTTGTTGCGCAAGGTCATTCACTTACAGAAGACGGTAAAAACGCTAAGTTGGCGATTACATTTGCGGGGAACCCTTATGATGAATTAGCACTGGATACGGTAATGGAATTAAGAAATGATCGTGAAAAATATTAGAAAAAGCAGGTATTACAGACCGAGAGTTGTTTATCGCAGGAGAAAGTGCTAAAAATGCTGATTTACGTGATGTCAATCAACGTGATACATGGCTAGTAATGATTGCGATGTCTATTCTGATTACAGTGATGCTAGGCGTGCAAACAAAATCGATCATTGCACCAATTTATATGGTTGGTTCAATTCTCTTATCCTATGCAGCGACATTAGGCTTGTCAATCTTCCTATTTAAGCAATTTTTAGGACTTGAAGGAATTAGTTACAGAATTCCAATGTATGCTTTCGTTTTCCTTGTAGCATTAGGTGTGGATTATTCGATTATGCTCATCGCAAGAATTCGCGAAGAGGTGAAGAACTTGCCATTTGATGAAGCTGTGAGAAGAGGGCTTGAAAGAACAGGCGGCGTCATTAGTTCTGCAGGGCTCATTTTATCGGCAACATTCCTTGTTTTAACGACAATGCCAATTTATGAACTGAAATTATTCGGGTTTATTATGGCATTAGGGATTCTGATTGATACATTCATTGTTCGACCATTGGTAATCCCATCTATCTTAATTTTACTTGGTAAATGGAGCTTTTGGCCAATCAAGACAAAATAAATAAACTAACAAAACACCACTCGGCTTTCCGAGTGGTGTTTTGTTAAAGAGATTATCTATCAATTGATGATGTGATTTTTACATAAATCTGCATACCAAAAATTTCCGTTGTATTCCTTTTCTAGGATAATTTAAACAATTATATTTATCTAGATAACTTTTTAAAGTATGGCTATAACGGTATAAATAAAGGGTTTATAAACATATACTACCTTATAACCTACTTAACTTATCGGATTAATTTGAAATAACGCTTGACTTGTCTATTTTGAGGTCGTAATATGTAATTCAGTTAATAGTTAATTTAGAATTATTTTTCGAGAAGAGGGAGGACCTAAGTGAAAGATGAAAAAAGAAATCAAATTTTACAATCAATTGATATCGAATTAGCGCGATGTTTTGATGAAGTCGTGAGATGGAGAAGACATTTACATCAAAACCCCGAGTTATCCAATCAAGAAGTACAGACAGCAAAATTTATTGAAGAAAAGCTATTGGATTTTGGGCTGGAAGTGAAGAGCAATATAGGAGGAAAAGGGTTAATAGGAATTTTAACAGGTTATCAGCCGGGGAAAACCATAGCGTTAAGAGCAGATTTTGATGCCCTTCCGATTAATGATGAAAAAGAAGTATCATACAAGTCTTTAAATGCTGGAGTTATGCATGCATGTGGGCATGATGGTCATACGGCTGCATTATTAGGTACGGCCCAGGTATTAAGTCAATTTAAGAAATATATAAAAGGTAATGTAGTTTTCATCTTTCAACATGCAGAAGAGTTACCGCCTGGCGGTGCGAAGTTTATGATTGAAGAAAATATATTGGACGGAGTAGATTATGTGTTTGGTGCTCATCTTGCATCTAGCATTCCAGTAGGAAAGGTGGGCGTCGGAGCAGGATATCAACAAGCGGCGGTCGATAAATTTGATATTTTGATAGAGGGAATAGGCGGGCATGGTGCAAAGCCTCATCACACAATTGATTCAATTGTTGTGGGCAGTGAAGTTGTTAATTCATTACAAAAAATTGTTAGTAGAAAAGTCAATCCTTTGCATCCTGCTGTTGTAACAATCGGTGTATTTCAAGCAGGGAGTGCATTTAATGTTATTGCAGATACAGCTAGACTCGAAGGAACTGTACGTACATTTGATGAAAATACACGCCAACTTGTGAAAGACGAAATCCATTCAATTGTTAAAGGAATTACAGAAAGCTTTCATGCAAATTATAAAATCGATTATTTGTATGGTTACCCAGCCTTATACAATCATCCAAAGGAAACTGAATTGGTGAGAAGTTTATTTTCGGAAGTATTTACGAAAGAAGCTATCCTTGAGCTAGAGCCTTCGATGGGGGCGGAAGATTTTTCTTATTATTTGCAAGAAAAGCCAGGTACCTTTTTTTCGATTGGTTCACAAAATGAAAATAAAGATACGCATTACCCACATCACCATCCCAAGTTCGATATTGATGAGCAAGCGTTGTTAAATATTGAAAAAGCATTTGTGAAAATTGTATCGCATTATTTATTTTAAGACATAAAGGAGACGGTCGTTGTGAAACTAAAAAGACATTTAAAAGTTATGGCCACGCTTATTTTAATGATGATTTTGGCCGCATGTAATAATGTGAATTCAACTGAAGGAGAGACGAGTGAAAAAACTGATTTAGATGAAAAAGTAACTCTTGTAGAAGACGCGATTATTAAGGCAGAAAGTCCAGATGCTTCTCCGCAATTAGCATTGAACCGTGAAGATACCGTTATCGTAGGTTTACAAGAACCAGGTGGGATTTTTACGCCGTATTTTAATACGAGTGGTTATGATGGGAATGTCCAATCAGTTATGTTTCCTCCATTAGTTGAAGTAAATGAAGCTGGGGAGTCGATTCCAGGATTGGCAGAAAGCTGGGATATTTCTGAAGATGAACTAACGTACACATATCATTTACGCGAAGGCTTATTATTTGATGATGGTACACCGTTAACTGCGGAGGATGTGGAGTTTACTTTGACATTACTTCATGATCCTAGCTATCCCGGTGGCACAGATATTACAGAAGCAAAAGTAGTTGGAGGATTAGATTATAAAAATGGGGAAGCAGAAGATATCTCGGGCATTCAGATAATCGATGAAAAAACAATTGAAATTACGACTGAAGAAGTGAATGCACGTGCTTTAAGATTATTAGGTGGTCAAATTTTGTCAAAAGGCTATTATGGGAAAGGTTATGAAAAAGGAGATTTGGATTATTTAAGTGATTTACATTTAAAGCCAGTTGGTGCGGGTCCATTTCGCTTTGTAGCATATTTACCAGGACAAGAAATTCGCTTTGAGGCAAATGAACATTTCTATGACGGCAAACCTGAAGTTGCACAATTTATTTATAAAACATTAGAAGGAGATTCGCAGCAATTTTTCCAAACAGGTGAGTTAGATTATAGTGCCCTAGCTGCGAATCAAGATAATTTTGAGTTTTTGCAGGAAATAGGATTTGCAGATACGAATATTTATACTTCTTCGGCTTATGGTTATATGTCTTTTAATCACGAAAAGGAATTATTTAAAGATCCAAAAGTGCGTCAAGCTTTTATATTAGGATTAGATCGACAAACGATTATTGACGCTTATTACCAAGGGTATGCACAAGTAGCGAACATCCCTGTATCACCAACTTCATGGGCTTATACAGAAGATATAGGGAGTACAACATACGATCCTGAACAAGCCAAAAAACTATTGGAAGAAGCTGGTTGGTTAGCTGGATCAGATGGTATTCGTGAAAAAGAAGGGGAAAAGCTTGTAGTTTATTACTTTACTTCTGCTGGTGGACTTGGTGATGTACTGATTCCAATTGCGAAGGAAAATTATAAAGAGCTTGGTATTGATTTACAAGTAGAACAAATGGATTTCAATGCTTTACTTGCAAGAGTGGAAAATGGAGATCATGATTTGGCTTCATTCTCGACGACGATGTTAACAGATCCTTATAATGGCGTATCTAATTTCCATTCGAAAAGTCAATCTGCTACTTTTAAAGGCTATGGTTCGGACAAAATAGATGGATTGATTGATGCAACGATTGCTACAAATGACATCGAAGAACGAAAATTAGCATTTAACAACTTATATAAAGCATTGGAAGAAGATCCACCTGTTATTTTAATGTCTTATACTAAAGTGTTAAGTGGAACAAATGCACGTGTAGAAGGATTTGAACCAAATGGTTATCGGGGGATTTCATCTAGTCTTAAAAATTTAAAGATTGTGAATCCGAGTGAATCATAAAAACGAGCTTGGTAATTTGAATAAAATAAACATTATGAGTGAAGGCATACAAAATGTATAAATCGTATGCCTTCATGCGATTTTGAATCAGTTTTCAGCACGAGCATCTTTATTCGAAAGCGAAATTAAAAATATTGCACTAATGGGGGAAGGATAGATTTGAAAGGGTATATATTTAAGCGATTATTGTATTTAATTCCCACGCTGATTGGCGCGTCAATCCTTATTTTTTTTCTGTATTCCTTGGTGCCTGGCAACTTTGTAGATTCCGATATGAATTTGACACTTGAACGAAAAGCAGAACTATATGCACTATACGGGTTCGATCAGCCGGTGATTAAAAGATACTTTATTTGGATAGGGAATCTATTACAGGGAGATTTAGGATATTCTTTACAATTTCAACGTCCAGTTGACGAAGTGCTTGGAAATTATATATGGAGTTCCTTTATCGTAGCACTTGCATCACTAATACTGACGTGGCTAATTGCGATTTTGATTGGTGTAGTTTCGGCAATACGCCAGTATTCTGTTTTTGATACTTTTGTTACAATCCTTGTTTTTGCAGCGATGGCAACACCATCTTTCTTCCTTGGTTTAATGATTATAAAGTTTTTTGCGGTTGATCTTGGATGGTTTCCAGCAGGCGGAATAATTACGACGGGAAGTAATTATACAGGATGGGCATATTATAAAGATGTTGCTCAGCATTTGGTTTTACCAGTCCTTGTGTTAACGATGTTGGGAATCGGTGGGCTGGCTCGTTATTTCCGAACGAATATGTTGGAAGTTATTAAACAAGACTTTGTAAGAACAGCTAGAGCGAAAGGCTTAAAAGAAAGAGTTGTCGTATTTAAGCATGCACTTAGAAACGCACTCCTCCCGGCAATTACATTATTTGGATTTGAGTTACCTGCTCTTTTTAGTGGAGCAATCATAACTGAACAGATTTTTAATTGGCCTGGCGTGGGGGCCGTTTTCATGCAAGCTTTCACTGTTCGTGATTACCCGTTATTAATGGGTTTTACAATGTTTATCGCTTTACTAACAGTATTCAGCAATTTGATTGCAGATTTATTATATGGTGTAGCTGACCCTCGAGTACGGTTAAGGTAATCGTAACAAGCCATTTTTTATAAGCGCATGATAATCAACGATAAAAACTGTATCCGTTATTTCCTGCAGACCTCAAATTCCCCAAAATCAAATATTATGATGGAGTGGCGTAATTAATTTATGCAAGGAGTTGATTTTAAATGGAAAGTTCCTCAGTAATCAGGAGGGAAACAAATAAGGTGAAACATCATAAAAGCTCTTCTTTATGGGGGCAAGTGATACAAAGGCTATTAAAAAATAATGTTGCGCTCGCTGGATTAGGGTTTCTTATATTCATCTTTTTATTTTCTTTTATTGGCCCATTATTTTCACCTTATATAAATTTGGGTGTGGACCCAACGGCGATTAATAAGCCGCCAAGTGCTGCACATTGGCTAGGGACTGATGCATTAGGACGAGATGTTTTAACGAGATTGATGTTGGCTGGAAGAATTTCTTTAACAGTTGGACTGGGTGCAATGGTGATGTCAGTAACGATTGGTGCTATCCTCGGAATATTAGCAGGCTATTATAGGGGGATTGTTGACCAAATTGTGATGAGGACTGCGGATGTTTTAATGACGATTCCAGGTTTACCATTGTTATTCATTATGGCGGCAGTCATGTCTGAGTGGAAAGTACCAACTGATTATCGAATTTATATCGTTATGATCATGTTAAGTTTAGTCGGTTGGCCTGGTCTGGCAAGGCTTGTACGAAGCCAAATTCTTAGTTTACGAGAGCGACAATTTATTCAAGCGACAGATGCATTAGGGTTACGAGATCGCCGAAAACTATTAAATCATTTACTCCCAAACACGGTTCCTTTATTAATCGTGTCTGGAACGTTGAGTATCGGTGGGGCAATTTTAAGCGAATCAACATTAAGCTATTTTGGCTTAGGAGTTGTACCTCCCTCGGCATCATGGGGAAATATGATTACTGCAGCAAACTCACTAATTGATTTTCAAAAACGACCTTGGCTTTGGATACCGCCGGGAGTAGCAATATTCATGACCGTCATCAGTATAAATTTACTTGGTGATGGGTTGCGTGATGCTATAGATCCAAATATGAAAAGGAGATAACGAGCATGGAAGATAAAACAATTCTCCAAGTCAATCATTTATTGACCCAATTTTATTCGGAAAATGACATGGTAAATGCAGTAGATGATGTCAGTTTTGAAATAAAAGAAGGGCAAACAGTATGTCTTGTCGGTGAGTCAGGGTGTGGGAAGAGTGCAACAGCTCAGTCGATTATGGGCTTAATTGACCCTGCTTCCGGGAAAGTGAGTAAAGGAGAGGTACTTTTTCAAGGAAAGGATTTATTGAATATGAAGAAATCCGATCTTCGAAGAATCCGTGGAAATGAATTTGCGATGATTTTTCAAGAGCCGATGTCTTCGCTCAATCCAGTGTTAACAATTGGAGAACAAATTATTGAACCATTAATGGAACATGAGCTGATTACGAAAAAAGAAGCGAAAAAAAGAGCGTTGGCGTTAATCGAACTGGTCGGAATTGGAGGCGGGAATAAAATATTCGCTTCATATCCACATCAGTTAAGCGGGGGGATGCTTCAGCGGATTATGATAGCGATTGCTCTTTCATGTAATCCAAGTTTATTAATTGCGGATGAACCGACAACGGCACTTGATGTAACGATTCAAGCCCAAATTTTGGATTTGCTGCAAAGATTGAAAGAAGAAAGAAATATGTCAATGTTGCTCATTACGCATGATCTTGGGGTAGTGGCGGAAGTGGCAGACTATGTCATTGTCATGTATGCAGGAAAAGTGATCGAGCATGCGCCGGTCGTTGAGTTATTTAAAAATCCTCAACATCCCTATACAAAAGGATTGCTTGAAGCGAAGCCAGTAATCAATCAAAGAAAAGAGCGTCTTTACACGATTCCTGGCCAAGTGCCAGATTTAGCGAGTTTAAAGCCTTCTTGTTACTTTAGTGATCGATGCGAGTTTGCGATGAGTATTTGTAAAAATAAAATGCCAGAAATGAAACAATCAAGCAGTCATCATAAAGTTGCATGTTGGTTATATGAAGAGCAGGTGAGCGTATGAGTGCGGAAGCGCCTTTAATTGAAGTGAAAAATTTGAAAAAGTATTACGGAGAGTCAAATAATATTTTTAAACGTAAAAAAGAAGTTGTTAAAGCAGTGGATGGCGTCAGTTTTACTATTCATAAAGGTGAAACATTTGGTCTTGTCGGGGAATCTGGGAGTGGTAAAAGTACGATTGGTCGAAGTCTTTTAAGATTGAATTCTATCACATCTGGGGAAGTACTATATAAAGGAAAGAATTTACATAGTCTTTCAGATAAAGAAGTAAGAAAAATACGTCCCAAAATACAATTTATATTTCAAGATCCATTTAGTTCACTAAATCCTAGAATTCGTGTAGGGGATGCAATAGGAGAGGCTTTATTGGATCATGGATTATATCGCAAAGATGAAGTCAGGAAAAAAGTGTTAGAAGTGATGGAAATCTGCGGCTTATCTTTACAGCATATCGACCGATTCCCACATGAGTTTAGTGGGGGGCAAAGACAGCGAATAGGTATTGCACGTGCGATTATTTTACAACCTGACTTTATCGTAGCGGATGAACCCGTTTCTGCACTAGATGTTTCAATTCAAGCCCAAATTATTAACTTATTTAGTGATTTACAAAAAGAGAAAGAAATCACTTATCTATTTATCTCTCATGATTTAAGCGTAGTGGAGCATCTATGTTCGAAGATAGGCGTTCTCTATCTTGGATCGATGATGGAATTAACAAGCCGCGATAAGTTATACGAAAATCCATTGCACCCTTATACAAAAGCATTACTTTCCGCAGTACCCGTGCCAAATCCAACATTAAAACGAGAACGAATTATTTTACAAGGCGACGTCCCAAACCCAGCAAATCCCCCAAAAGGCTGTAAATTTCACACACGCTGCCCACTTGCTACAGATATTTGTCAGCAGGAGGTACCAGCGTTTAGGGAAGTTGAGCCTGAGCATTTTGTAGCTTGCCATCTTGTTTAAAGAACCTATGCATTAAACATTCATGTTTATTCCAACAGTCATGAATGTTTTCGCATAGGTGTTTTTTAACCAGTTTTAAGGTAAAGCCTTCACAACCACTGTTGTATATGCCCCTCCTTGGACGTGGTTATCAATGGTAATCGTACCGCCATGTTTTTGGACAATCATTTGTGCAATGTACAAACCTAATCCAAAGTTTGAATCGGATCCGGATCTTGAAGGATCACCCCGATAAAACTTATTGAAAATATGATCCGTCTCATCTTTTGGGAAGCCGGGTCCATTATCAATGATTTCAAAAATAAGCTTGTCATTATCTTTTGTGATTATCCAGTCGATTTTGCCATATTTGGGACAATAACGAATTCTGTTTGTAATGATATTATCCAAAACTTGGGAAATCCGGTATACATCCATATTGATTGTCCCAGTTACTGAAGTCAGCATGCATTGTAAAGAAATGTTTTTCTCTGCACAAAGTATTTGGTACTCCTCTGTTTTATGTTCAATAAATTTAAGGATATCAACAGATTGGGGTTCCATGCTGAAGTTTTGACGTCCGATTGCGGATACTTCATTCAGCTGATCGATTAACCGAATCGAACGTTGTGTACTTGAAAAAATAGTTTGTAAATAACGCTCAAGACGTTCTGGGTTTTTAGTTCCTCCTTCAAGTAATCCTTCTACATGACCATGAATAATTGTTAAAGGTGTGCGTAAGTCGTGCGCAATGGCGGCTACCATTTCCTTACGTTCATCTTCCAACTCCCATTGGCGTAATAAAGAAGTTTGGAGGGAAAGTCTCATATCTTCAAAAGCCTGTACCAATTGGTTTAACTCCCTAGGCGTTTTGGATTCTACTAGTTGAAAATCTAAATCATGTGCTTGAATTTTTTGAGCAGCCTCCATTAAATGATTAAAGGGTTCTTCAATTTGCTTACTAAATCTTTTACCGATAAGATAGGAAAAAAAGCTGAAATAAATAAAAGGACTTAATAAAGCAAGGAAACCGAGCGATAAAATGAGCCAACTTAACTGAGGATTAGAAGAAGCCAAGCTAAGTGCATAGCGAAAACCAATGGCGCCAATTGGTTCGTCATTTTCGTCGAAAATAAGATAATATTGTATAATTTTATTTTTGTCATGAATGTTTTTATTTATGCTTTCCAATAATTCTTTCTGGTTTTTGATATATTGCTTGGACATTGAACCGAATAGAAGGTCGCCATCTTTACTAAGCACTTGATAATCTAATCCATCCAATGGAATGATTTTTTCTAATTCATTTTTTTGATCCATTGATAAAAGTTGTCCCTCACTAAGCGCTACTTCTTCGACAATTTGAGGGATTTTTTGTTCATAATAATTGGCTGGATTGACTGGATTTACATACAAAATAAAGAGCGTGACAATCACGCTCCACGTAATGACTGTCGCAATGATGCTCCATAATAAGATTAGATAAAAGGAGGAGATGATTTGTCTTCTAATTGGACGAACTATTTTACCCATTTATAGCCAACTGCCCATACGGTTGCAATATATTCTGAAGATGCATCGCTCCTCGTTAGCTTCGCCCTAATCTTTTTGATATGTTCGGTCACTGTTGAAGAATCCCCTTCAGCGTCATATCCCCATAACTTTTCATATATTTGTTCACGTGAAAAAACTTGACCTGGATGAAGAGCAAGTAATTCAATGATTTGAAATTCTTTCATTTTGATGCGCGTTTATAATTTGCTTCTTCTGCTTTTCTTAACTTTTCGGGATTTCTTGCACGAATTCTTTCTCTTTCAGCTTCTGTAACGGATTCTCCGCGGGCAATTTTTTTAGCGATTTGTTCGTCTTCAGTATTTTCCATTGCTCGTTTATTTTGTCGCATGATTTCACGCATTTGTTTCAATTCAGGGCGTTCATCTACCGTGAATTTACGCCCGCTTTTTAGATCTTCATTAAATTTATTTTGGCGTTCAATGAATCCTTTAACTGCTTTTACATAAACTGGACTTCCTACAATCTTCATAGTTTTTTCTCCTTTCTCCTCGAATTTTAAGTTGGTTGTATGATTAATATCGGTAAAATAAATAGATTATTCAATATTCGGTAAAAAAGTAGAATGATCTTTAAAAAGACTTGCATTTTTATTTTTAGATTGATAATATTGCTTTGTATGGTTTTTCAGAAAATTCAAGTCGTTTTATCAAAGAAATATGCAAGTATCCATTAAGTCATCAGATGACCCTATGGGTATATTTTTTATAAACCAGTCATCTGATGACCGTATGACAGGATTATGTTAAAATGAAAAGAGGGATTCATTTGTTATTATTTGTGGCATTGGCAGCCGTTATTGCGCCTTTATTTTTCTTAGTCATCTTAAGAATGTCCGCATTGAAAGGGATGTTTTTTAGTTCAATCATTGTAACTGCTTTAGGACTTACAGTTTGGGGTATGGAAGGAAAAATCGTTATTGCATCTGTTTTGCAGGGAACACATAAAGCGTTCACGATTTTGTTTATTCTGTTTGGTGCAATCGTTTTATTGAATACGCTTACACATACGGGTGCTGTGGACCGGATTAACCAAGGTTTTCAGAGTATTTCAAGAGATATGCGTGTTCAAGTAATTATCGTCGGGTACTTATTCGGTGCGCTAATTGAAGGGGCAGCAGGATTTGGAACACCGGCCGTTGTTGTTGGTCCATTAATGTTTGCATTAGGATTCCATCCGATTGCGGCAGCGGTATTGGCGTTAATTGCGGACAGCGCGCCTGTTCCATTTGGTGCGGTTGGAACACCGGTAATTGTAGGGTTAAGTAATTTGCCGGGGGCTGGCAGTGAATTATTCCACAATGTCGCGATGAAAATTACGATGATTGATTTGTTTACGGGGACATTTGTACCGTTTGTTTTAATTTTAATTTTAACGATGTTTTTTGGTAAGAAAAAAAGCTTTTCAAGTGCACTTGAATTATTGCCATGGTCTTTGTTAGTGGGGATTAGTTATACGGCATCTGCGCTATTATATGCGACGCTATTTGGTCCGGAATTTGTTTCAATTCTTGCAGCTTTAACGGGACTAGTTATCGCGGCAGGCACTGCAAAAGTGGGCTTCCTTATGCCGAAAAATGAATGGCAAGAAGCACTACGTGATGATGTTGAGTTTAAAGAAGAAAAATCAGATATGGGTTTAATTACAGCGTGGTCACCTTATTTGGTCGTTGTTGGTTTATTGTTATTAACGAGAATTGTACCGGCAATTAAAGATTTCACACAATCGAATTTTGATTTAACATGGAATAATGTTTTAGGCATCGAAGGGGTTAACTCGGCTTGGGAAGTATTGTACTCACCAGGAGCGATTTTAGTTTTAGCAGCGTTATTAGCATTGGTGATTCAACGTAAATCGTTTACGAATTTTACAAAGGCGAGTAAAGAGTCCTTAAACTCTATTAAAGGCGCTGGTCTCGCTCTACTATTTACACTTGCACTCGTTCAAGTGTTTACCAATTCGGGTATGAATGTGAAGGATTTAGTGAGCATGCCACAATACATTGCAGAAGCGTTGGTGGGGACATTTGGACCAATGTGGGTATTCATTGCGCCGTTCTTGGGACAACTTGGAGCGTTTATTACTGGAAGTGCAACGGTTTCTACATTAACATTCTCGCCTGTTCAATATAGTATCGCGGAGCAAATCGGCTTTAATACAGAAATTATTTTAGCGGCTCAAATCATTGGCGCTGCTGCGGGAAATATGATTTGTGTACATAATGTTGTTGCGGCATCAGCGGTTGTCGGGTTGTCTGGAAAAGAAGGCGACATTATTCGAAAAACATTATTGCCATCCGTTTTATATTGTTTAATTGCAGGAATCGGGGCTTTTATTTTACTAACAATTTTATAGCAAATTAAAAAAGTCATGCTTCTTTTCAAAGTACTTCGAATCCAGTAAAGTTTAATTTAACAGTTTACAAAAGAGGAGCAGGATAGTATGTCTATCGGACGTATACAAACTAAAAAAATTTATGAAGAAGTAACGGATTCGCTTGTGAATATGATTAAAAGTGGTGCATTAAAACCAGGAGATCGTTTAGATTCTGTAGAACAACTAGCAAAAGACTTTGATGTAAGCCGATCAGCGGTAAGAGAAGCATTAAGTGGCATGCGTGCGATGGGTTTGGTTGTGATGAGACAAGGTGAAGGAACTTTTGTTACAAAATTCGATGCGACTAGTTTTACATTGCCGATTAATCCAGCGTTATTAATGAATCAAGAAGATGTTCAAGAAATTTATGAAATACGCAAAATTCTCGAAGTAGGTGCTGCAAAGTCCGCTGCACTTCATCGTAAAGAAGAGGATTTAATCTTACTACAAGATGCAATTTATGCGATGGAGAAAGCTAGAAATGACGGAGAAATTGGTGAAGAAGCTGATATGCGTTTCCATATGGCGATCGCCAAGGCAACCCATAATGACGTGCTTATTCATTTAATGAGTTCTGTTTCTGAAGTTATGCTAAGTGTATTACAAGAAACACGCCAAGTACTGATTTATAATGAACAGAAAACGGTTTCTTTGATTGAAGAACACCAAGCAATCTATGAAGCTATTAAAGAAAGAAATCCTGAAAAAGCATATGAACATATGTTAACGCATTTAAGAAATGTTGAAAAATCATTGGAAAAGTATATGAAATTTAGAGATTAGATGAGGTGAACAGGATGAAAGTATCTTTATTTATTACATGTCTATCAGATATTTTTACAGCGAATGTTGGAAAAGACACGGTTGAAGTTTTAGAACGATTCGGTTGTGAAGTAGATTTCCCAGACACACAAACTTGTTGTGGACAACCTGCTTATAATAGCGGTTATTTAAAAAATACGAAAGAAACGATGAAGCATATGATGAAAGTTTTCCGTCATTCTGAATATGTCGTGGGTCCATCGGGTTCTTGTGTAGCAATGCTTAGAGGGTATGCGGATGTTTTTAAAGACGATCCAGAGTGGGCGGAAGAATCTAAGCAATTTGCGGCGAAATGTTATGAGCTATCTCAGTTCTTAGTAGATGTACTAAAGATTACTGATGTTGGCTCGACATTTACAGGAAGAGTAACTTATCATCCTTCTTGCCATATGACGAGAATTTTAGGTGTTAAAGAAGCACCTTTACAGTTACTTGGGAATGTGAAAGGCATCGATCTGATTGGATTGCCACAAGCAGAAGATTGCTGTGGATTTGGTGGAACATTCGCGGTCAAACAATCGACAATTTCTGGAGAGATGGTGCAAGAAAAAGCAGATCATGTTGTAGAAACGGAAGCGGAGTATTTAGTCGGCGGCGATATGGCTTGTTTAATGAATATTGGCGGTCGCCTATCGAGAGAAGGACGTAATGTAAAAGTGGTTCATCTTGCAGAAATTTTAAATCATCGTTAAAGAAAGGCGTGAGATAAATGGGTATACGTATTGGAAATCCTTCATTCGATAAGCGTGTTCATGAAGGAATTGAAAATGAGTTTATGATTGAGTCCGTTTCTTCTGCACAAGGTCGTTTCAGAAGTCGAAAAGCAGCGGCTTCTGAAGAGCTTGGAAACTGGGAAGATTGGCGAGCACTTGGTGAAGAGATTCGTACACATACATTGGAAAATATCGATTTTTATTTACAGCAACTAAGCGATAATGTTGTGAAGCGCGGCGGACATGTCTTTTTTGCTGAAACAGCTGAAGAAGCGAATGCATACGTTCAAAACGTTGTGAAAAAGAAAAATGCTAAAAAAATCGTTAAGTCAAAATCAATGGTGACAGAGGAAATCGGTTTAAATAAAGCCATTGAAGAAGCTGGCGCGGAAGTAGTTGAAACCGATTTAGGCGAGTGGATTTTACAACTTGACGGAGATGTTCCTTCTCATATTGTGACACCTGCATTGCATTTAAACCGTGATCAAATTAAAGAAACATTTATGGAAAAAAGAGGCTATGATAAGTCGAATACACCGGAAGAACTTGGTTTATTTGCACGTCAAGAATTAAGAAAAGACTTTTTGTCGGCAGACATTGGCATTACAGGCTGTAACTTCGCAGTTGCTGAATCAGGTGCGGTGACATTTGTGACGAATGAAGGAAATGCAAGATTAGCAACGGCATTACCTGATACACAAATTACAGTGATGGGACTAGAAAGAATTGTACCAACTTGGGAAGAACTAGATGTTTTAGTGAGTTTATTAACAAGAGCGGCAGTTGGACAAAAGTTAACAAGTTATATTACGAGCATTACAGGAACGCGTTTAGCAGGGGAAATTGATGGTCCAGAAGAGTTCCATTTAGTGATTGTAGACAATGGACGTTCGAAAATTTTAGGAACTGAATTCCAATCAGCGCTTCACTGTATTCGTTGTGCGGCTTGTATTAATGTCTGCCCAGTTTATCGTCATATTGGCGGTCATGCATATGGTTCAATTTATCCGGGACCAATTGGTGCAGTGCTTACGCCGTTACTCGATGGCTATGAAAATCATAAAGAATTACCTTATGCATCGACATTATGTGCAGCTTGTACAGAAGCTTGTCCGGTAAAAATTCCGCTACATGAACATTTAATTCGTCATCGTGAAATTATTGTCGAAAATGGGATGGCACCGACTGCGGAAAAAGCTGCGATGAATGGATTTGTTAAATGGTCAACACATCCAGCCGCTTATAAAATGAGTGCGAAATTTGCGCGCACTGCATTAAAACCGTGGACGAAGGATGAAACCATTACAAATGGACCGGGACCACTCAAAAATTGGACGGAACAACGAGATTTCCCAGCACCAGGACGACAAACATTCCGTTCTTGGTTTAAAGAGCGTGAAAAAGGAGGCGGTTCGAAATGATGGATCTAGATAACCGCAATCATTTTTTAAATAATTTAGCTAGAAATTTAGGCAGATCCCGCCGTACAGAAGGCGTTGTGCGTCCAAAATGGAGCTTAAATCCACAATGGGATGTGTATAAAGATTATACACAAGATGAACTGGTCGATGTATTGGAAGAACAATGTAAAGTCATTCATACAACCTTTAAGCGAACGGATTTTGCTAATTTGGAAGCCGTTTTGACGGAAACAGTCCAAGGTCATGACGGAAAAATCATTATCGCCGCAAATGATCCACGAAATGATGAATATGGATTGGATTCAATTTACGAAAGCTGGCGTGAAGATGCCGTAGACGTTCGTTTATGGAATAAAAAGATTGGAAAGGAAAACCAAGTATTTGCTGAAAAAGCGGATATTGGCATTACTTTCAGTGAAATTACACTTGCAGAATCGGGTACGGTAACATTATTTAATGACCGAAATAACGGACGAACGATTAGTTTATTACCACGCGTTCATGTCGTCATTATTCCTAAAAGCACAATCGTTCCACGTATGACGCAAGCAATGAGAAAGATTCACGAAGCAAATGCACAAGGAAATGACGTTTCATCGTGTGTGAGTTTCATTTCAGGACCGAGTAATAGTGCTGATATTGAAATGAATCTAATCGTCGGCGTACATGGACCTGTTGAAGCGACTTATATTGTTGTCGATGATAAATAATACGGGAGGCTATCCAAAAAGTCGGAAGGACGTGACTTTTCGGATGCCTCCTGTTTTTGTATGTTTAGAGTGGAGGTGTTTTTTTACTTGTTGGGTTTCGTGGTAGTAAGGAAGGGATGAAAAAAACCCAAAAGGTACATGACTTTTGGGATTTTTTTATGTATAGAGATGATGTGTTTGCTTGTTGGTAAAGAAAACTCAGCAGGCAGCACACTAAACAAACTAAACGCACACACAAAACGGGAGGCGTCCAATAGCAAAGCTATTGGACAGCCCTCACTGATTAATCTTCTTCTAAATCCACACGATTTTTCTTGAACATTTTCGATAGAATCTCATAAACAATTGGTACGATAATCAGTGTCAATGCTGTAGAACTGATTAATCCACCCATTACCGAAATTCCAAGACCTTTGGAAATTAATCCGCCGCCACCAGATCCAACTGCCAGTGGAACTAGTGCACCGATTGTGGCAATTGCTGTCATTAAAATCGGACGTAGACGCGTTGCACCTGCTTCAAGAACTGCTTCACGCATCGGCATACCCGTACGTTCCATCCGAATAATTCGGTCAACGAGAACAATTGCATTCGTTACTACAATTCCAATTAACATCAGTAATCCCATCATAACTGAAATCGAGATCGTTTCGCCTGCGATTAATAAACCGACAAACGAACCAATGACCGCAAATGGTAATGAGAATAGAATTGCAAACGGTGCAACTCCTTCACGGAATGTCACAACTAAAATGAAGTAAACAATGGCAATCGCTGCAAGCATCGCAACAATTAATTGTGTAAATGCTTCTGTCATATCAGCAGCAACACCTGCAACGTCAAGTGTTACACCTTTAGGTAAATCTAGTTCATCAATGGCTTTATCAACTTCTGAAGTTGCTTTAGAAATATCATCATCTAAAATTGTCCCTGAAACCGTTGCGTAGTATTCACCTTGGCTTCGTTCAAGTGCGTTTAACGTTGTTCCTTCTTCAACTTCTACTAGTTCAGAAAGCTTCATCATTGTTCCAAGTGCTGTTGGAACTTCAGTATTGAGTAAGTCATCAATCGATTTCGGTTGAATCGTTTCTTCTTGCTGAACAATGACTTTCATTGAATTGCCGTCTTTTTCGATAGTCGTTAAGACATCTTCGGAACGATTTGGACTTAACATCATGACAATTTGTCCTGTCGTTAAACCGTATTGAAGCAATTCATCTTGCGTTACTTTCAGATTATAAGAAACATACGCATCTTTAGCACTTGAAGATACGTCTTCCAAGCGTTTATTGTCCTTCATGACATCTTCTACCATTTTAACAGCTTCATTTAATCGATCTAAATTTTCACTGTAAAACGTGTAGCTAATTTCATTGGCAGACATGCCCATTGAAGTGAAGTCTTGACTCTTCCATTCGCCCGACTGATCAATATTAAAGACATAATCTTCAACTTCCGCACGTGCTTCTGGGAAATCTTTCATGTCCGGATCAAAAATTAGGAACATGAGCGCTCCATTCGCACCGCCGCCCATCATTGCAGACATCGGATCGCTTGCATCTGTTGCTGATAATTGAAGAATATCGATATCATCGCGTTTTAATAGTTCTTGCTCGACTTCTTCAATATTCGCAAGCGTTTCATCCATTAACTCACCAGTTTCAGGTGTATAAGTTAAATACATTACTTTTTCTTCATCGCTTCCCATAAAGCTAAAGCCGATTAAAGGAGTAAGCGCGATACTTCCAGCGAGTAAAATGATTGAAATGAATGATGTTATAATCTTATGATTTAGTGTCCATTCGAGAATCCCTTTATATGAATTGGCTAACATACCAATACTTTTACGACGACTTCTTGTTTTCTCACCATAAAGTTTCTTGCGGAATAAAAAGTGAGACAATGCAGGGACAATCGTAATGGCAACAATGAGTGATGCACCCAATGCAAATGTCATTGTAAGTGCGAATGGCATAAACAATTCACCAACCATACCGCCAACAAAGATTAAAGGTGCGAAAACTGCAACCGTTACAAGTGTTGATGACATAATTGGTTTAAACATTTCGATTGTTGCTTCGCGGACGAGTGCGCGCCCTGAAAGCTGCTCGTCTTTTAAATGAAGTCGTCTATAGATATTTTCCACGACGACAATGGAGTCGTCAATGACCCGTCCAATCGCAACCGTAATGGCTCCGAGCGTCATAATATTTAATGTGATATCCATCCAGTTTAATAAAAGTAATGCCATAAAGATAGAAACCGGGATTGATACAATTGAAATGATTGTCGATTTAATATCTCTTAAGAATAGGAGGATAATTAGAATCGCAATCGCACCACCGAATAATGCCTTTTCAATCATTGTTGAAACAGCATCTTCAATCGGTTCACCTTGGTCAAGTGACACATCGACAACAAGGCCTTCAATCGATTTCTTTTCATCTTCTACTAATTCTTTGACTGCGTTGACAACATCAACTGTATTTGCTTGTTGTCCTTTAATAATTTGAATGGCAATCGCATCTTCACCATTTGTACGTGAAACAGATTGTACTTTACCAACAACTTCGATCTTAGCAATCTCTTCAAGTTTTACAAAAGGTGCTGGATTTTCTGCAGAAGGCGTAGCAGGAATCATCATTTCCTTTAATTCGTCTGCAGTCATAAACTTACCATCTACGGAGACAGCTTGTTCGCCTGCTTCAAATTCGTAAAGACCTAATGAAACAGCTAAATCACTCGCTTGAATCATTTCTTTAACATTTTCTTCCGTAACGCCGAGTGCTTCCATTTTCTCATCATCATATGTTAACTGGACTTCTTCAATATGTTGTCCTGTAATTGAAGCAGAAGCAACACCGTCAATTTTATTAATTTTTGGTAATAAAATATCTTCAACTGTCGAAGTTAGTTCCACAATATCTTCTGATGTACTACTCACACTTAACGCAACGACCGGCATCATATTCATACTAATTGCCGTGATTGTTGGTTTTTCAGCATCTTCAGGTAATTGTACATCATCTAATGCTGCGTCTAATGCACGTTTGGCTTCATCCATATCGATGCCATATTCATATTCAACTTGAATATTCGATACGTTTGAATAGGAAGTTGAATAAACACCTTTGACATGTTCAAGGTTTTCAACAACTTTCTCGAGCGGCATCGAAACGTCTGTCATTACTTGCTCAGGCGTTGCACCTGGATAAACATCCATCACCATTAAAAATGGAATTGAAATATCTGGTAGTGTTTCTGATTTCATACGAGTACCGGAGTAAATGCCCGATACGACGATAATGATAGTTAGCAACCAGACTGCTAGTTTATTTTTCAATACAAAATTGACTAAGCCTTTCACTTTTACACCTTCCCCAAATTGACTTATCTTTCCTAAGTATTTATAATAATGACTAACTAGTCAGGTGTCAATCAATAACTTTAGGAGCGATCGAATATTCATGACGAAAAAACAGTTGATTATGGAAGAAGCTTTAAAGCTATTTGCAGAAAAAGGCTTTGAATTAACGTCAGTTCAACAAATAACGGATGCTTGTGGTATTTCAAAAGGAGCATTTTATTTATCATTTAAATCAAAAGATGAATTAATTTCATCGATGGTCGATCATTTTATGAGACAATTAATTATTCAAGTTGACCAGGTAGTCAGAGACGTGGAAAATGAAGAAGAAATCTTATATAAGTTTTACACAACCATTTTCACTTCATTTTATAAACATGCTGATTTCGCAAAGTTTTTCGTTAAAGAGCAGATGAAATCATTTGATGAAGAACTATTCTTGAAAAGTCAAATGTATATTGCTGAAATGGATAAAACGATTTTATCGATGATTGAAAAGTTGTATGGAGATGTTATTGAAGAGACGAAATACGATTTAATTTATACGATTAATGGTCTTGTAAAAGCTTATTCTCATCTATTTGTCTTTTATAATTTACCGTTAGATGCGGATGCACTGGCAAAATCGCTCGTTGAAAAAACAAATATTCTTGCCAAACATATGACAAAACCATTTTTAACAGGGGAATTACCACTGGTCAATGAATCGCCAGTAAATGGGAAAGTGTCGAAGGAATATTTAATGGAAGTCATTGAGCAAAATATAAAAGAGGTAGAAGGGGAGATTGAAAAAGAATCGCTTCAATTATTAAAAGAAGAGCTTTTAATCCCTACGTTGAGTCCCGCAATTGTGAAAGGGCTGATCCGCAATATTGAAAAAGAGCCGGTTTGTCAATGGACAGCTTATGTGTTGGAAGATTATTTCGGGTTTACAGACAATATAAAAGAGTAAAGAATAAAGGTGATGACAGGACATTTAGATGTTATGTCATCACCTTTTTCCATTCATATTGACCTATTGATAATAAGGCATCCAAGCCCGCCAATAATTATTCGCCGCCGCGACAGTTTGAAAATGAACAGCAATGACGTGAGACGCTGCGGTTAAGCTGTCTGCATTTCGAGAATAAGTAGGGCGTAATACTTTTCGAATTTCTTCAGAAGGTTGTGTCACTTCGACTCCTTTTTGTGCAAGTTTGACAGCTAAAGCAAAACCTTCTTCGGGTGTTTGCGTGAGAAGCGTTTGTAAAGATGAATTAGGCAAATGATTCACTTCCTTATTTCATTAATCGTTCATACATACATATGTAAATGTGAATGAAAATATCCTTTCCCTTACGCCCGTTTTACGGCATAATAAAGTATCATTTCTTTTACTAAAGTAATTATTGAAAGGTGTTGTTCTTTATTGTGAGTGGTATACAAATTGGCGATATGATTCGTCGCATTTTTTTAATCGTGGTTGGAGCGGCGATTGCGGGGTATGCGCTAGAAGCTGTTCTGATTCCAAATGCGATTATTGATGGTGGGATTACAGGGGTAAGTATTATGGGGAATGATTTATTTAATATTCCTTTAGGTGTTTTATTATTTGCGTTAAATTTACCTTTTATCTATTTAGGATATAAGCAAGTAGGGAAGTCATTTGCTTTATATAGCATTATTGGCATTGCTGCACTGTCTATTTCGACGATGATTATGAGTGGTATTGACCCAATTTTAACGGAAAAGGACGAATTATTGGTTGTTTTATCAGGTGGTGTTATGCTCGGCGTTGGTGTTGGAACAGTGTTACGAAGCGGTGGTGCATTAGATGGAACAGAAGTATTGGCAGTGCTCATTTCTAGCAAAGTTCCATTTTCTGTAGGGGATATTATTCTTTTTATTAACGTCTTTATTTTTACAGCAGCTGGCTTTGTGTTTAGTTTAGAAAGCGCGCTTTATTCTGTTACGACTTATTATATTGCAAAAGTAGTCATTGATGTCGTGCAAGTTGGGTTGGAAAGTTCTAAATCTGTTCGGATTGTTTCCAATTGTCCACGTGAAATTGGGCAAGCCATTCAAAATCGATTAGGCCGTGGTGTAACTTATATAAATGGAACAGGCGGCTTTTCAAATGAACCGATCGAAATTATGAATTGTATTATAACGCGTATGGAAGAAAGTAAAGTATTATCAATTATTCATGAATATGACCCAGATGCTTTTATTACCATTACGGATGTATCAGAAGTAAGAGGCGGTAGTTTTAAAAAGCGAGATATTCATTAAAGTCAAAAATGATAGGGTTGTCCAGAAAATTTGTTGTTTCTTTTCTGGACAACCTTTTTTAAAAGTAAATTAGATGTCTTCAGATGGCATTTGAATACAAATCTTTGTGCCTTTACCGAACTTACTTTGTAATGTGACCGTTCCGCCGTGTGCTTCAATAATATCACGCGCAATAGCCATGCCTAAGCCGGTTCCGTTTGTTTCTGACTCTGTGTTTGTACCACGGTAATAGCGGTCAAAAATATATTCTTGATCATCCTCAGAAATTCCTTTGCCATTGTCTTCAATAACCAATGTATCGGCTGTCAGATGAATTTGAATTGAGATATCTTTTTCATTGTGAAAAATCGCATTATCAATGAAGTTTAAAATGGCTCTTTTCATTAAATGATGGTCAATAAGCCACATCGTATCTCCTGTCTGACTTTCGAAAGAAATATCTCTTTCCTCAGATGTTTGTTCATTTAAAAGATCGATAATGATTTCACGGACGAAACTTTCGATTTTTGTGTTTTGAAAAGTAAGTGGCATTTCGTCATGACGAAGCCTCATCGTTAAATTAAAATCATCCAATAGTTCTTTCATATAAATTGATTTTTTCTCAACAATAGATGCATATTCGCTTCTTTCATCTGCCCCAAGCTCCTCGTCTTTAAGTAATTCCGAAAACCCTTGAATTGAAGCGAGTGGGGTTTTTAAATCATGCGAGACATTGCTAATCCATTCTTCTCTAATTTTCTCAAGTTTTGTTCTTTCCGCTTCATGTGCTTCTAAAGTTTTTGAGACATTATTCAAATTTGAAAAGACGGATTTGAAAATGCCAGTCCTTTTGAGAGAAGGCGTCTGGAAATCACGTTCTCTTAATAGGTTAATGCGATGAATCATTAAAGAGATTGGTTTTGTAATGACGGAACTGAAAAATAAACCAATCAAAATCGCAATGATGATATCAGCAATGACAATAATCGAAAATGCTTTCGATAAATAAGTAAAAATTGCTTGCCCATTAAACATGAAAACAATCCGCTCTTCATCCGCATCACGCATGCCAATTAAATAACTATAACGATCAAATTCACTAATATAATAAGTCGTTTTCGTCTCATCTAAATATTTATAAAGATGAATGAGTTCTAGGGGTGTATAATGTGTCGGTGTATTTTCATCGGTATATAAACTGTCAATCACAAAGCCTTCATCATCTAAAAACTGAATGGATCCGTTTAATTGTTGTAATGCTTGTTTCCCTTCATCTGAAACGACTGGTTGTTCATTTTCGATGGATAAATATTTGGAGAATTCACGTGTGAAAGTCTCCCCGTCATTTGCCGATAAATCTTTATTATTATTTTGTTGCTGCCAAACGACTAAGCCTATTAAAATAACTAGGTTAATGACAATGACAATGGAAACAATGACGAGTACAGAAAATACATATCGTAAAGTTAATTTCCAACGCATTTTTTTACCCTTTATCGGAAAATTTATAACCGAGCCCTTTCACTGTAGTAATGAAAATAGGCTTCGATGGATTGTCTTCGATTTTTTCACGCAGTCTTCGAATGTGTACCATCAATGTATTATCAGCACCGAAAAAGTCTTCTCCCCACACACGTTCAAATAAGGTTTCTTTGCTTAAAATTTGATTAGGATGTTGTAAAAAAGAAGCCATTAAACCAATTTCTTTTGCGGTTAATTCGAGTGCAACGCCGTTTTTCGTGACAACAGTTTTCGAATGGTCGATTGTGAAAGGACCTACCGCCAGCACTTTTTCTGTTTGTTCTTGACTTTCCGAATAACCGGCACGTCTCAATTGCGCCTTCACGCGAAAAGCAACTTCTTTCGGGCTAAATGGTTTTGTAATATAATCATCGCCACCAATCGCCAACCCAACAATTTTATCCGATTCATCTGATTTAGCGGATAAAAATAAAATGGGGATATGCGATACTTCACGAATTTTTCTACATAAATCATAACCTTCACCATCAGGAAGCATAATGTCTAATAAAATTAAATCGGGTGAGAAACTGTTAAATTGTTCCCAGCCTTCTTGGATTGTGCCTGCTGTGGCAATATGTGTAAAGCCCTCTTTTGATAAGGCTGTTGTCATTAAAAGTCTTAAATCACTTTCATCGTCTACGATTAAAATACGTGGTTCATTCATCCTTACATCATCCTTTCTACTTTCACTTCATTATAATACAACTACTTTGGTTTCTGCAGATAACGTATCATTTAAGGATTTTGTAAGGTAGGTGTTAAGTTTGTTTAAGTTCGCCTCTGTATGATAAAGATATACGAAAGAGGGGCGAAACAAATGGAATCATTAGTGATTGTTGAAAATATAGAAAAAACGTACGGAAAAGGTTCGAATGAATTTAAAGCATTGGAAAATATATCATTTACGATAGAAAACGGTGAGTTTGTTGGTATTATGGGACCTTCAGGTGCTGGGAAATCGACATTACTGAATGTACTGGCAACAATTGATACACCAACTTCAGGAAATATTTTGATTGGTTCGGATAATATTGCGACGATGAAAGAAGAGCAATTGGCAGATTTTCGTCGTGATCATCTTGGCTTCATTTTCCAAGATTATAATTTACTGGACTCATTGACGGTTCGAGAAAATATTTTATTGCCACTTGCGATTGCGAAAAAGAAACCGGCTGAAATAAAAGAAAGAGTCGAAAAGATTGCGAAGACTTTTGGGATTTCAGATTTACTCGATAAATTCCCTTATCAAATATCAGGTGGACAGAAGCAACGGACGGCGGCGAGCCGAGCGCTCATTACAAATCCTAAAATGATTTTTGCAGATGAGCCAACAGGTGCACTCGATTCAAAATCAGCGACAGATTTACTGGAAAGTATGGCATCGCTCAATGAAGTAGATGAAACGACAATTATGATGGTGACACATGATGCATATGCGGCTAGTTTTTGTCGTCGAATTTTATTTATTAAAGATGGACAGTTGTCAAAAGAAATTCATCGCGGAAATGATACAAGAGATCAGTTCTTCAAAATGATTTTAGATGAGTTGGGACAAATGGGCGGTGAAGTGAATGACGTTATTTGAGTTAGCATTAAAAAATATTCGACGTAATTTAAAAACGTATTCTTTATATATTGGTTCTACTGTATTTTCGATTTTAATCTACTTTACTTTTGCGACACTAAAATATAGTGGAGATATTGAAGGTATGGCGGAAACATCGAAGAAAATTAGCGGTGTGATGAGTGGATCGGCTTTTGTGTTAATGATTTTTGTTGCGATTTTTATATTGTATTCTAATTCATTCTTTATGAAGAAAAGGAAAAAGGAAGTTGCGCTCTATTCTTTATTAGGTGTGCGTAAAAAATCAATCGGTTTATTATTATTCTTTGAAAATATGGTCATCGGCCTATTTTCACTAGTAATTGGTGTCGTACTCGGTCTTGCTTTATCGAATGGATTATTATCCATTTTATTGAAGTTGATGGGGATTGAAGTTGTGACAGGATTGCCGTTTTCTTTGAAGGCATTACTTCATACATGTTTAGTATTTTTTGTGATTTTCCTTGGTACGTCAACGCTCGGTTATCGCGTGATTTATCGTTTTAAATTAATTGAATTATTCCAGGCAGATAAAACAGGAGAAGCACAACCGAAAGCAAAAATCCTTGCAGCACTTGGCGGAATAATCGCGCTTAGTTTAGCTTATTATTTCGCTTTAGAAGATTTATTGACGTCTGTTGTGTGGCAAAAGTTAGGACTCGCAACACCACTAGTCATTATTGCTTTAACGATTGTCGGTTCATATTTATTATTCCATAGTGTGCTCATTTATGTATTACTCGCTTTAAAAAATCGTCCGAAGTGGGCATGGAAAGGTTTACGAATGATGACGGCATCACAGTTGTTGTATCGAATTCGTGGCAATGCGAAAACGTTAACGACGATTGCGGTGATGAGTGCAACGACAATTACAGCAGGCGGCGCAGTATTTGGGCTTTATTATAATATCGATCAGTCGATTGACGAATACACACCTTATACATTTATGTGGGAAGGTCAAGCCGTGGAAATTGAAAGTGATGACATTATTTCAGAAAGTTCGTTTCCAGTAAAATATGTTCGGATCTTGGAGGAGGGCTATGAAATGGAGTATGCCTTACTGAAAGAACAAGATTTCACTCAATTATTGACTCGATTTGAGGAGCAAAATACAGATGCATTAAAAGAAGAAGAGATTTATGTCGTTGATGCTTTTTATGATGAAAGATGGTCATCCAAAAAAGAAGTGATGACGATTGATGACAATGAATACACAGTTGCGAAATTATATGACAGAGCATTTTGGAATATCGCGACAGTTGGTGGCGTTGCAGTCGTTGTTCCAGATCATCTTTATGAAGAATTAGCACTGGAAGAAAAAACGATTCAAGCTGTTGAAATGGAAAATAGTAAGAAGCAACTTGCACTTTCAGAAGAATTGGCTAGCAAAACGGAAAGTTTTTCAAGTGCACCGATGGAATATCAACGTGCAATCGAATCATCTGGTGCCTTATTATTTGTGGGAAGTTTTCTTGGCTTAGTCTTTCTCGTTGCAACAGGAAGTATTATATTCTTTAAGATGTTAACGGAAGTTGAAGAAGATAAATCGAAATACGTTGTGCTACGAAAAATGGGCGTTTCAATGAAAGATATAAAAAGAACCATTCAAAGTCAAATCGGCGTTATTTTTGCAGTGCCATTATTATTAGGAATTGTGCATAGTAGCGTAGCTTTAATGGCAGCATCTCGTTTGTTTATGATGGACTTTGTCGTACCAGTCATGATTTGGATGGCGGCTTATACATTGATTTACGCAGTCTACTATATTGTCACGGTAAACCGTGTGATGAAAATGATTATGAATGAAAAATAATAATTTGGAGGACTTAAAATGAAAAAAGGATTCGCGATTATAGGGATCGGCTTCTTGTTAGTAGCCATTGCAGTAGCTGTATTATTAAGTGTCGATTTTAATCGATTTGGCAAAGAAACAGTGTTTTATAAAATAGAGACGTATGAAACAATTAATGAAACGAAATTGGACTCTGGTGAAGTGATGAATCGATATGTATACACAGGAACGGCGTATGATGAGGAAGGAACTCCTGTAGAAGTAGAATTTGAAGCAGCTAAAGAATTGCGAGAAGGCGCATTTTTAAAACTGTATTTGAAAAATGGAAATGCCGTGACGTCTTATGACGAAGTGCAAGTAAATGAACTGCCAAGCGCAGTTCAATTTTAAGAAAATCCCTGTGCGCGAAAAAGAATATTCGTCGCGCAGGGATTTTTTTCGTTTAACTAGTTTTATTATTCTGTTTATCAGGAATGTTTAGAAGTGACGTTTTATTTTCTTGTAGGTAGAAAAATTGCGCAAATTTCGTTACACTGAATTTATGCTTAAAGTTTTTTAAATCGGATTCTTGTCTTATGAACTTACGAATGTAGTGTGAAAGGTGAAGAACGAATTAAGAAGCAAAGAGAATCGCCAATTATTTTGAAGTGAAAAATTAAGTAACGATTTTTAAAAAGTATAGGAAGTCAACATCCTCTATTCCAAAACATCCTAAAATTTTAAGCCGAAATAAAGCGTTTTAATCATCTTCATCTACATTTGATGCCTCAAAAATCTTGAATATGACTGACAAGTTATAGAGAAATTAATCTTATCTACTTTACTCACTGAAAAATCTCTTTTGATCTGTATTCTTAATTAGACAAAATACAAGCGAAAGGATTTGTACGATGAAAATTATTGATTGGCCCACTTTTATAGGGGCACTAATATTAGTACTTGCGGTATCGATTCCACTTGTACTATTTCCAGAAGCAGGCGCGGTAGTTGTAAATATGGCAAATGAGTTTATGACCGAAACATTCGGCGTACTTTACTTATTTGTTGGACTCGCAGCATTTATCTTTTTAATGTATGTTGCATTTAGTAAAAACGGAAAAGTAAAACTTGGTAAAAAAGGAGAAGGTAAGGAGTTCGGGACTTTTTCTTGGGCAGCGATGATGTTCTCTGCTGGAATTGGTTCAAGTATTCTTTACTGGGGTATGATTGAATGGGCTTATTATTACCAAGGACCACCATTCGGGCTTGAACCAGGATCACCGGAAGCGGTTTCATGGTCAACAGCTTATGGTATTTTCCACTGGGGACCGATGGCATGGGCAATTTATACATTGCCAGCGCTACCAATTGCTTATTTTTATTATGTTCGAAAAAAACCCGTTTTAAAAATTAGTGAAGCATGTAGACCTGTTTTAGGAAAATGGGTAGACACGCCAATTGGTGTCATTATTGACGTCTTGTTTATGTTTGGGTTAATGGGTGGTGCTGGTACGACACTTGCACTCGGTACACCGATGATTGCAGCAGGCGTTGAAGACATTACAGGTATTGAAGCAACACTCGGTATGCAAGCCGCAATTATGATGTTATGTACAGCTATTTTTGCAACAAGTGCATATTTTGGTCTTAAAAAAGGGATTAAAATTTTAAGTGATGTCAATTTAGGATTAGCGATTTTTATTTTGGCATTCGTTTTCATTACAGGACCGACATTGTTCATTAGTAATACGACATTTACAAGTATCGGGATTATTTTGGACAACTTCTTTAAAATGGCAACTTGGTTAGAACCATTTGGAAATATTGAAGGATTTTCAAAAACGAATTTCCCGCAAACTTGGACAATCTTTTACTGGGCATGGTGGGTTGTTTACGCACCGTTCGTTGGTTTATTCGTCGCACGTATTTCTCGTGGACGAACAATTCAAGAGATGATCCTTGGAACGATGATTTACGGAACAGTAGGTTGTTTATTATTCTTTGGAATTCTTGGTAACTTTGGATTGTATTTACAACTTACAGGTTCATTTGATGTAATGGGCTATATGAATGAAGCAGGTGCACCAGCGACAATTATTGCGATTTTACATCAATTGCCAATGGCGAAGCTGATCGTCCCGTTATTTACAATTTTAGCGATTATTTTCTTATCGACAACATTTGACTCGGCTTCATTTATTTTGGCAGCCGTTGTTCAAAAACGTGTAGACTCTGAACCGTTAAAATGGAACCGACTTTTCTGGGCATTTACGCTTACGTTATTGCCACTTGTTTTAATGTTTATTGGTGGACTTGAAACATTGCAAACCGCGAGTATTGTCGCCGGATTCCCGGTAATCTTTATTATGTTCTTACTCGCTTGGTCGTTTATGAAGGCTTCAAATGAAGATATTTTAGCGTCGAAAGATTATGATTCACCGCTTATTCATATTAGTCGTCGTGAAGAAAAGATTTTAAAACAACAGAAAAAACGTCATGGTGAAAAATAATAAAAACTTGTGCATGGACTTCGCAAAGATGTCCTGCACAAGTTTTTTTAGTTTGTGGATTGAGTGACTAGAATTAGCTCCATAGTAGTCAAAAAGCAAGAGATGACGTATAATATTCTCAATAATCAATTATTTATTCGTCAAAAATCGACAAAGTTTTCACACCAGTATACGGGCGGTGAGTGAATGGAGAAGTTAATTCAAGGGAAATTTCTGATGTTGATGTTACTCTTTTTTGTGCTTTCCTTACATTCTTTTTCGCCTGTTTTTGGGGTGGAAATAGAAGAGAAAACAGACTTTGACTTTAGTGCAAAAGAATATCAAAGATTTTACACAAAACTAGATGGTGAATGGCTCTTTTTTGAGGATGAATTATTTACATCGAAGGAAGCAAGAAGAGGCAAAGTCGTTCATTTGCTAAGTTCTTTTGAGACGCAAGTTGGTACAAAAAATACTTACGGTACTTATATAACAACGATTAAAATACCGGATCATTTTATAGGCAAAGCGTTAGCAATCTATATGCCTTATCAATACAGTGCATATACGCTATACGTGGATCAAGTAGCGATTATGGAAAATGGGGCCGTTGGGACTGACTCATCGACGCATCGTTCTGAAATGGCACCAAAGATAGGCTATTTTTTTGCGGCGTCAAATGAAATTGAATTAGTCATTCAGTCTTCTAGCTTCGCGCATATACGAGGTGGACTTGAAAATTCAATCTACTTTGGTGAAGCGACAACTGTTACGAGAAATTTTAACAATAAAATGCATCTAGACTTTTTTGTAACAAGTGGTCTGTTCATTATGGGCACATTTACACTGTCATTCGTTTCATTTCGTAAAAGTGAACTAACATTTCTAGTGTTTGGCTCATTTTGTATCGTCATTGCAAGTCGGGTTCTTTTTGCGGATCCATTTTACTATACATTGTTTTTTCCAAACATTTCATGGGTTTGAGGTACGCGGTTAGAGTATATTTTAACTGAACTAGGCTCATGGATTTTTGTTCTTTTAATGTGGCAATGGCATAAGGAAGAATTTTCAAAGAAAGTCGTTTTATTTTTAACAGTTGTTCATTTTGCTTTAATCATCATTACTTTGACTACACAGCCAATCTTTTTTCAAACACTCTTTTTTAAAGTTTTTTATTTAACAATTCCGACCCTTATTTATTTTATTTATATAACTTATAAAGGTGTTCGGAATCATAATAGCAAAGCTAAAGTAAATAGTTATGCCATTGTTTTAATTTTCATTGCATTTTTTAATGATTTTGCAATCGGGAATGGATGGTATCAGTTTTACACATTAATGTTACCTGCGACAGGGCTTTACGTGATGTTGCATATGGTACAAATGAGTAGAGATTTTGCATATATGACAAGAAGTCGAGAGCATTTAACGGAGGAATTATTAGCATTAAATGCTTCTTTGGATGAACAAGTGCATCATCGAACTTCAGAATTAGAAAACGCAAATAAGTTATTAAAAGAGCAAGCCACGATAGACAGTTTAACGGGGATTCCTAATCGAAGAAGCTTTAATGACTATATGGATAAAGTTTTTAGAAATGCTCTTCAACAAAATCAGAACTTGGCTATATTGATGCTTGATATCGACGAGTTCAAAAAATACAATGATTATTTTGGGCATACTAAAGGCGATTGGTTATTACAGGAAGTTTCTAAAGTCATTCGAAAACAATTGCGACCAGAGGCTTTCTTTGCGAGATACGGGGGAGAAGAGTTTTCGATCGTTCTGCCGAATACTCCATACGAAGAGGCTTTCGATATTGCTGAACGGGTACGAAAAGCTGTAGAAGATGCCAAATTCGATCATCCTATGGGAAAGACTGGCATACTTACATATAGCATAGGCGTTGCGACAATGACAGATCGGACAACTTACCGAACAGAAATTGAACTGATCAATGCCGCGGATAAACAGTTATATCAAGCGAAAGAAAATGGGCGAAATCGTGTTATGTAATAACATCACACGAAAAATTTCTAGGTCATTTGGGTAAAACTTGGTAGAATAGATATGAATTTAGTTTGCGTATTTAGGAGGAATTAAAATGTCAGCTTATGATATTTACGATACGAAAAGAAAATTAGTTATCTTTAATGAAGGACAAAAAGAATTTTGGATTGATTCCATTACAGTGAAAGTTGAAAAAGATGGACAAACTTCAACAGTTGTTCGTGTAAGAGCTCAAAACGTTCATACAAACGAATTAACAGAATGGCAAGAATACGTAGGCATTATTGATCCTGTCCATGAGTTTTTAAAAACACTTGCGTAATTGAAATAGGCTGACCTAAAAGCTGAATGATTTTTGGGGCAGTCTATTTTTATTTTTAAAAAATCATCTTGTGTTTATGGCCACCCAATTGGAATGAAGTTTGTAGAATAGCAATAGTTGGGTATGTAATAAAGAAGGGCGTTTATAAAAAAGAAAGAAGGTTAGGTAGAATGGTAAAAGTAGGCGTTTTAATCGGTAGTTTAAGAAAATCATCTTTATCACAACAACTTGCATTAAATGTAGGTTCATTATTTCCTGAGAATTATCAAATAGAAGTAATTGAAATCGGTCATTTACCTTTCTACAATCAGGATTTTGATGATTATGACCAAGTTCCAGAATCATTTCAAGCGTTTCGCGAGAAGATTCAAGAGATGGATGCCTTTTTATTTGTTACACCAGAATATAATCGTTCCGTTCCGGCGGTGCTAAGTAACGCGATTGATATCGGATCACGTCCAAAAATTGATAATGCATGGGACGGCAAGCCGGGGGCTATTATTAGTCAATCACCAGGGAATTTTGGTGGTTTTGGCGCAAATCATCATTTACGCCAAGTATTATCGGCTGTAAATGTGCCTGTTGTGCAAAGTCCAGAAGTGTATCTTTCACATTCGGCAAAACTATTGGATGAACAAGGCAAGTTAAATAATGAAGGAACTGTTCAATTTTTACAGTCTTTTGTGGAAGCTTTTATCGAGTTAATTAAGAAATATTCTGCTTAATTAAGGAAAAGTCAATCACGCGATCTTATTCTAGATGAATAATTTCGCGTGATTTTGTATTATTTTCAATCGATTTCATAATTCTTGTTCGCTCACTAAAAGTTGCGATTTCCGTCAAACCATTTTCTGTTAGTTGTTCGAGAATGTTGTCATTATAGATCCCGATATCATTTGGGAAATGAGCGTCTGATGATGTCGTAAATTTGACGCCTTCTTGAAGAAGCACTTTTAAAAACATCGGACTAGGACACATCTCTTTCACTGGATAACGATAATAAAGACCGGGATTTACTTCGGTTGCGACGTCATGACGGGCCAATGTTGCAGCAACATCTTGATAAAGTGGCAATAAATTCTCTTCACTTGGGCGATGATTAAATGCCTTAATATTATCCAAATGGGCAATGAAGTCAAAAAGTCCACTTGCTGCTGCATGTTTTACCGTTTCAAAATGATTGGTATATAGTTCATTTAAATCGAAGTCATTGAATTTATGTTGGAGATCTGGGTTATCGAAGCCCCAGCCGTTATAGAAATGCACAGATCCAATGATATAATCGAATTCGTATTTGTCTAAAATGGCTGCAAGCTCTTGTTCACCGCCGACAAAATAATCGGCTTCAATACCAAGTTTAAGTTTGACGCCTTTTTCAGCCCATTCCTTTTTAGCGGAATTGATAAGATTTACAAAATCATGCAGTTCGCTTACCATAACTTGTTCTAACCACTCGGCTTGTTTGCGACCAACTTCTACGGATTCAAGGTCGATATATTTTTCAAAATAAGCTTTTGTTTCTTTAAAACGGTATAGATGGTCGACGATGCCAACTTGTTTGAGTCCTTTATTTAACGCTTCTTGTAAATAAAAATCCAACCACAATTTGGAAAATTCCCCGTGTTTTAGTCGCGTTTGCATTCGATTTATGGCATCTAACAGCCATTCTTTCGTATGTGTTTTTTCTTTGCTTTCTTCAAAATAGGCCATTGCTTTCAATGTTTTCTCTACAAAACCCATTGAATAAGGTCCTTCTTCAAGATGTAGGTGAAAATCTACTTTCATAATTGGTAGCCTCCTGTTTTGCAATCATCCATTTTCCATTAAATAATTTCCAGTTACTTGGTTTTTCTTTGTTAGAAATAATTGTTGTGATTAATAATAAAGGGCAGATATGGAAGAAAGAAGTTTTTTCGATTTTTGAGTCATCTGCCAGTAAAATTGCTTCTTTACTTTGCTGAATCATTACCTCTGAAACGAGCGATTCATCGATATCGAAATCATAAATGGCTTCATTGGTTAATCCGCCACATGAAATAAATGCATAATCAAAATGGAACTTTTTTAAAAAATCGACAGTATATGTTCCAGTGACAGAGGCTTGTTCGGGATTCGTAATGCCAGGTAACATCATAATTTGCCCGCTCATCCGTCTTTCTTCAACGGCTAAATTAAATCGTTCCGCCGCACTGAGTGAATTGGTGACAACAGTCAGATTTTGAAGCCCATCCATAAAATCTGCAATATGGACTGTCGTTGTTCCTACATCGACTACAATCGTATCTCCATCTTGAATGAGTGATGCGGCTTTTTTGGCAATTAATTGTTTTTCTTCAAGGTGTAAAGCGAGTTTTTTCTCATAAGCCATTTCTTTTTGTCTAGGAATAAAAGGGATAGCACCCCCATGAATCCGTGTGAGTTGTTCATTTTTCTCTAATTCATCCAAATCCCTTCGAATCGTTTCAGGTGTCACCTTTTGTTCTTTTGCAAGCTGCGTAACGATAATTTTTCCATGTAAAGCTAATTGATCCAATAAAAAATGATGTCTTTCTTCTTTTAGCATGTAAATCTCCTTATGATTGCAGCGGTACAAAACTACGATAATCGATAAATAATTGTGTTTGATTTTGTAATGTTGTCACATCGACCGTGCTATTTAAGACGTCAACTGTCAACGGAATTCCACCGCTATTAAAGTAGCAACGTATTGTACTACCAAGAATTGTATAATTCTCAAAAAAAGCATCAATTGTTTCTGTGTTTTCTGCCGGTGTTAGTTTAATCAACTCAGCGCGTAAGGCGTATTTTTCCGCTAGTTTTTCTGCTGAAAATGTTGGTGCTAGTCGTTGTTTTTGCTGTCTTGTTAAAATATTATAATTACCAATAAAGCCCGCGACAAATTCGTTTTTAGGTTTTTCGTATAATTCTGCAGGTAGTGCATCTTGAACAATTTTACCTTCATTCATGACGAAAATTCGGTCTGATAAAATCATTGCTTCTTCTTGATCATGTGTGACAAAAATCATTGTAATGCCTAATTTCTTTTGTAAGGCACGAATGTCCATTTGAAGTTGTTTTCTAATTTTTGCATCGAGTGCACTTAATGGCTCATCTAATAGTAAAAATTTAGGTTCTGTAACAAGTGATCGTGCAAGGGAAATTCTTTGCTGTTGTCCACCTGAAAGTTGATGGATATAAAAGTCCTTTTTATCTGCTAGATTTACAAGCTCTAATACATTCATTACTTTTTCTTCAATTTCTTTTTTCGACACTTTTTTGATTGTTAAACCGAAAGCAACATTATCAAAAACAGTCATATTCGGAAATAAAGCATAGGACTGGAATACCATTCCGATATTTCGATCTTTCGGTGCAACGTCATTCACAATTTCTCCATCGATTGAAATATCTCCTTTTTGAAACACTTCCAATCCAGCAAAGACGCGCAGTAAAGTAGACTTTCCGCAGCCACTTGGACCGAGTAACGTGACAAGTTCTCCTTTTTCGACAGCTAAAGAAATATCTTTCAAAACGAGATTGTTTCCATAGCTTAAAGATAAATGATCGATTGAAATATAACTCATATAAAATGCCCCATTTCTGTTTGAATTACTGTTTTGTAAGTGAAACTGTTTCCGATGGATTTTGGAATGAACCGACCGCGCGACGATTTCTTTTCGAGCGTCTTTCTTTTCGTTTTACTTTCCCTGCAGAAGTTAGACGAGTAATGAGTAAACTAAGCAGTAGCAGTAAAGTGAAGTAAGCGACCATAACTGCACTTGCTAAATGTCCATTTTCACTCATTCTTCTTAACATATAAATACGAATTGTTTCGTAGTTTCCACCGATTAATAAATTTGTTAAAACAAACTCTCCGAAAAATCCCGCAAAGATTAATAATGTCGTAATGAGTAATCCCAATCGAATATTAGGCACAATCACTCTTAAAAATGATTGCAATGTATTTGCGCCTAAAATTTCTGCGGATTCCATTAAACTTTTCGCGCCAATTCCTTCTAAACTATTGCGGATACCTTGATACATAAATGGTAGTGAACCGATGAATAGTCCGCCGACTAAAACCGCGTACATTGGCACAACTGAACCTGCATACATACGAAGTAAACCGGTCGCTAAAATGACACTCGGAATTGCGTAAGGCATTAAAACCAGTCCCTTTAAAAAGTTATCCACCTTTGGGAAATATAAATAAACTAAGCAGACGGTAGGGACCATAATAATTAATACAACTGCTAGTGTAATTAGCGTCAATGAAACTGAACGTAAAAGAGCAGCGATAAAATTAGGATCCTGCCCTAAAGCGACAAACCATTGGAACGTAAAATCTTCCGGTAAAATCGTATTTGACCATGCCGTAGACGTCGCATAAAGTCCTGTTGAAATAAAAGGAAAGATCATATATAAACCGAAAATGACTAAAGTACTATAAGCGATAAAATGATTTTTCTTTTTCGTCATGCTAAATCTCTCCTGACTCTTTTTAACAAAATTTGTGAAGTCGCTAAAATTAAGAGCATCATCATTGCAAATATGATAGCCAATGTACTGCCAACTTCAGGTTGCGCATAAATATCCCCCGATACAAGTGCCGCAATTCGAATGGTAATTAGATTCACATTACTTCCTGTTAATGCGTAGGCTGTTTCATACGTTCCCATTCCATTGGCAAACATAATGATGAATGTCCCAGCGATACTCGGCATAATATTCGGCAATCCAATTTTTCGCCAGTACATAGCGTTTGTCGCGCCCAGCAAAAACGCAGCCTCTTTCCATTCTTTTCTCATTTTCTTTAAAGAAGGGTAAATGAATAAAATCCCAAGCGGAATTTGGAAATATAAATAGGTAAGTGTTAAACCTTGCCAAGAATATAAATTAAACTCACTGAGTAAAGGAATGCTTAACCCATCAAAGAAGAGGCGAAAAGCACCTGAATTTCCAACTAAAATAATGAAAGCAAATGCGAGTGGGACACCAGCAAAATTCGCCGCAAGATTAATATATACTGAGATTTTATCTTGGATTTTATTTGGCAAACAAGTCATTGCATAAGCAACAATAATGGCTAAAAGTAATCCGACAACGCTTGAAAAAAGAGCAATCATTCCGCTATTTAAAAAGGATTGATAATAAAAAGCATTTGTAAATACTTCCGTATAGTTACTAAAAGTGAAAGCACCTGTTGCACCACTGGTAAAACTAGAAGTGACCATTAAAACGAGTGGTACGATCAGGAATAATGCTGTCACTGTAAAAAAGGGAAGCAGCCATAGCTTATATTTATTCGGTCGCTTCGTCTTCAAAGAATAATCCTCCCTTTAGTTCTTGCATTTTCTCTCCTTTGCCGATGCCGAGTAAATGACAAACCAGTGGTGCCATTTGTAACTGTTCAACAACTTCTGAACTGATTTGTGGTTTGCATTTATCAGAAATAATGAACAAAGGAACTTCTCGATGTTCAGGCAGCGTACCGCCATGAATTCCAAAATCATCCATTCCATGATCAGAAGTAACAATAATTTGATAGCCCATTTCAATCCAAAGCGGTAAGTAAACGCCTAAAATGGTATCGACACGGCAAACTGCTTGGTGATATTCTTGTGAATTCCCGTTGAATTTATGCCCAATATCGTCAATATTCATCGAGTGAATATACATAAATTCAGGTTGATACGTATCGATTAAATGATGCGCATCTGCAAATAAATGAGAATCAGGATAAGTATCTTCCGAATAAAAAATCCCGTGCTGAATATTTTTCGTTTCATCATGTTGAATACGATCTTCGAAAATGGAATAAGGTGCTCGGTTATACAGTTCACTTACCCAATGATAAGCGGCTGCTGCAGTCGTCCGTTTATTTTCTTTCATCAAAGAAAAAATGCTTTGTTCTTTTGAACGTTTTACTGTGTAGTTCGTATAAATACCATTTTCATAAGTCGGTACACCCGTTAAAAGTACTTCGTATAATGGACGAGAATTACTCGGTGTTTCCGATAATACTTTGTAACGGCTCGCGAGTCCTTTTTCAACGAAATGATTTAAAAAACCAAGTTGCTGGATGGCTGTGTCATAACGACAGCCATCCAATGTAATCATAATCACTTTATTAGTTTGCATGAATGAGTACCTCCTGTTGCCATAATTGTGGGAGTTTCACGGCCATTTCATCCCAAGCGGCATGGTTTTCTACTGCTTTTACATTTTCATAAGCTTCATTTGGTAAAAGTTTTGCTTGTACTTCTTCTGGTAGTTCAACAGATGTACGAATTGGTCTTGCATAACCTTTTGCTAAGTTAATTTGTCCTTCGTCTGATAAAATATATTCTCTTGCCAGTTTTGCAGCATTCGGGTTTGGTGCATTTTTATTAATTACTGTTGTATAGCCGCTCATCACTGAACCGTCCGATGGAATCGTGACTTCAAATCGATCTGAGTCAATTTGGTCGCGGTAATTTAATCCGTTAAAGTCCCAAACAACTGCTACTTCAATTTCCCCTTTTTCTAAGTTCGCCAAACTCGCTTCTGCAGAAGAGAGACGTCCATCTTGTGCAATTTCCTTAAAGAAATCGAGTCCAGGCTGAACGTTTTCTTCATTGCCGCCATTTGCCATAGCCGCTGCAAGAACCGAAAATTGTGCTTGTGTTGCAATCGTGACATCGCCTGGTGTTACTTTATAATCGCCATTTTTTAAATCAGCCCAAGAAGTTGGTGCTTTGTCGACGTTTTGTTTGTCTGTAATAAATGCGATTGTTCCTGTATAGCTTAATAACCAATGTCCTTCATCATCTTTTGCCCAATCAGGAATCTCTTCCCAGTAAGAAGTTTTATAAGGCATCGTTAAATCTTTACTCACTGCTAAAGGTCCAAAGTTAATGCCGACATCCCCAATATCAGCCGTTCCGTTTTCTCCTTCTGATTCAAATTTTGCAAGTTCTTCAGCACTCGACATATCTGTATCTACTTGTTCAATACCATATTCACTTTCTAAGTCATCCCAAGTTTCAACCCAATTTGCCCAAGTATCTGGCATCCCAACGCTTGCAAGTTTTCCTTCCTCTTTTGCTTTTTCGATTACGGTTTCCAGTGAATCATTTACATCTGCTGTTGATTTTTCATTGGCATTTGCTCCGCAGCCCGCTAAAAGCGCAGCCATCGATAAAAGAAGCAAAGGTTTCTTTAATTTATTCATTTTCATTTGAATTCCCCTTTTTGTTGTTTGTTTGATGTTTGTTTCTGTTTATAACTTATCAAACAAATATTAAGTGGGTATTAATCGCGCGTAAATGTATTGTAAAAGATGTGAAATGAGATGAACTAAGATTGAGAAAAGAGCATTAGTCTTTCTAGTGGAGAGGGAGAATGATAAATTAAGGAAGAAGAGCTGTATATAATATTTGCTCATTGTAGAAAGGAATATGTGCGTGAAACAATATATCAGTGATGTCATTCAATTTACTGGAAGCCATTATGATTTTGGTTATCGTCAAGGTGAATTATTAAAGAAATCTCCTCTTTTATATAATCGTGACAAGCAATGGAAGAATAAACGAAAATACCATTTTACAATTGATCCGACCGAAGCGACTCAATTATTTACAAAATATATGCCGAAGATGTTGGATGAATTGCATGGGCTGGCAGATGCATTGAATTGGCCATTTCATGATGCGCTAAGAGAATTTGGTGGGTATTATGTAGAATATGCGAGAAGTGGATGTTCCATTTTAACAGGGTCAGAATTTATGATTCGAAATTATGACAGTGACCCGGCTTTTTATGAAGGAAGATATATGATTTATCGACCGACAGATGGAGGATATGCAACAATTGGGCCATCCATGCAAGTGACGGGGCGAATGGATGGGATGAATGAAAAAGGGCTTGTTATGGGCTATAATTTTATCAATCGGCGGGATACAGAAAATGGATTTTTATGTAATATGATTGGGCGGATGGTATTGGAAACTTGTGCTAATGCCGATGAGGCTATCGCGTTATTGAAAGAGCTTCCACATCGAGTTTCATTCAATTATGCTTTAATTGATCCGTCTGGAGAAGGTTATGTCGTAGAAGCTTCGCCGAGGGAAGTAATCGCAAGAAAATCTACGATCAGTACCAATCATTTCGATGTTTTAGTAGAAGAAAATCGTTATCGAACGGAAGATTCAATGAGAAGAATGGAAAAGTTGAGAATGGGAGAACAGCAAACAAAGACAATTTATGCGGCTTATCAACTTTTGAATAATACGGAGCATGAAGTTTTTGCGCATAAGTACGGCGCATCCGCTGGAACAATCCATACATCAGCTTATCTTCCGCGTGAACGAAAAGCATTATTTGCAATAGGAAGTAATCAGCCACCCGTTATTTTTGATTTTAATCGATTTTTAGCAGGCGAACGAATTCCAATCACACAAATTAAAGGAAAATTATCTTATCATTTACCATTTGCGACAATGGAAAAAATGAAATGAAAAGAGACTTCCTATAAGTCATGTACTTTATAGGATAGTCTCTTATTTTTTATTAGATGACACCTTGTACTCTCAAAATAATTTCTGCAATGACGGCGGAACCTAAGTAAGTGCCGAATAAGACGAGTGTCCCGACAATTAGACTTCTCCAACCTAACTTCGCAAAATCCGCCCATGAGCGCCCAATTGCAACACCGGCATATGCCAATATTGGTGTAGTCAACGCCAATAAGTTTACTTCTGAAGTCCATTTTACAACGTAATCCGATCCTGGAACACCAGGGATTGAAGCGACAATTGCGATGATTGATATGTAAACAATTGCAGGAATTTTAAAAGGTAAAATTTCTCCAAGCGCAAGTCCAATAATACTCATTAAAATTAATAAAAGCATTCCAGGAATCGCTTGCGTAGGCATAATATTATAGCCAATCCAATTTCCCACAATTGTGATGAACCCTATAATTGTAAATACAAGTGTCCATTCTTGGATATTTTTTAACATTTATTCATTCCCTACTTTCCCTTTTTTACCGCGAAATTTGATGAAAAATGCGTACATTTTTTCTGTTAATGGAAGTGCGATAAAAATACTTACATACAAACCAGTCGCTACAGAAATTAAATTACTTGCCCCGGCAAGCGCGATAATATCTGTTTCAAATTCTGGATAAATCGACACTAAAGATCCGCTCGCCGCAGCCATCATACTCCCGCTTCCAACGCCTGATGCCATCGCAAAAGATAATGGATGGAGGGGAAGGACGGTTGCTAAAAAACCGGGAATGAGTCCTAAAAATACCGCACCGAAAATCGTTCCAAAAATATAAATCGACATTACACCGCGACCTTCAGGGGAGTTCAACCCAAACTTATCCATAATTAACGCAACATTTGGCTCGCGTCCAATCGAGTGTGTCATCCCTACAGCTTCGCGTTTTAACCCGAGTAAAACGGCAATCGGAAGAGCGATGAGTAGCGTAGCTAAATGCCCTAATTCTTGAAAGATTAGCGCTGGTCCTACTTCTAAAATGGTACCAATCGATGGACCAATATTGACACCAAACTTTGCCATTAATAAACTAACGGATAAAAAGACAAGTGTTTCTGCTGATTTTGACTGCTTTTCTTTCAATAAGGGTGTGAAATATAAAACAAGTCCAATAATAATTGCGTAAAGCATCGGCAGTAATAAAATCACGCCAGGTCCGATAGAAAATTGGTGGCTTCCGATTAACTCAGCAACGACGACAATTCCTAAAACAACCGCATGGAGTCGCCAGTCTTTCCATAACTTCATTTTACAGCCTCCAAACTTTCTAACCTATGATTATGCAAATATTGTAATGTAGCTGTGCCAAGTACTTCCGCTGCTGTTAACATTGCCCGTTCATCAAAGTCGAATTTCGGATGATGATGTGGGTATGCTTCGCGTCCTTCAATTGCCGCGCCTGTGAAAAAGAAAGTACCTTTGACATGTTGTAAATAATAAGCAAAATCTTCCCCACCCATTTGTGGTTCATACTCTTTTACAGCAGTAACGGAAGGCGCTTGATGTGCAATTTCGGCAATGAGCATTGTCTCTTCTGGATGGTTAACAGTTGCTGGATAGCCTCTTTGATATTCATATGTATAATCTGCGTCTGCAGCTAAGCAGGTTCCTTTAATGACGCGTTCGATTTCTTTTTCTACTTTACAACGTATGTCTTCTTTAAATGTGCGAACTGTTCCTGTTAAGTCTACGGAGTCAGCAATGATATTATAAGGATTTTTGGCCTCAATCGAACAAATCGAGACGACTGCGGCATCCAGTGCACTCACTCGTCGGCTAACAACTTGTTGCATATTGACAATCAATTGTCCTGCAATCGCGATACTATCTTTTGTTGCTTCAGGTTCAGATCCATGTCCACCTGATCCGAGAATTTTAATATCAAAACGATCTGGCGCAGCCATAAATTCCCCGCTACGATAACCGATTTCGCCGAGTGGAGAAGTTGCCCATAAATGTGTCCCGAAAATAACGTCAACCCCATCCAAACAACCATCCTCAATCATTGCAATGGCCCCGCCTGGCGGTAATTCTTCAGCATGTTGGTGAATAAAGACAATCGTTCCTTCAAGTTCATCTTGCATTTTATTTAAAGCTTTTGCTAAAACGAGTAATGTCGCAGTATGTCCGTCATGTCCACAAGCATGCATCACGCCATTTACTTTAGATTTATAGGAAAAGTCATTTTCCTCCTGAATCGGCAATGCGTCAAAATCTGCTCTTAAGGCGACAGTTGGACCAGGCTTTGCTCCTTTTAATTTTGCCACGACCCCACGCCCGCCTACGCCAGTTCGCACGTCATGTCCGAGCTTTTCGTGAAAATTGGCGATGTACTTTGGTGTTTCGACTTCTTCGAAAGACAATTCAGGATGTTGGTGTAAATGTCTTCTAATTGCTTTGAGCTCTTCGTAATGTTCATTTAAATGTTGAAATAGTTTATTCATGAAAATTCCCTCCTGAATCATTATTGACATATCCTAATGCCATAAAGCTTTATAAGACTTGAGATTTATGACAAAGAATAGGGTAACTAAACATTAAAATAGTAATATTTTTAATTGGTGCATCAGTATATTTACATACCTTACAATAAATAAAGACATTTGTCTATATGGAGAACACAAGCGAATCGAAGAATAATGATTGAATGAATTGCTTCTCCTCGGTTCAAATCAATTAAAGTCTATCGATAGTCATGTATAATAAAGAGAGAGGTGTATAAAAAAAGAGGGCTATTTGATGCGATTTCAAAAGTATCTCAGTTTCTTAAACTGAACCAGTTAACGAAAAAGGATCTAGAAAGTGTAAAGAAAATAGATGGAATTATGGATGAGCATGCGGAAAAAATCGCAAATCATCATTACGATATGATTATGGAAATCCCCGCAATAAAAAACATTTTGTTTAGTATTCTGTGAAAGAACGTTATACAAAAACATTTTAAAAATAATGTAGGCAATTAACGAAACCAACATTTGATGATGAATATATAAACTCCCGGATTGTTATTGGTGAAGTACATAGTAAAATAAATTTACATGACGAATGGTATATTGGTTCTTATACGCGTGTGTATAAATGCTTATTTCCTTTGATTGTACAAAAACTCTATAAATTACCCCAATAATTATCGAAAATTTTAGTTTCATTGAATAGGATAATGACATTTGACATGAGGAACTTGGATATAAAAGATAATATTGAATGGTAAAGATAGGATTTCGGGAATATACTTCAGAAAAATAATGGTGAGAAAGGGATGTTTAAATATGCAAAAAGAAAATATTAAAATTAGAAATAACGTTCGTATTTTAGGAGAAGGCCAACAAACGATTTTATTTGCACATGGTTTTGGCTGTGATCAACAAGTTTGGCATCGAATCGTACCAGCTTTGGAGGAAGATTATCGAATTATTCTTTTTGACTATGTCGGTTCAGGATACTCCGATAAGACGGCTTATCAATTGGAACGATATGCATCGCCGGCGGGATACGTAAAAGATGTTTTGGAAATTTGTGATGCATTCCAATTAGAGGATATTATTTTTGTAGGGCATTCAATTAGTGGTGTAATTGGGATGCTAGCAGCGATTGAAAAACCTGAAATTTTTAAAAAGCTGTGTATGATTGGTTCTTCACCAAGATATATTAATGAGCCAGGTTATATGGGTGGCTTTGATGAAGCGGATATTGACGAGTTAATCGTGATGATGGAAAGAAATTATAAAGAGTGGGCACAATATTTAGCACCAATTGCATCTAAAAATATAGATCGTCCAGCATTAACCGAAGAGTTTGAAGCATATCTTATGGCTAATGACCAGGAAATTGTGAAACATTTTTGTGAAATGACATTTAAAATAGACGTGCGTGATCAATTGGAAAAATTAAAAACGCCAGCTTTATTGTTACAAGCTCAAGATGATACCATTGTCCCGTATGAAATTAGTCAGTATATGCATGAAAAAATGGCAAATAGTGAATTGATTTTAATGAAAGCAACAGGGCATAATCCGCATTTAAGTGCACCCGAAGAAGTCATTCGATTCCTGAAAGCATTCATTCAAGAATAACGTCTTGTTTGGAGGAGAGAGGCATGTTAGAACAATTAAACTTTGCGCCTTGTGGTTATTTAATTATTAATCATGATGGAGAAATTCATGCGATGAATCAAACTTTAAAGCGCATGGTTGGTATGGATGAACGAACGACACCTCCTGAACATATACATGCTCTGTTGACCAAACCATCATTGCTTTATTATCAAACTTATTTTTTACCTTTACTCGATGTAACGGGATCAGTGAATGAAATTTATTTAACTTTAAAACGTAACGAGGAAAGAATCCCGGTATTAATGAGTGCGGTGGAAAGAGAAGTAGATGGCGAAAACCGCATTGAATGTGCAATTATGGCAATGGGCGTGCGTGATGCTTATGAAGCTGAATTACTGCAAGAAAAAAGGAATGCATTGCGTACATTAAAAGAAACTGATGAAGCTAATTTGAAATTACAAAAACTTTTGCGAGAAGTAGAAGATACGAAAGATGAGTTGGAGTTATTGAATGATCAGCTTCAGCGGCTTGTTTTGACTGACGGATTAACAGGGATTTCTAATCGCAGACATTTTGACGAAACATTAGATTCTTTTATCGAAGAATACCAAAGAGCAAGTACTATTTTTTCATTGCTTATATTAGATATTGACTTTTTCAAGAAAATTAATGATTGTTTTGGACATCAAACTGGAGATATGGTTTTACAAGAATTATCATTAAAATTACAAAATGCAACGATGGAAAAAGGATTTGTAGCAAGAATTGGTGGAGAAGAGTTTGCAGTGTTATTAAAGAATGTGGATGAAAAAGAGGCGTATGAATGGGGCGAATGTTTACGAAGAATGATTGAGGAGAGTGCATGGATGCATACGCCAGTTACTGTAAGTATCGGTGTAGCAGAAATAAGGGAACGAGATACTTATTCTACTATTTTAAAGAGAGCTGATGATGCACTCTACCGTTCTAAACAGTTAGGTAGAAACCGTGTTTCACGTTCAATAGTGTAAGTACCTTTGCCTGATTAAAAGAATAAGAAAGCCATATAAAGGGCGCTAAGAAAGATTCACTATAACTTTCTTAGTACACGTAATCAGCTTTGAGTTCAATAGTTTATTTTGAAAATATTAATGATTAAGGTTGCTAGTTTAGAATTGAGAAGAAAAGGGTATAAAATTTTTTGAGGAATTACTTTATCACTCATCATAAAAAAGAAAACGACAGTAATATAGCCTGATAAAGACTTCTTACTGTCGTTTTTTGTTGTTTCAAAGCCTGTCATCACCTTGAAAATTCAACTCAAAATGATAGCTTTCATGATACACAGCAAACTGATAACCTTGTGATTTATAAAACTCAATGATTTCTGGAAGCACAGCTAAAGTTTGTTCTTTCTCATGCATTAAGATAACTTCTTGTTCTCTCTTTGTTGAATTTTTAATATTCGTCACGATTTGTGATGGATTTTTGGCTAGTGACCAATCCTCAGAGTCAATCGTCCAGTCCCATAGTTTCAGTTCGTTTTCAACAATTTGATTGCGCGCTTGTTCGCTGTTTAAACCTGGTGCAGAACCATAAGGTGCGCGTACAAGATTTGGCTCTGTCCCCGTAATATCTCTAATTAGGTCGAGCGTTTCTCTCATCTCAGCTACAAACTGAAAATCTTTATAAAGCGTTTTATAATCATGAGTCATACTATGCGCACCGACATAATGTCCATTTTCTGTCGCACGTTTTACACTATCTTGTAAATTTTCTTTTTGTAAATTAGTGCCTTGCATGAAAAAAGTTGCCAATACGTCATTTGCTTCCAACACATCTAAAAAATCCTTCGTTAAATGACTCGGACCGTCGTCAAAAGTTAAATAAACAACTTTTCCTGTTGGGGGTTCGACAATTTCCTCTTTTTCATCAGGAGCTTCTTCTGTTGGTTGTTCTTCAGGTGTTGTAACTGGCACTTCAGGTTTTGGTGTTTCTTGATTAATCATTTCTTTGGACATTGCTTTTTCATCTGCAAAATAGGATTTAACGACAGTAAAACTCATGAAAAGTGTTGGAATTGCGAAAGCAATCATCAGTAAAGAAATCCGTACTTTTCGTTTTAATCTTCTTCTAGGTGGCGTTTGATTCATGGTGTAAAAACCTCCGTTTTCATACATTTCGCGTATAAACTTATTCTATGTAAGCAGCCAGCAATAGTGGCTGACTGCAAAGTGGATTAATGAATATAAAAATCATTCACGAGTAAATCTGTTAACAATTCTGACGGGATTTCAAATTTTACGACCCCCATATAACCCGGCGCTACTTCATATTGATCAAAAGAAATGACTAGTTTATGATTTGCCGTAATATAGAAGTTTTGATCAGGTTTAATTTGTTTGAAATCATCTGTGAAATCTTCATTTAAAAAGTAAGAAGTGGTTTGGTCTAAATCCATTTGTCGCTTCATTTCTTTAGCGATATAAGAACTAATGACTTCTATATACCGATCATCTTTAAAAAGACTCGGTAATGTAATTAAAACTTCTCTTTCTTTATCAATCGTGTCATACTTTAAAGTCGTTGATGAAGAAGCACTTGTTAGGATTTCATAGCGTGCAATCGAGAAAATTTGTGGTGTATCTGTTTTCACTTCGTAAATGGTATTAACACCGAAATGACCGCTCCCTTGTGCTTTTATTTCCGCCATTTCGTGTTTGAATTGTTGGAACAAAGCTTTGTTTTCTTCAAGATACTGTTCATTCAAAGCAGACTGAAGTTCTTCATTCTTTAACCCTTGAATTTCTGGAACATTTAAGTCAGCATGATAATCGTCTTCAGTAACTGTGATACGATGCACCGTTAAAACTTCTACAATAGAACCAAGAACAGGAATATTCATCATCGCCTGTGCCATTTGTGGACTTAAGTTAATGCTTCCGATAAATAAGGAAGCAGCTGCAGCAACACTGAGCATCCAATATTGAATCATAGGACGTTTTTTTCTTTTCGCTTGCCGAATAGAGGCGTGTACAACATCTTCTAACTCAGTTGGAATATCAATTTCTTCATAATTTCTTTTTAATTGCTTTAATTTCTTCATAAAAAATCCTCTCCAACTTCAATTCGTAATATTTTCAAAGCACGATAAAGTCTTGTTTTCGTCGTGTTGACATTAAGACCTGTGACTTCTGCGATTTCGTCTATTTTTAAATCCTCGAAAAAGCGAAGAATAATAAGTGTTTTGTATGTCGGAGGTAATTGATCGATTGCCTCTTGTAAATCAAAATCGGTTATTTGGTCAACAGAATTTGGTAAATAGAAGTCGAGAATCTCATCTTCCATAAGTGAAATTCGTTGATGTTTTCGAATGAAATCAATTGCGGTATTGACAATAATACGATAAAACCATGTTTTTAAATAAGTTATTTCATCTAATTTATCAATTGAATTCAATGCTTTCACTATGGAATCTTGTACGATATCCAGTGCTGTTTCTTTGTTTTTTACATAACTATATGCAAGTCGATAATGTGCTTCTCGGTTTTCTATGATAAATGCTTCAACAAGCTTAAATTTTTCCTTTTTTGTCATGACAAAAGATTCACCTTTTCCAAGTTTAAACGTGTCGCGCACACGCTACATAGTATTTGACGGGGAAGGGTTTTAAAAAGTTTTGGTTGAGGAAGTTTTATTTTTCATAAAACGACAAAAAAGTGCTGAAAGAGTCAAGAACTGACTTTTTTCAACACTTGTGTAGTGCAAAATTTAGAGAACACCGTCCGTCCATTTGTCGACAAGAGCTTTGTTTTCTTTTACAAACTTTTTAGCAGCTTCTTCAGGCTTCATCCCGTTAGAGATTTCAACCATAACAGCTTCCAAATCATCTTTTTCCCATTCGAATTGCTGTAAGATTTGATAAGCGGCTGGTGAATCTTCTGCCAACCCATGACGCGCTAATGTTCGGATATCATCCGGTTCTCCAAAGACACCTAACGGATCTTCTAAGTATTTTAAATCATAGTCTGCATGCGCCCAGTGCGGAGACCATAATGTTACGATAATATCCTCTTCTCTTTGAATGGCGCGATCGAGTGCAGCCATCATACTTGCGTCGCTTGTTGCTTGTAAATTCCATTCCTCTAATCCATATATCTCCATTGCTTCTTCAGTAATTTGCATTTGACCAGCACCCGGGTCGATACCAGTAATTGTCCAACCCGTTGAATTCCCTACGTCATCATTATTTTGTTTCATATCTTCAATCGAATCAATCTCCATATAACTAGGCACAACAAGACCTAAAGGTGCTTCCTTAAGATTTGGTCCCAAGTCAACTAAATCATCTTCAAATTTCTCCCAGTAACTTATATCTGTATAAGGAAGCCATGCTGAGATCATTGCATCTGCTGCTCCATCTGCGATTGCAATAAACATTGCCCCCGTATTGACTTCTTTTAAAGTAACATCGTAACCAACGTCTTCTAAGACTTCTTTGATCACATGGTTACTCGCAATTTCTGTTGCCCAAGATACATAGGGAATTGTGAGTTTTTTCTCCCCTAAGTGTTCGTTTTCTTGATCTTGTTCAACATTTCCGCATGCAGCCAATAGCAGTGTAAATAAAAGTAACATCGTAAAACTGAATGATTTCGTTCCCCTTGAATATGACAAAATAATCCCCCTATATGAATGTTAATTAGTCGTCATGATTTAATGCTTCAATTGGCAAATAATCGAATATCTTTCCAGACTCGATTAACTCGATTAATCGACTTAACCAAGTATAATAACTTTCTGATTCGCTAATTTGATTGTATAAATTTTGAGCGTAATCTCTTATCCCCCGACTTACTTGATCATTGCCAATCACTTTTTCTAGTTCTGATCTTGCTTCAATAATTGCGGTGATATTCATCTCAACTTCTCTTTCCCATTTTTTACAATAGAACGAGATGAAAGATTTAAAGAAATTTGTCTCTGCCGAAAAATGTTCTCTTCTAGATCCTTTTTTCCAGGTTTTATGCACCATTCCATTGTTTCTTAATCTTTTTACAGCTGTACTCATACTTGGCTTTGTCATTCCGAGGCGATCCTTCATTTGATCGAGTGTCATTTCACCTTCAATATACATCGTGCCATAAAGGCGACCAGCTGACGGTGTCACACCGTATAAATCCATCGTTTCTGCAATTGCACTAATTACAACTTGTTTAGCATGTTCTATTAGTTCTAATGCAGCTTCATCTTTCTTTAGTGGGGAAGACATTTGTTTATCTCCTTTCTTTTATTTTATTTCCCAATGTGTTAAATATAATTTTAACACTTTTCATCTTACAATGATAGTTGAATTAGTCAAGATTTATATTTATAAATGTTTTTTAGGGCAATATTATAATAATTTTTATTATGGAAATTGATATGTAAGCACTTTCTGAAACTTCTTTACAGATAAAAAACCTTATGTTACATTTGAAATGCACCGAATGTTAAATTTAAATTTAACGAACTTAATGAAAACAGATAAAGGAGCGATGTGTAGTGATGCCAATACAGAAATTGTACATAAATGGTGAATGGGTTGAATCCACCTCACGGAAAAAACGTGAAATCATAAATCCTTTTAACCAAGAAGTAATCGCAACAGCAACAGAAGGTAATGAACAAGATGTTAAAGCGGCGATTTTAACAGCAAGAAATACTTTTGATCAAAGTGGTTGGAAAAATACGACTGCCCATGAACGTGGAAAACTACTTTATAAAATTGCTTCGTTAATCGAACGAGATCAAGAAGAGTTGGCAAGACTTGAAACGTTAAACACTGGAAAGACGCTTATTGAAAGTGAAGCCGATATGGTTGATATTGCGGAAGTGTTCCGCTATTTTGCAGGTTTAGCTGATAAAAATGGGGGAGAAGTCATTGAATCACCAATTCCCAATTCATTCAGTCGGGTTGTTCGTGAACCAATTGGTGTTACTGCGCTTATTTTACCGTGGAACTATCCGCTTCTTCAGGCAGCTTGGAAAATTGCGCCTGCACTTGCCGCTGGTAATACAATTGTTTTAAAACCGAGTGAAATTACGCCTTTAACAACAGTGAAAATAACAGAGTTAATCGAAGAATCAGGCGTCCCAAAAGGGGTTTATAACTTAGTACTTGGTGCAGGAAATGTAGTCGGTCAAGTGATGGCAGACAGTCCGCTTGTTGATTTCATTTCATTTACAGGCGGGATTGAGACGGGGAAAAACATTATGACTTCTGCTACCGGGAACTTGAAAAAGATTGCGTTAGAGCTGGGAGGAAAAAATCCCAATATCGTATTTGCAGATAGTGATTTGGAAACAGCAGTAGACCAGGCGCTTAATGCAGTTTATTTTCATGCGGGCCAAGTATGTTCGGCAGGGGCAAGATTGCTCGTTGAAGCGGAAATTCATGACTGGTTTGTCGAACAATTAGTTGAACGTATAAAAAGAATTAAACTTGGTGATGGATTTGACAAAGATACACAGTCTGGTCCAATGATTTCTGCAGCCCAAAGAGAAAAAGTTGAAAAGTATGTAGAAATCGGGAAAAAAGAAGGTGCGAAACTTTTAGTTGGCGGAAAACGCCCAGAAGATCCTGAGCTTGAAAAAGGATTCTTTTATTTACCGACGATTTTTGGCGAATGTACAGCGGATATGCGTATTGTTCAAGAAGAAATCTTTGGTCCTGTCCTCACAATTGAACGTTTTACTAGTGAGGAAGAAGTAATTGCACTTGCGAATGATACAATTTATGGCCTTGCAGGTGCTGTTTGGACAAAAGATATAGAAAAAGCTGAAAGAGTGACAAGTCAATTACGTATGGGGACCGTCTGGATTAATGATTTCCACCCTTATTTTGCGCAGGCGCCTTGGGGTGGTTATAAACAATCGGGAATTGGTCGAGAACTTGGCAAAACTGGCTTAGAAGAATATACAGAACTAAAACATATTTATCAAAATACCAAACCTGAACCAATCAATTGGTTTAAATGATTAAAATGAAGATGAAATTATGAGGAGGAATTAGAATGGCAGGAATGAATATGAAATTTGAACATATGGAAACAATCCAATCTTTTGAGGTTCCAACGGTAATTAAACATGGAATTGGAGTCATGAAAGACGCAGGGGAAGAAATAAAAAAACTGGGCGTTTCAAAGGTTTTACTTGTCACAGACCTTGGCATTTATCAGGCAGGAATGACGAAGACGGTAGAAGAATCACTTGCTAAAGCAGGGGTGGAGGTTGTTCTCTTCAATCAAGTGGTAGCGAATCCACCAGTCAGAATTGTTAATGAAGGTTCGAGAGTATATAAAGAAAATAATTGTGATGGGCTCGTTGCTGTTGGCGGCGGTAGTTCAATGGATACAGCAAAAGCAATTGGCGTTGAAATCGCACATAATGGTTCGGTTTTGGAGTACGAAGCTGCCGAAGGAAAAAAACCTTTGGAAAATCGTATTCCGCCGCTGATAACAATCCCGACAACAGCTGGAACTGGGTCAGAAGTAACGCAGTGGGCAGTGATTACAGATGAAGAACGTGAATTTAAATTTAATACAGGCGGTCCGTTAATTGCAGCGCATCTGACGATTATTGATCCTGAACTCCATGTATCTATGCCGCCTCATGTTACAGCAATGACGGGCATTGATGCACTTTCACATGCAATTGAATGCTATACGATGAAATATGCTCAACCTGTAACAGATGCAGTTGCGCTATTAGCGATTGAGTATGTAGCACATTATATTCGTCGTGCTTATGCGGATGGTTCCGACATTGAAGCACGTTATGGTATGTCGCAAGCTGCAATGTTGGCGGGTCTGTCTTATGGAAGCGAATCTGCAGGTGCTGCACACGCGATGGCACAAACGCTAGGCGGTATTATTAACGTTCCACATGGTCAATGTGTCTCTTGGATGTTAGGGCCTGTTATGGAATTTAACTGGAAAGGAAATCCGGAGCGTTTTGCACGAGTTGCACAAGCATTAGGTGTTAACACTTTCAATATGACTACGGATGAAGCAGCAAAAGCAGCTGTCAATGAAGTCTATAAACTTGTAGAAGAATTGGATATTCCTTCACTAGAAGAACAAGGCGTTCCTGCAGATATGATTCCACGCCTAGCGGAAGTAGCTATGACAGATCCACAGACAGTTGGCAATCCGCGTGATTTATCTGTAAAAGATTATGAGTGGATTTACAATCGTTGTTATGACTTAGTTCCAAAAACGTTATAAGCCTTAAAAATTGTATGTCTACTTATCTATCCAATATAAAAGCGCATGGCATCAAGATGATATAACTTGATGCCATGCGCTTTTTGAATCTTACTCTAAAATTCAGTAGAGTGAAGGTTGCTGTTCAATTTTCTTTGTTGGAGGCGTGGAGTTTAATAAAATAACCCCGCCGATAATCAGGGCAAGTCCCGACAATTTTAATAAACTAAGGATTTCACCCCACATAAAAACGCCGACAAGTGCCGTTAAAGCAGTGCCTACTCCAGCCCAAATGGCATAAGCCAAACTTAAAGGAAGCATTTTTAAAGCTAAACTAAAAAAGTAAAATGAAATGCCATAACTGATCACAACGCCGATAGAAGGGAAAAGTACGCTAAATCCATCAGAGGCTTTCAACATGGCAGTTCCAAAAATTTCAAAAATAATAGAAAGTGCAAGTACAAAATAGGATTTCATCTCCAACATTCCTTTCGTAAAGAGAAGAGCTAATGAGTGGGGGATCTCATCTCCGCTGATGCTATCAAACATAGGTTAAATGTATTTTGTCCAGTAGCAACGTATTATGTAACCAATACTTTGTTGTCCCTTTGAATAACCAAGTTTCTATTGAAAAAGGAAGCTAATCCGTATTACCCAAATTTAGCAACATGACACCAACTGTAATTAAAATAATGCCTATAATTTTATTACGGTCTTTAGATTCTTTATAAATTGTCATACCAACAATCGCGGTGAGTGCAGTACCTGCTCCCGCCCAAATTGCATAGGCGGTACCGAGTGCGAGTGTTTTTAAAACAATTGAAAGGGTGTAAAATGCAGCCATGTAACCAATCACAACTCCAATAGCGGGCAATACTTTTTTAAAACCATTAGAAGCTTTGAGCATTGTAGACCCAAATACTTCGGCTATAACTGCAATACCTAAAAGTAAAAAACTCATAAAATGTCCTCCTCATCAATTGTTAAGGTAGATGATTAAATATCACCATTCGCTTAAACACACACTTTTTTACGGCAAGAACACGAAAAAAGAAAGCCTCAAAAGGCTTTCTTTTTAGAAGCATCTTAAATGGCCTGATTAAATAACGTCATTAAATAACAGCCCATCATCATCAAATGTCACGATTTTAAGTCAATTTGCGCGCTTCGCATAAATACTTTTATATTCTTTTTGTCCATTGGTAAAGATCATAATTCGATTGCCTTTATTATCGGTCTAAATCGAACCTGTATAAGTTGTCAAACAATATAATCAGCAATGACGGTCTATTCATCCGGTCTTTTTAAAAAAAGCACCTGTTTCTACAGGAATATTTTAACCAAAACATATCGTATTTCATTGAGAAATGATTGGCAAGTAATTGAACTTATGAAATGAATCGTCGCATAAGGCTGAGTAAAATTGAAAAAAGCATCCAGAAAGTTTGTGAGTAACTTTCTGGATGCCTGACGATTAAGGTTTAGTTGGCGTAAGTTTTGGCTGTTTAATTGGTTCTTTGGCAGTTGCTTTATTTGCCCAAAATGTTGCGAGAATAGGACCAGAAATATTATGCCAAATTGCGCCCCATACGCTTGGAAGAGCAGCAAGTGGACTAAAATGTGCAGTTGCTAAAGTAACACCTAAAGCAGAGTTTTGCATGCCCACTTCAATGGAAATTGCTCGACGATCATTTTCACTAAGCCCCATCATGGATGCTATGATATAGCCGAGGAGTAATCCAAAACCATTATGCAAAAATACGGCTATAAAGACAAGAACACCTGCTGTTGCAACGTTACCAGCATTTGCTGCAGTCACTGCTGAAACGATGATTAAAATTGCGAAAACCGAAATTAAAGGAACGACTGTAATTCCTTTTTCCACGATAACTGGAAAAAACCTTTGGACAATCAACCCTAAAACAATTGGGATAATAATAACTTGTAAAATCGACATAAATAATGCTGAAGGATTTACAGGTAACCATTGTCCTGCTAAAAAGTAAAGCAATAACGGCGTCATAATTGGCGCCATCATCGTGGAAAGGGAAGTCATCGCGACCGATAACGCAACATTTCCTTTCGCTAAATAAACCATCACATTCGATGCCGTTCCACCAGGTACAGAACCTAGTAATACGAGTCCAGCCGCAAGTTCAGGCGGTAGCTTTAGTAAATAAGCAAGCGCAAAAGCAACAAGCGGCATTATCGTGAATTGGGTGATGATTCCGATAATTACAGGCAAAGGATTGGTAAAGACGATTTTAAAGTCTATAGGCTTTAATGTTAATCCCATTCCAAACATCACGATTCCAAGTAAGATTGTGACGTAGCTTCCAAAGAGGACAAAAGTCGATGGGAATAAATAAGCGACGATTGCTGCAAACATTACTAAAAATGCAAAATACTTCCCGGCAAATGAACTTAACTTTTCTAATGTTCTCATAATTTAACTCCTTTTAGTTGTAATAGGAAAATGACGCATCCCAGAAAGTCAAAAATGAACTTTCTGGGCATCATTCATTTTGATTTATTTATCGATTGTGACGATTTTATTAGGGTTTAAAATATTATTCGGATCTAATGCTTTTTTAATTTGAACCATAATATCAAGCGCTGCGCCGTGTTCTTGTTGTTGGTAAGCTTTTTTTCCAATACCCACCCCATGTTCTCCTGTACAAGTCCCGCCACGTTCAAGTGCATATAAGACGACTTTTTCATTAAAGATTTTTGCTTTTTGGACTTCTTCTTCATTGTCCAAGTCTATCATAACGATTGAATGGAAGTTGCCATCTCCGACATGTCCAAGAACGCCTCCAGGAATACTCAGTTGATCAAGTTCTTCACGTGCATATTTCACTGCGTTTGCAAGTTCTGAAATTGGAACGGCAACATCTGTTAACATCATCTTTTTCCCAACATAATCATGTGCATACGCATAAGCTAAATTATGGCGTGCATCCCATAACTGTGTTCGTGCCGCATTGTCCGTTTCAGATAAAAACTGTTCACAACCATGATCTTCCATAATTTCTCTTGTGAATTCAACATCTTCTCGTAATCCAGATTCATTGCCGTGGAATTCAAGGAATAATGTCGGTTTCACAGGATAGTCTGTTTCACTAAATTTATTAATTTGAACAATCGAAGCTTCATCGACAAATTCAACACGTGCAATTGGAATGCCCGCTTGTAAAATTGACGTGACTGACTCAATCGCATTTGTTAAGTCAGAGAAAGTTGCTCTTGCCGCTACGATATGTTCTGGAATTCCATACACTTGTAAAGTAAGTTCTGTAAAACAACCAAGCGTTCCTTCAGAACCTACAAATAATCCGTTCAAGTGGTAACCAGAAGCAGATTTCGCTGCTAAATTTCCAGTATGGATGACACTTCCATCTGCCAATACGACTTCCATATCTCGCACTTGGTCGCGCATCACGCCGTATTTTACAGTCGTAGTTCCACTAGCATTTGTTGCTGCCATGCCACCGAGCGTTGCGTTTGCGCCAGGATCAACAGTGAAGAACAACCCATGTTTTTTAAGTTCTTTATTTAATTGTTCTCTTGTGACACCTGGTTGTACTTTAACAAGTAAATCTTCTGCTTTAATTTCTAAAATTTTATTCATTAGTGAAAAATCAACCGTAATGCCATTGTCATAAGGAATGACATGACCTTCTAAACTAGTACCCACGCCGAATGGAGTAATCGGTGTTTTATATTTTTGTGCAACTTCCATAATAAAGCTGACTTCCTCTGTTGATTTTGGAAAAACAACTAAATCGGGAAGACTTGCTTGGTGATAAGTTTCATCTTTACTATGTAATTCTAGAATTGTATCATTCGTAGAGATTTGTTCATCGGTAAGTTTGGTCTTTAATGCTGCAATAATAGCTTCCATTTTATTTCCTCCTATATTTAAAATTGGTAGGACCAGTTTTAGATAGTTTTAATTTGTGATAATATTGGTACAACCAACGATGAATACTATTATATAGATTTTTCAGATATATTCAATATATTTCTACTAAAACTAAAAAATAGGGTGAAACATATGAAAAGATCAGAGATTGTCTTGCAAAAAATAACAGAGCAATTTCTAAACGGACAAGTGATGAGTGGAGAGAAGTTGCCATCAGAAAGAGCGCTCGCAGAAACATTCGGCGTTAGTCGAAATTCTGTTCGAGAAGCTTTGCAAAGATTAGCTTTAGAAAATGTCATTGAAATTAAGCGCGGAGGCGGCAGTATTGTTAAAGGAGAGCGAGAAGAAATTCATGAGATGCTAGCTGAAAAAACGGTTTATGTTGAAGAACATCTTGTTTTTGAAATGTTAGAAGTGCGCCGGGCATTAGAAGTAGAAGCCGCATCTCTTGCAGCACAGCGCGCAACTGCTGAAGATTTAAAGAGCATTAGTGAGGCACTTAAGGCGATGGATGTATCCATTGAAGAAGTCGAGAAAGGTGTTCAGGCGGACGTTGATTTTCATATGCGTATTGTAGAAGCGTCGAAAAACTCGATTTTAATTCATCTTGCACAGACATTAATGACAGAAGTAGAGAAAACAATCTATGTAACTCGAAAATATCGCTTTATGGATGATAAACGTTATCGTGAAACGCTAATGGAACATAAAGAAATTTATCTCGCCATTGCAAGTGGAGACCGTGAGCTTGCGAAACTTCGGATGGACACGCATATTACGGATATTCGTAAAGAATTAAGCGAGCATTTTTTATTGAGTTAAACATGAGGTTGTTCGGAAAGTTCTAGTGTGAGACTTTCTGAACAACCTCACTTTTATGTTTGATAATTATAGACTGACAAAGTTTAAGGAACGTGAAATCTTTTAGAGAGTGAACTCGTTATACTGATTGAACACGAAAAAGACATGCGCATGGTCTTTTGAAATGGGGGAAATTCAATGGAAGAAGAACAAGAGTGGATTCGCGAAGTGTTAAGCGGCAATAAACAAGCCTATGGCCAAATTATTGATAAATACAAAAATCCACTATATGGAACGATTTTACGTATGACAAGAAATCCACATGATGCACAGGACTTAGTGCAGGAAGCATTCATTAAAGTGTATGAGCAGTTGGATAAATATAAAGCGACAGGATCTTTTTCAAGTTGGTTTTATAGAGTGGCCATTAACCATTGCATGGACCAATTTAGAAAAAAACGGCATAAACAAAGTGATATAGATACAGAAGTCATTCAAGATAATCGTCATCCAGAAGTACTTTTTTTAAAACGAGAAAAAAGTCGCCAGTTGGAAAGATTGATTGCCACATTACCTGAGGATGAACGAATGATTATTTTATTGCGATATGGACAGGAGTTAAGTTACCAAGAAATTAGTGATGTACTTCATTTATCACTATCAGATGTGCGCAATAAATTGCATAGAGCAAAGAAAAAAATGAGGAAAGTCGCTAAACGTGAAGGAGGAAAATATGATGACGTGTCCGAAAATTGATCGATTATCCTGCTATGCAGATGATTTATGTACAGGAGAAGAATTAGTGGAAATCCGTGCACATATTGAAGAATGCTCAGAATGTCGGGAAATTATTGACGTTTTTAAAGGAGAAGCACAATTTATTCGCGAAACATTGCAAGAACCTTCCTTACCGGAGAATTTCACAGCGCAAGTGCTACATCAGCTAGAACCAAAGAAAAGAAAGCGGTCAAAGGTTTGGCTTCGAGGTTTAGGTATAGTGGCAGGGTTTATATTGGCAGTTGGGATTGGCGCAGCGATCAGTCCAAGTTTTGCCTCTCAAATCGGGGGTTTATTTACAACGAAAATCGTCGATGATGGGCTTCAGATTGCTGAAGAATCAGGGTTAACGGAACGCGTGAACTTAGAGACGACAGATAAAGGCATTACTTTTAAAATAGAGGATTTGATTGTGGACTCTTCTAGAATTGCTTTGTCCCACCAATTTTTAAATGCTAAAGGCCAAGCGATAGAAATTTTTGATACTTATTATGAAGTAAATTTAAAAACGATAGATGGACAAAAAATTGAATTAGGTTCCCATGGATGGAGTAATTATGATCAATATGGACTTTTTGAGTTTCCGATTACGGGTGAAGTCTTAGCGGATCAAATTGTCTTAGATATCCACATTACGAAAATTAATGGTGTAAAAGGGACTTGGCAATTGGAGGTACCAATTGACTTTACGGACGTGAAAGAACAGACGAAAGTATTAGCATTGGATGGCAAAGAGAAGGATGTCAGTGGTGTCGCAATTCGTATAAAAGAAGTTCAGTATGCACCGTCTATCAATGAGTTGCTATACGAAACAAGTTATACAGATGAAGAAGAGAAAAGAATAAATAATGAAATTAAAGCATTTGAAGAAAAGTATGGTTTGAATATTAATGATCGCTTTATGTTTGGTACGCAAATCCATTACCATGTGAAAAATGAAAAGGATGAAGTGGTTGTATCAAGTCAAAGTATTTCAGATAGCGAGCATAATCGATCAATCGGAAGCCGAGGAAGTTATTTAGAGAATATCGGTCATCAGACGCATATCGATTCATTTGAACCAGGGCGTGAAAATGAGCAATTAACTTTCGTTCTAGACGGCGTGGAAAAGGTTGAACTGGCAGACTTTTCGATGGAAATAAACCAGGCAGAATTAAAAAAACAACCGATTACTGCGGAATATGAGGGAAATACGATTACCGTTAAATCAATCGAAAAAGAAGCCGATTACTTTTTTGAAAAATCTTTAATGCCAATCAAACGTCAGACATATTTTGAGATGAAATTGGAAATGACACAAGCCCCAAATGCACCAGAGCTTTATAATTGGGTAATCATTGATGATAAAGGTCAAGCGTATGAAACTTACTATAGTGGTTCCAATGAAGAATTATCTTTATACATTTATGATTGGGATAAAATTCCTGAGAATTTCAGCCTCCAATTATTAACGAAAACTGTTTTTGAAGAAGTTGACGAAAAATGGGAAGTCCCACTTTACGAATAAAAACTTATCAACAATCTAAAGAAAACAAGAATTTGTAATACGAGTTTCATCCACAAAATCACTAACATATACCGGGGATGTATGGATATGTGGATGGAATTTAGAGATGGCTGGCAGTTATCAACACTGTTTTAGCTAAAAACAATCTAATATTATTAAAAAAAGAGATTATCCAGTAAGTCTGTTGACTATTCTAGATAATCTCTTTTTTAATTGTTATTTTGATGATTTTACCACCAAGCAAAACCGTCTTGTTTCAATAAATCATCGGCAGCTTTTGGGCCTGTTGAGCCTGCTGGGTATGTGTGAAGAGGTACTTGGTTGTTTTCAAAAGCCTCTAACAATGGTTGAATCCATTGCCATGACAGTTCAACTTCATTCCAATGTGCGAAAAATGTTGCATTGCCAAGCATTGCGTCAAATAATAATAATTCGTAAGCATCTGCTAAGTTATCGGAAGGCTTTGTGAAGTTAATATATGCCGGTTGGAAAAACTCACTTGACTCATCTTTGACGTTTAATCTTAAAGTAATGCCTTCATGTGGGTTAATTTCCAAAATGAGTAAGTTCGGGACTGTTTCTTCTGCTGGAAGTGATTCTCGAACAGGGTTTTTAAATTCAAAAACGATACGCGTTGACTTTTTATCGAGTCTTTTTCCTGTACGAATATAAAAAGGAATGTCACGCCACGCATCATTATCAATATGAAGGCGTGCCGCAAAATAAGTATCATTTTTAGAGTTTTCCTCAACGCCAGGTTCATCTAAATAACGAATAACAGGTTCACCGTTAATTTCACCCGCATCGTATTGCGCGCGAATTACGTCTCGATAGGCTTCGTCTTGTTTAATTGGACGCAGAGATTGAATAACTTCGATTTTTTTCATGCTAATCTCGTCTGCTGTAATTGTTTCCGGCAAGTGCAGAGCGGTCATCATGACTAATTGTAGCAAATGGTTTTGAACCATATCACGAATTGCACCTGCATGGTCATAATAATCGGCACGTGTTTCAACACCAACGATTTCACTAGCCGTAATTTGGACGTTTGAAATTTTCTTCAAATCTAATAAAGATCCGACTGCTGGATTGGCAAATACAAGAGAAGCAAGGTTTTGAACCATTGGCTTACCTAAATAATGGTCAATACGATAAATTTCCACTTCGTCAAATGCTTCGCTAAGCTTTTTATTTAATCGTCTTGCAGTTTGTAAATCAGTACCAAAAGGCTTTTCAATAATAAGTCTTCTCCATCCAGTTGTTTGATTTAATCCAGCGCGGTTTAAGTTCTCTGCAATTAATTCAATAAAGTTTGGAGCGACTGATAAATAAAATAAACGATTGCCCGAAGTTGCTTTCGTTTCTTCTCCTTGTCGAATCATTGCATGTAAATGCTCGTAAGCCGCAGGATTGGTAACATCTAGTGCACAATATTGGAAGTGGTTAAGAAATTTAGGTAGCAGTTCTTCTTGAACATCTCTACGGGAATATAGTTCAAGTGATTCTGCAATTTTTTCGCGGAAAAACTCATGCGACCATTCTCTTCTACCCAAACCAATGACGGAAAAACTTTCAGGCATTTTTCCTTCTAAAAATAAATTATATAGCGCTGGGAAAAGTTTACGTTTAGCCAAATCTCCAGTCGCTCCAAATAAAACAAAAGTTAAATCTTCCATATTATAATCTTTTTTATCACTTAGTAATGCCTCAGTTTGAATAGATTGAGTCAATGTATTTTCTCTTAACATGATGATTTACTCGCTCCTATATATTGTTTTAACATCTTTAGTATGGTTTTCCGCATTGATTTCATTAAATCGAATCGTTCAATGCGGGAATATTTATTTTAAGACAATCTTAAGTATACTGATTCTAAGTTGTGAATGTAAGTAGAGAGTGTCGGAATTTTGGATTTATCGTAGGAAAGAGGGAATTTCTGAGTATAACAGAGGTTTTTAGTAGACAGACACACCGCAGTCATGCGAACCTAGTTATAGAAGAAAAATTCTAAATAAGTATAAGTGGGTGGATAATATGAAAATGTACGATGTAACATCAACAATTTATGAAGGAATGACGGTTTACAAAAATAAGCCGGAGAAACAACCGAAATTTAATCGTGTGACAAATGGTTATGTAACTGAAACAAGAATGGAATTAGATGTCCATTCAGGTACACATGTTGATGCACCACTTCATATGGTTGTAGACGGCGACACATTTGAAACGGTTCCGATGGAAGACCTTGTTGGACAAGCGAAACTATTTGATTTAACAAATGTTGAAGATGGAATTACGAAAGCAGATTTAGAGAAGTTTGATATTCAAAAAGGCGATTTCGTTTTATTCAAAACGAAAAACTCTTTTGATGAAGACTTTAATTTTGATTTTATTTATTTAACAAAAGACGGCGCGGAGTATCTTACAGAAGTTGGGATTCGCGGTGTTGGTATTGACACGCTTGGCATCGAAAGAAGTCAAGAAGGGCACCCAACACATAAAACACTATTCGGTCAAAAAATCATTATTATCGAAGGGCTTCGTTTTAAAGACGTTTCAGAAGGCGAATACTTCATGGTCGCTGCGCCATTAAAAATTCACGGCACAGATGCATCACCAGCAAGAGTATTATTATTTGAAGGATTAAAAGCTTAATTATTTAGGAGGAAACAATGTATAAATTAGTGGCAATAGATATGGATGGTACATTATTGACAGATGACTTGGAAATCCCAAAAGATACAATTGAAGTGATTCAAAAGGCAGTAGCAAATGGAACGACAGTAACGATTGCTACGGGGCGTATGTATGCATCTGCTAAGCAATTTGCGAAGCAGCTAAATATCAATGTTCCGCTTATCACATATCAAGGGGCGCTTATCCAAGAATCTGAAGGCGATGAAGTTGTTTATGAAAAACTAATCCCTGCAGATGTTTCGCGCAAGTTAATTGAGATTGCTGAAGAGCGAGATATTCATTTCCAAGTTTATCAAGATGATTTACTGTTTGGTGCGGTGGAAAACGACCATCTAGTTACTTATGCTGATAAAGTAAAAGTCCCTTATAAAGTTGAGCCAGATTTACGTAAATTAGCTGACAAAGGATTTACAAAAGCAATTTATATTGGCGATCCAGATTATTTGGAAGAAATGCAAACTGATCTGAGACAAATGTTTGGAACGACTGCGCATATTACAAAGTCGACACCTTACTTCTTAGAAGTTACGCATCCAGAAGCCAATAAAGGCGCGGCATTACGTCATTTAGCAAAAGTATTAGACGTTGATATGTCAGAAACGATTGGTATTGGCGATAATTATAATGACTTAGAGTTAGTCGAAGCAGCTGGTCTAGGTGTTGCGATGGAAAATGCCGTCGATGCATTAAAAAATAAAGCTGACTTTATTACCCTTTCGAATAACGAACAAGGTGTTAAGCATGTTATAGAGAAATTTGTGTTAAATGAAGAGTTAGCGAAATAAACTGTAGGGAGGCTGTCCAATCGCTTTGCGATTGGACGCCTCCTGTTTTGTGTGCGTTTATTTTGTTTAATATGTTGCTTTTTGAGCTTTCCTTACCGGTGTGAAACCAAATAAGCAAATGGCTGCATCATTTCCGCGTATATAAAAGGGGACAGCCTCTTTTTATTATGGAGCGTATTAAGTGGGAGCGGATTGTGAAAGATTGGAAAATCATTAAGTATTGAATTCAAGACATTCCGCTTGAAAAATCATCACTTGCGTGGTAAAGTGATAACAAGAGTTAAAAAGAAAGTAGGGATGCTTGATGGAAAAGCATACAATGGGTACGCTCACTTGGCTGCGGATTATGCGCTTTACGAATCAAAGCAACCAATTATCGAATGAGTTTCTAAAACGATTTAATTTGACGACAGCACAGTTTGATGTGCTTGTGCAAGTTCAATTATACCAACCGATTACGCAAAGTGAATTGGCAGAAAAGTCAATCGTGACACAAGGTGGTATGTCGCGAATGGTCGCTCGTCTAGAAAAAGAAGGGTATATCGTCAGAACACAAGACTGGAAAACGAAAACAATTCGTTTAACAGATAAAGCAAAGACGATACTAGAAGAAGCAATACCCGCTCAAATTGCATTTCAATCGTCTTTTTTCGAAGATGTGTTAACAAAGGAAGAAGAAGAAACTTTATATAAACTAATAACGAAAGTGCATAAATACAGTTTGACAAGAGATTTACCAGAAGCGTAAATCTTTTATCTATCACTTGACTAGTAAAATGAGGAGGCATTTATGATGTATAAAATTTCAGGTCATCATCATATTTCAATGATTACGAAAAAAGCACAGGAGAATAATAATTTTTATACGAAAACTTTAGGGCTTCGTCGTGTGAAAAAGACGGTTAACCAAGACGATCCTTCAATGTATCATCTGTTTTACGGAGATTTAACAGGAAGTCCAGGAACAGAGTTAACTTTTTTTGAAATTCCAATGGCGGGGCGTACAATGCGTGGCACAAATGCAATTACAAGAATTGGGTTACTTGTTCCATCACGTGAAAGCTTAGATTATTGGAAAGCCCGTTTTGAAAAATTGAATGTGATACATGAAGAAATCACGACTTATGCGGGTAGAGATGCTTTATCTTTTGAAGATACAGAAGGTTTGCGTTTCGTATTATTAAGTCATGAAGGAGAAGAAATTCCTGAATTTTGGACTGCACCGGAATCTTCAACTGTAGATGAGCAGCACCGTATTTTAGGAATGGGTCCAATTGAAATTACCGTCCATCGTTTATCGAGAACGGAAAAAGTTCTAAATGAAATTTTTGGTTATACAGAAGTTGAGCGATTTGAAAAAGAAGTTCGATATCAGTCGATAGAAGGTCAAGCTTTTGGCGAATTTATTTTGAAAGAACAAGTTGGACCGAGCGAAAAGCCGGGACGTGGAAGCGTACATCATATCGCAATTCGTGTAAAAGATGAAGAAGAATTAAAGTATTGGGACCAAGTTGTGAAAGAAAATGGTTTTACTTCAACAGGTGTAGTCGATCGGTTTTATTTCCATAGTTTATATTTCCGAGATCGTAATGGGATTTTATTCGAAATTGCAACAGATGGACCTGGATTTACGGTTGATTCATCAGTTGAAGCGTTGGGTAGAGAATTAGATTTACCACCATTTTTAGAAGAGCGACGTGCCGAAATAGAAGCAAATTTAGAGCCAATCGAGTAAGAATAAAGGGGATGTTGAGAGATGGAAAAATATCGGATTGATCAAAGTAAAGGAATGGAATTTGGTTTATATTCAATCGGGGATCATTTATTAAACCCACATGCAGGAGAACGCATTAGTGCGCAACAACGAATTCAAGAGATTATTGAGGCGGGAAAGTTGGCTGATGAGGCTGGGTTGGATGTTTTTGCAGTTGGTGAAAGCCATCAAGAACATTTCGCAACGCAAGCGCATACGGTCATTTTAGGTGCCGTTGCTCAAGCAACAAAAAATATAAAAATTGCAAGTTCCGCGACTGTTTTAAGTGTGTCTGATCCAGTGCGCGTTTACGAAGATTTCTCGACATTAGACTTAATTTCAAATGGTCGTGCAGAGATTGTCGCTGGACGTGGTTCAAGAGTGGGTGCGTATGATTTACTTGGCTATGATGTGCGCGATTATGAAGAATTATTTGAAGAGAAATTAGAGCTATTAATGAAAATAAATGACGAAGAAAAAGTGACGTGGGAAGGACAATTTCGAGCACCACTGACAAATGCGAAAGTATTGCCGCAACCTGAAAACGGTCATTTGCCAATTTGGCGTGCCGTTGGAGGACCGCCAGGAAGTGCAATTAAAGCGGGCTATGCAGGTATTCCAATGATGCTGACAACATTAGGTGGCGCTGCTATTAACTTCAAGCCGTCTGTAGATGCATACCGTGAAGCTGCGAAACAAAGCGGATTTGATCCAGCAACTTTGCCAATTGCAACAACGAGCTTATTTTATACAGCTGAAAATTCACAAGATGCAATGCGTGAGTTTTATCCACATTTAAACGTGGGCATGTCATTTTTAAGAGGTGCAGGTTATCCAAAACAACAATTTGCACAGGCGATTGATTACCGAGATGCTTTAATGGTTGGAAGTCCGCAACAAATTATCGAGAAAATGCATCATCAATACGAATTATACGGTCAGCAAAGATTTTTAGCTGAAATCGATTTTGGCGGTGTGCCATTTGAAAAAATCGCCAAAAATATTGAATTAATTGCAACGGAAATTATGCCTGCTGTGAAGAAATTTACAGCGAAATGATGGGAGGAGTTTTTATGAAAGTCGTGTTATTAGCAGGTTCCAATGTTGGTTCTAAAACAAGAACGGCAATGGATTATACCTTAAAAATTGCAAATGAAAAATACCCAGAAGTAGAATTTACGCTTCTTGACCTCGCTGAATATGACATGGTTTTCAGTGATGGTCGAAATTATTGGGAATATGAGGGTGACACAAAATATGTGACAGAAACAATTATGGCGGCAGATGCCCTGATCATTGGTACGCCAACATTCCAAGCGTCGATTCCAGCAACACTGAAAAATATCTTCGATTTATTGCCAGTCAATGCATTCAGAGATAAAATTGTCGGCACACTTGTCACTGCAGGAACGTCTAAACATTATTTAATGGTCGAACAGCAGTTAAAACCAATTTTAGCTTATATGAAAGCACAAATTGTGCAGACATATGTCTTTATTGAAGAAAAAGATTTCTACAGAAAAGAAATTGTGAATGATGATGTGTTATTTAGAATTGAACGTTTAGTCGAAGATACGGTGGACTTAACTGAAACCTATGCAAAGATTCAAGAAGCAAAAGATGCGATGTATGATTTTTAAAACAATATATTGTCATGCAACACACCTTCAAGTTAATTTATGAAGGTGTGTTTTTTGATTAGGCAACCAATTTTTAGGCAGAAGTATCGAAATATTTATATTAAAAATTTATTTTACATTATGTTTGATTCGTATTATTATTCAATAGGTTATACTAATTGAAACAAGCGTGAGTCATGGTTGAAAACGTTTAACTCTACAGTTATTCTTACGGCTCATGTGATTTAGGGTAACTCAATTCAAATAGTTTGTTTGATAACCAAACAAAAAGAGGTATAAATTTTAAGTTAATAGAAATATAATTTGAGGGGGATTTACGGAAGATGGATTGGTTAATGACGAATATGCCGATTATATCAGTTGTACTTGGTGTTGCTTTGCTTTTATTTTTAAATATGAAATTAAAACTCAATAGTGTTGTTGCTTTAATCGCTTCAGCAATTTTTGTTGGTTTCTTAAACGGTATGCAGCCGACTGCAATTGTCAGTACGATTAAAGCAGGTTTAGGCAGTACACTTGGAAGTTTAGCGTTGATTATTGGATTTGGTGCGGTATTAGGAAAGTTAATGGTTGATTCTGGGGCTGCACAACGTATCGCTTCAACATTATTAAAGAAATTTGGTGTGAAAAATGTTGAATGGGCGCTAATTATTGTTGGTGCAGTTTTCGGGATTTCAGTATTTTATGAAGTTGCTTTTATTATTTTGGCGCCACTCGTAATTAGTATCGCAATCGAGGCAAAAGTGCCATATATGCGTCTTGGAATTACAATGGTTGCGGCAACAACACTTGCGCATAGTTTATTCCCACCGCAACCGGGACCAACTGCGCTTGTTGAAGCATATGGCGCCGATATGGGTATGGTTTATATTTTAGGGGTTGTTGTATTTATTCCAGCAGTAATTGCTGCGGGAATTATTCTTCCAAGAATATTACCCAATTTAAATCAATCTGTACCTCCTTTATTGGAAAAACCGAAAGAATTTAAAGATGATGAAATGCCTGGGTTTGCGGTCAGTTTACTTGTTCCGTTAATTCCGGCAATCATGATTACAGTCGCAACAATTTTGAATATGTTTATTGCAGAAGATACAACATTTTATGAAGTGTTAAATTTTCTTGGTAGTGCCGAAATTAGTTTATTAATCGCAGTATTAGTTGCGATTTATACATTTGGACTTCGCGTCGGTCGCACAATGTCGGAAATTATGGCTTCATTTTCTAAAGCAATCGAGGGTATTGCAATGATTATTTTCGTTGTCGGTGCGGGTGGTGCTTTTAAAGAGGTAATTTTAGATTCAGGTGTTGGTGATTATATCGCTTCAATGATGGAAAATACAATGATTTCACCACTTATTATGGCTTGGTTTATTACAGCTTTGATTCGTATCGCAACTGGGACTGGCGTTGTTTCTGCAATTACAGCTGCAGGAATTGTTGGACCGCTCATTCATACATTCGATGTAAATCCTGTATTGATGGTGCTTGCAACGGCGGCGGGTAGTAATACAATTACGCATGTGAATGATGCTTCTTTCTGGCTTTTCAAAGAGTACTTTAATTTATCGATCAAAGATACGTTTAAAACATGGGGTTTATTATTGTTTACAACTTCAATCGTAGGTCTTGGTGTTGTATTATTACTAAGTTTATTTATTTAAATAGGAAGGCGGAAGGGACCATTTGATATTCCTTCCGTTTTTTATCCCGCATTAACGGACAGGCCGACTAAAACCGCCACGTCCTGTGGCATCGTCGGCATTAGTACGTCCTGTACGTCATAAGACCCCCACTTCAAGATTTAAGCAAAAGCGTTAAAGATAAGTGGGAGATCAACTGTCCGTAAAAGCCCGATTGGTTCGGGGCAACAGGATGTTGGTCACATAGGCGAAGGCATCAGGACGTGACGAACTTAGCCTATGTTCTTTCGTATCAGTGGGGGATGAAGAACCCCCCCACTGATTGAAGTTTCACTTTATTTTCCAAGCACAATCATCGAATAAATGATGTAGAGTCGGTAAAATGAAGGGAAAGAGGGAGGCGTTTTGAATGGAAGAAAAAGAAAACATTGTTTGTGATTTCACAACAGGGATTTGCGGTCCAGCCGATGCCGAGGCGGATAGTGGTATTATAGAGTTTATTGATTTAACTGCGAAAGATGAAGAGGAAACGGAAGAATAATAGAGGAAGAGTTAGAAAACAGCAATGCTTTCTAGCTCTTTTTTTAAGCAGAAAAGTGGAGAATCTAAAGTGATTGATGTAATATAGGGGTATAGGGTATAAAAAGAGGTGAAGATTATGTCGAAATCTACGATTCAACCTAATAAACAACAACTTTTAAATCGTTTAAAACGTATTGAAGGGCAAGTGCGTGGTGTACATCAAATGATTGAAAATGATCGTTACTGTGTCGATATTTTGCATCAAGTAAGCGCGATTCAATCAGCGATGAATAAAGTTTCGCTTGCGTTACTTGAAGATCATACGCATCATTGTGTAGTCAAAGCGATTCAAGAAGAAAACGGTGAAGAAGCAATTCGCGAGTTAATGAGTGTTATGAAAACGATGACTAAATAAAAACAAGTTTATTGTATACCTATGTAGGGTATGTTATATTTTAAATGAACAATAAATGGGAGGGTTTCGAAATGAAAGAAATTTTAAAAGTTGAAGGTATGTCTTGTAACCATTGTGTCAATGCAGTTGAAACAAATGTTGGGGAGTTGGACGGAGTATCTACTGTGAATGTGGATCTTGGCGCGGGAGATGTAGCGGTTGAGTTTGACGATGCAAAAGTAACACTGACACAAATTAAAGATACAATTGAAGACCAAGGTTTCGATGTTGTATCATAAATAAAAAAATCTTGGTAACTAAGTGGGGTTTACTAAGATATTTTATCAAGTGATTATAATTTATAATGAAAATAAGGAGCGTTCAAAAAAGTCATTCCATAGACTTTTAAATCGCTCCATATTTCTAAAGTAAATATACCCCTACCCAGTATAGGAGGTTAGTGGAATGACAACAAAAGAGGAAACACTACAAATTCAAGGGATGACTTGTAGTGCATGTGCTAATCGAATTGAACGCACATTGTCAAAAATGGACGGCGTTGAACAGGCGAATGTTAATTTTGCATTGGAAAGAACGACTGTGACATATGATTCCGAAAAAGTAACAACACATGATTTTGAAGAGAAAATAGAAAAGTTAGGTTATCATGTCATCCAAGATCATCTAAATTTTGATGTACAAGGAATGACTTGTAGTGCGTGTGCCAATCGAATTGAAAAACGATTAAACCGTATGGAGGGGGTATCGAGCGCCAATGTGAACTTTGCGCTTGAAACCGTGGCAGTTGATTACAATAAAAATGCGGTAAGTGCACAAGACATGATGACAGCAATTGAAAAGATGGGCTTTGAACTTTTACTTGAACAAGATGAAGAAAGTAAAATTGACCATAAAGAAGCAGAAATAAAAAAACAGAAGATGAAATTTATTGCGTCCGTGATTTTAACTTTCCCGTTATTTTGGACGATGGTGGCGCATTTTAATTTCTTGTCGTTTATCTATATGCCAGAAATTTTAATGAATCCGTGGTTGCAATTAGCACTCGCAACACCTGTTCAATTTATCATCGGGGCACAGTTTTATAAAGGGGCTTATCAGTCGCTACGCAATAAAAGTGCCAATATGGATGTACTTGTAGCGCTTGGAACGAGTGCTGCTTATTTCTATAGTTTATATTTAGCAATTGAATGGATGAATGGCGGTAAAGTGGGAGATCCCGAACTTTATTTCGAAGCATCTGCGGTTATTATTACGCTAATTTTGCTTGGGAAATTATTTGAAGTGCAAGCAAAAGGAAAAACGAGCCAAGCGATTCAAAAATTACTTGGTTTACAAGCAAAAACAGCAAGAGTATTAAGAGATGGTGTTGAACAAGAAATTGCTATTGAACAAGTCGTACAAGGCGATATACTTCTTGTTCGCCCTGGCGAAAAAATCCCAGTAGATGGTGAAATTATAGAAGGACAATCGGCGGTTGATGAGTCGATGTTGACTGGTGAAAGTATTCCGATTGATAAAGCAGTTGGAGATCCAGTCATTGGCGCGACGATTAATAAAAATGGTTCACTTCAAATTAAAGCGACTAAAGTTGGTAAAGATACAGCGCTTGCACAAATTGTCAAAGTTGTTGAAGAAGCACAAGGGTCAAAAGCGGATATTCAACGACTTGCGGATAAAATATCAGGCGTTTTCGTTCCTGTTGTTGTAGCAATTGCAGTTACTACCTTCCTTATTTGGTATTTTGCAGTAACACCTGGTGATTTCCGCGCAGCACTTATCCCGATGATATCGATTTTAGTTATCGCTTGTCCATGTGCGCTAGGTCTTGCAACGCCAACATCAATCATGGCAGGATCTGGTCGTTCAGCAGAAATCGGGATTTTATTTAAAGGCGGAGAGCATTTAGAACATACACAGTCAGTTGACACAGTTGTTTTGGATAAAACGGGAACCGTAACAAAAGGTGAACCTGCGTTAACAGATATAATTGTAGCGGACGGCTTCACAGAATCCGATGTGTTACAACTTGTTGCAACTGCTGAAAATCAATCGGAACATCCGCTTGCACAAGCAATTGTCAAAGGAGTTCGAGATAAAGGAATTCATTTATTAACGGCGGAAAGTTTTGAAGCACTGCCAGGTTATGGAATTGAAGCAATGGTTGAAAAGAAAACATTGCTTGTAGGGACAAGAAAGTTAATGAACGAACGCCAAGTTGCTTTACAAGATTATGAAGAACATATGGCGAAGCTTGAAAGTAACGGGAAAACAGCAATGTTAATTGCGATTGATGGGCAAATTGCAGGTGTGATTGCAGTCGCAGATACGGTAAAAGAAACATCGAAAGAAGCGATTCGTCGCATGCATGACTTAGGACTCAATGTCATCATGTTGACGGGCGATAATACAAGAACTGCACAGGCGATTGCTGATGAAGTTGGCATCGATCGTGTCATTGCAGAAGTTTTACCTGAACAGAAAAGTGAAGAAGTGAAGAAACTACAAGACGCTGGAAAAATTGTCGCAATGGTCGGAGATGGCATTAACGATGCACCAGCACTCGCGATGGCGGATGTCGGTATGGCTGTTGGAACCGGAACGGATATTGCGATTGAAGCGGCGGATATTACATTAATGCGTGGAGATCTAAATAGTGTTGCAGATGCGATTGGAATGAGTCGAAAAACGATGCGTAATATCAAGCAAAACTTATTTTTCGCATTTTTCTACAATACAATTGGAATTCCAGTAGCAGCACTAGGCTTATTAGCGCCTTGGGTAGCAGGCGCAGCAATGGCATTTAGTTCCGTGTCAGTCGTATTGAACGCTCTACGTTTGCAAAGAGTTAAATTATAATACTAAAAGGCATTTCTCCTTTAGAATTCGGGGAAATGCCTTTTTTTATTTGGCTCTGTTAAATAACTCTGTTGATATTTGATTAATAAGAACTAATGTTCTATAATTAAAGTAAGAATATTTGTTTGGAGGGTTCTGGAATGAGGTTAAGTGAAATAATAAAAGAAATCCAAAAATTGAAACCAGTTGAACAACATCGTTTAAAAGAGTTTTTTATTACTTCCCTTTCGTCATTATCAGCGAGTGAACCCGTTTTCCAAGAAATAAATGAACGCAAAAATAAAGAGGGTTATACGTGTACGCATTGTAATTCTAAACAAGTTGTACGCTTTGGCAAATATATGGTGAAAGTCGGTTTAAAAGAAGTTGAACGCCAACGTTATCGCTGTAAAGATTGTAAGAAAACATTTACGGATGTGACGAACACTCCACTTTATCGTACCCATAAGCCTGATAAATGGATTGAATTCATTAAATGTATGTTGGAAGGGTATTCCCTTCGTAAATCCGCAGAACTCATTGGAGGAGTTCATTATGTCACTTTGTTCTATTGGAGACATAAAATATTAGCTGCTCTAAACCAAATGGACTTTGATAAATTTTCAGGTATCGTAGAAATGGATGAAACTTACTTCCTTTACTCCGAAAAAGGTAAACGAAATATCAAAGACCGTAAACCACGAAAGCGTGGTGGTTCCTCACGTTTTCGTGGGATTAGTCGTGAACAAATATGTGTCCTGATTGCAAGAGACCGACAAAAATCGACCTTTTCAGGTGTACTAGGACGTGGTCGTCTAGTTAAGTCTCAGTTAGAAGAAGCGATAGGTTCAAAGATGTCGCCAGATAACAAGCTATGTACCGATGCTTGGAGAGCTTTTTCAACCTACGCTAAAAGTAAAGGCATTAAAGAGCATTATCGTTTCAAATCAGACGGAGTTGAGCGAGTTAGGGGCATTTACCATATCCAAAATGTGAATAACTATCACAGTCGGTTAAAAGGCTGGATACAACGATTTAATGGCGTGGCGACAAAATACCTCGACCATTATTTGAGCTGGTTTCAATTCTTAGATATTATAAAGCACAGAAGCGATAGTGGTTCGATAAGTAAAATGATAGTGGAAAGCTGTTTATTTCCAATTAACGAAACCTATCAGTCATTAAGAACGTATGAGTATTAGCTTTTCGAGTCATTTAGTAAGCAAGAAATTTAATATTTGAATGCACTTTTCTAATAATTCTGTTATGCTATTTGTAAAGTTAGTTTAGGCTCAATATTCAACAAACGGGCCAAATGATTGTTGAGAAGAACTTAAACTAAAACAGATATGTTAAGAAGGTTAGTTTCTTTACTATTGGGGGAGAAAAATAATGGATTTAATAAAACATAATAGTGATGCTTGGGATAAGAAAGTTGATGAAGGTTCTAGATATACTCAACGAGTGAGTAGTGAAACTATTGAAAAAAGCAAAACTGGTAAATGGGAGATTTCTGTTACAACAGAAAAGTCAGTACCAAGAGATTGGTTTCCAGAAGTTATAGATGGATTAAAGATATTATGCTTGGCATCTGGTGGTGGTCAACAAGGACCTATTTTGGCTGCTGCTGGAGCAGATGTAACCGTTACCGATATTTCTAAAAAGCAATTAGAACAAGATGAAATCGTGGCAGAACGTGATGGATTAACTTTAAGAACGGTACAGGGTGATATGTCAGACCTAAGTGATTTCGGGGATGAATATTTTGATGTTGTTGTTAATCCAGTTTCCAATTTGTTTGTCAAGGACGTTAAACCTGTATGGAATGAAATATCGAGGGTATTAAAAAATAAAGGTATTTTAATTGCTGGATTTACTAATCCATTACTATGGATTTTTGATGATAATCAGGAAAGAAAAGGCATCCTTGATGTTAAAAATTCCATACCTTCATCGACATTAGATTATTTGCCCAAGGATGAAATTCAAGATTATATCAAATCAAACAACACCATAGAATATGCTCATACTTTAGAAGACCAAATCCAAGGGCAGATTGATGCTGGCTTTGTGATTTCAGGTTTTTATGAAGATGATTTTGGCGGCACAAGAATTTTAGATAAGTACATTAAAACATTTATTGCTACAAGAGCAATAAAACTAAAGAATATTTGAAGCTGTGTTCCATTAACGGGCGCGATTGTTGAGTAATACTCATCATTAAAAGTGGATATTAGAAGAATATTAGCTAAAAAAAGGACCTGTTATGGTCCTTTTTTCTTTATTAGTCTTTTATCAACAATATTATTTAACAGAGCCTTTTATTTAGATAGCGGGTTGCTCAATGCGTGGAATCATTAATTGTTCCATATGCATTTTAACCATAGGCCATTCGGGGCGAATCACACTGAATATGACAGTATTTCTCGGTGTGCCATCTTTTCGAATCATATGATCCCGAAAAATGCCTTCCTGTGTTGCGCCAATACGAGCGATTGCATTTCTTGAACGCATATTTCTTTCATCTGCTTGTATTTGAACGCGATTTAGTTGAAGTACTTCAAAGCAATATTGCATTAGTAAATACTTACAATTCG
>CANSAF010000006.1 GCA_947644645.1 uncultured Sporosarcina sp. | reverse complement strand
AGTCATTGACCGTCTTTGCGTCAGAATGTAAAAAAGTTAATTCAACTTATATAGAAAAGAATTTCCCTTTCAAAATTAATTCCCACAAAAACTTGACTCAATCACCAGACTTCCTTCAAATACAAAATAATGATTATTTGTTATACTATTTCTAGAGTCGAAACTAATTGAAATGAGGGAATTTAATGACTTATTTACAACAACTTGATCAATATTTTACAGAACACAGAAGCACACATTTAGAACAATTAAATGAGTTCTTACGCATTCCAAGTATTAGTGCGCTTTCTGAACATAAATCAGATATGGAAAAAGCTGCAAAATGGTTAGTGCAATCATTTGACGATGCTGGACTAGAAAATGTTTCCGTTGACGAAACAGATGGACATCCTGTTGTCTATGCAGATTGGCTTCACGCAGAAGGTAAACCAACGATTCTCGTTTATGGACATTATGATGTACAACCAGTGGATCCGTTGAATTTATGGGATAGCCCACCATTTGAACCTGAAATCCGAGACAATAAACTGTTTGCGCGTGGTGCAAGTGATGATAAAGGACAAGTTTTCATGCATATTAAAGCGGTTGAAGCTTTAATGAAACAAACGGGAAGCCTTCCTGTCAATGTAAAGTTTTTAATTGAAGGTGAAGAAGAAGTTGGAAGCCCGAACTTAGAGAAATACATTCAAGAAAACAAAGAAAAATTAGCAGCTGATCTTATCGTTATTTCTGATACAGGTATGCAAGGACCAGGTCAACCCGCTGTTTGTTATGGTTTACGTGGACTTTGTGGTGTACAAATCGACGTACAAGGCGCAAAAGGTGATTTGCATTCTGGTCTTTACGGTGGCGGCGTTCAAAATCCACTACATGCAATTGTTGAACTACTCGCTTCTTTCCGCGATCAAGAAGGAACGATTGCAGTAGACGGTTTCTACGATAATGTACGTACATTATCTGAGGAAGAACGTGCGGCTTATCAAGCGCTGGGCTTTGATGAAGAAGCATTAAAAGATGAGATCGAAGTCCCTGCTCTATTTGGTGAAAAAGGTTTTTCTTATTTAGAACAAACATGGGCTAGACCGACTTTAGAAATTAACGGTTTATTTGGTGGCTTCTCAGGTGAAGGCATTAAAACAGTACTTCCTGCCGAGGCTGGTGCTAAAATTACTTGCCGACTCGTACCTGACCAAGATCCAGAAGAGATTGTTGAAAAACTAAAAGCACATATCGATAAGCATAAGCCAACAGGTGTGACAGTTACAGTTACTGAATTTGATAAAGGGAAACCATATATTACACCTTTCGATCACCCTGCAATCCAAGCTGCGGGTCGTTCTTATGAAAAAGTCTATCATGTCCCAACAGCTTATACACGTGGTGGCGGTTCTATTCCAATTGTCGCAGCATTCGATGAAATTTTGGACCTCCCAGTTGTGTTAATGGGCTTTGGACTTTCTACTGAAAATTTCCATGCACCAAACGAACACTTCCATTTGGAAAACTTCGACCAAGGTTTACGCGTCATTGGCGATTATTACTATGAGATTGAAAGGTTTTCTAAAGATGAATTAAAGAAATAATGATCCTACTGCATTTAAAAGTCGAATTTGGCTTTTAAATGCAGTTTTTCTCTTTTTATATGCCCCAAAATAGCGGGTAGGCGATTTCCGCGGACATTTTCGACGATTGCGCGGACATTCCAAGAAATGCAGCATTTCCCCCTTCTCTCTCTTTATATTCAGTGCGCATTTTCATTACTTTTAAACTAATAATTTTTTGCACCTCTCTGCATTAATATACAACAATAACTTCTAGTTTCATCCCATTAAAATATACAAATAATACTTTTAATAGTATAGTATTGTGTAAGTTAATTAAAAGGGAGAGTCTATTATTCGTGAAAAAAAGAATTGCATGGATTGTCGATAGTACAACCCATATATCAGATAAATTGAAGAACCATCCTGATCTTTTCTCTGTGCCTTTAAATATTCATTTTGGAAAAGAACAATATGCCGATGGAATTGACTTAACAACAACTGAATTATACGAAAAAATAAAAACAGCAAAAGAATTTCCAAAAACTTCGCAACCTTCTGCCGGCATTTTTGCGGATACTTATCAAACGATTGCTAATCATTATGATGAAGCAATCGCCATTCATTTATCAGAAAAACTAAGTGGTACATTGGCCTCTTCAAAAAGCGGTGCAGAAATTGCTGAGTTTCCGGTAACTTTTATTGATTCATTATCGCTATCCTATGGCACAACTGCATTAGTTGAACATGGTATGGATTTACTTGAAAACGGTGCTTCTGTACAGGAAATAAAAGAAAAACTCGATGCAATGGCTGGAACTGTACAGAATTTCATTTCAATCGGTAATCTCGACCAACTGCATAAAGGCGGGCGTGTAGGCGGCATGCAGTTTTTGATTGGCAACTTATTAAAAATCAAACTGATGATTCAAGCGTCACCTGAAGGCGAATTAGTTGTGATTGACAAAGTGCGCTCCGAAAAAAGAGCTGTCCAATATCTAATGGATAAAATGAAGGCTGCTTATGCAAATGGGGTGCGCGATTTTTATATTATGCACGGCAATATTTTGGTTGCTGCCCAGCAATTAAGCGCAGCTATCCTAGAAGAAATGCCTGAAGCAAAGACAGAAATTGGCGAAATCAGTTCCGTCGTTGCAGTTCATGCGGGCGAAGGGACACTGGCTGTATTGTGGGTGGATGCGTAGTTAGTGCGGTAAATATGGGGTATGGAATTCGTTCTTACAGTGAGCAGTCACTGGCGCGCTTTTCTCCTTTTTTGTGTGCGTTGAGTTTGCCAAATAACACACTAAATGCCAAGAATCGCATCGGCTCCACACACCCAATGACAGAAAGCGCACCTAAAAGTATAAACTCAGCTTTTAGGTGCAGCTTTTCACTGGAGTTTGAAAAAAATATAACGCGCGTCCGGGATGCTTGCGTATGAATCTTTATAATCCCAAAGACGCTCACGGACATGATAAGTATGCGCATTGACAAGTGGAATATCCCCATCTTTGGCAGTCACAATTGCAGAATGATCATAACGCCCGTCATTTTGAAAGTCGTAAAAAATGACATCACCAAGATCTAATTCATAAGGCGATTGAACGATTTTTGCCGAAATGCCTTTTGGGGAATCAGCCAAATACCATCTCAGTGAATGTGAAGTAGACCAACTTAAACTCCACGTCCCACCGCCAATCCACCAGCCTTGCTCACGATTTGGATAGCCCCACATCGGCATACCACCTGCGCGTAAACATTGTGATACATAATTTGTGCAGTCATTGTCAAACCTTGGATAAGCCGGATTATAATCATTCCACCACAAATTGGCATAGTCTACAGCTGCCTGTCGATCATACAAAAAAATCCCTCCCTCGCTATTTTATGTTTAGCGAGGGAGAGATTATGAATTTATAGAGCCTACGGGAATTGAACTCGTGTTTTTTTGCATGCTATACCTATAAAAGTGCAACGAATCTACGAACCACAAACAGAAAGCGCATCTGCCAAGCAACTCGTTAAAAGCCGTGAATCGCATCCCCACCACAAATCCAATAATGCAAAGCGCACCTAAAAGCACGGTTTTCGCTTTTAGGTGCAGCTTTCTATGGAGCCTACGGGAATCGAACCCGTATTTTTTGCATGCCATGCAAGTGTAATCCCATTATACGAAGGCCCCGTTTTTAATTCTTCATAACTTCAAATGAGAAACGCTTCAATTTATTTTCTTTATCTATTCTCTCACTAAATTGAGCGAATTTCCCATTAATTTGATACAATAAATAGTATATCAGTATTCTATGAAACTAACAATGGGCAGGGAGATATGTATATGCAGCACGTTGAAAGAGAACTTATAAATCCTGTACTTTTATGCGATGCTAAAGGACAACTGAATCCAGAGGCAATCGGATTTGCTAAGCAACCTTTTATCCAAAGTAATTTAACTAAAAATTTCATGCGGAAAAAGAAATGGAATTATTGGTGCATATTCGGTGAAGATATTCTTTTTTCAGCAACGATTAGCCATTTAGACTATGCTGCCGTCTGTTTTGTTTATTTGCTTAATTATGAAACACAGCGCTTTTTTGAAAAGCAAATTGTTATTCCAACTGGACGCGGTGTAAGAATGCCTGAAAATGTTTTAGATGACGTTGTATTAAATCACCACCAAATGAAAATCCAACTGCTTTATGCTGAACATGAAACGAAACTCTCTGTTTATATTCCAGATTTCGACGGGGAAAATTTACATGCTGAACTCGATATTTATCACCCACCTGGAGACGAATCTTTAAATGTCGTCATCCCGAAAAATAGAAATGTTTTTCAATTTACAGCAAAACATCATATTTTACCGACCACTGGTTTCGTAAAATTAGGCGAGAAAGAATATGATTTTAATTCTGATTATAGTTTTGCGGTTTTAGACTATGGACGTGGCATCTGGCCCCGTAAATCCCAGTGGAATTGGGCAATGGCTTCACAACGACTTGGACATCGACGAATCGGGCTAAACTTTGGTGGACAATGGACAGATGGAACTGGAATGACCGAAAACGCTGTTTTTATCGATGGGAAAATGATTAAAATTCACGAGGATGTACTTTTTTCTTATAACTTAAACGATTGTAAACATCCTTGGACAATTCGAACAAGGTTTTCTGATCATGTACATTTAACATTCACGCCTTTCTTTACAAGAACTGCCAAAACCAATATTCAATTTCTGCGTTCTGAAGTGCATCAACTCGTTGGTTATTTTGATGGCTATATCCATCTCCCCAACCATCCTCCCTTATATATTCGTCAAATGCTTGGATGCTCAGAAGAACATATTGCCAAGTGGTAAGTGAGGCTGGCAAGAAAGTCAAAAAATGGACTTTCTTACCGCCTCCCGTTTTTGTTTTCGTTTAGTTGATGTATTTTTTTGCTATTTTTAAGTATATTGCCAATCGCTTCAATAGAATTTGGACATTCCTTTTGTTTAATCAACTGCATTTTGGGACAAGTTATAAGCAATCACTCCAAAGAAAGGCTGGGAATTCATTGAAAAGATTCGTGCAACTGGGCATTGTTTTACTCGTTTCTATCATTGTAATCAGTGCTTGTGGTAAAAAAGAGCCGGATAAAATAACTGACGAAAAGCGAGATGAACCAACGCTGACAACAGAAATTGATACAGAAGGAGGATCGATTGAATCTGGAGATGGCTATGGCTTCACCTTATTTGACCTAGCCATTACAACAGATGAAGGCGAAACCATTAAAGTTTGGTATGATGTTTCTAAAAACGCGGAGGCAACTTACGAAAACAGTAAAGAAAATGTCTATGTAGAAGAAAATGAAGCGATGGATCAAACCTTTGTATTATTCAACACAATCCATCTTGATAAAGACACACCTGAAGATCAAGTTATCGGAAAGATTCTTGATTATTATAGCGTTGAAGATTATACGACATTCAAATTAGACGTTAATTTTGATGAAAATACAAAGCTAAGAATCGATAGATAAGGCTATCTGCGAAAGTCGAATTGACTTTCGCAGATAGCCCCTTTTTTAAACGGCAACTTAAATTTTTGATTCCGCTAACATTTGATAGTAAATTCCTTGTTTCTCTACTAATTCTTGCTGACTCCCCGATTCGACCAATTTTCCTTGATCCATCACAAATACGGTATCTGCTTTTTGCACAGTATTCAAACGATGGGCAATGACAAAACTTGTTCTCCCTTTCATTAAACGCTCCAAAGCAATTTGAATTTCAAGCTCTGTCACTGTGTCTATGCTACTCGTCGCCTCGTCAAGCAGTAATAGTACTGGATCTGCCACGAGTGCTCTCGCAATCGATAGTAATTGTTTTTGTCCCTGCGAAATTTCGCCTCCATCAGCCGTTAATAATGTGTCATAGCCATTTTCAAGTTCACTAATGAACGCATGTGCATTCGCTTTTTTAGCTGCCTCAATGACTTCTTCATCCGTCGCATCGAGTCTGCCATAACGGATATTTTCAAAAACCGTTGCTTCAAATAAAAACGGATCTTGCAAAACAAATGCCGTTTGACTTCTTAATGTTTGACGTGGCAATTGTTCAATCGGAATACCATCTATTAAAATCTCCCCTTTATTCACTTCATAAAAGCGTGCCAACAACTGCATAATCGTTGTCTTTCCTGCACCCGTTGCGCCGACAAATGCCGCTGTTTCTCCTGGCTTCACATGAAATGATACGTCTTCAATCGTATAGCCATCCGTCTCAACCGCATAACCAAATGACACGTTTTGAAACGTCACTTCTCCTTTCAAAATACGGTCATGATGATCTTTCGCATCATCTTCTTCAATTGTTTCATCGATAATATTAAACACTCTTTCCGCCCCAGCAATTGCCGATAAAACGGTATTAAACTGATTGGCTAAATCATTGAGTGGTCTTGTAAATTGACGTGCCAATTCCGAGAAAATCACAATCGTTCCAATCGTAACAAGCCCATCCCCTTTTAAAGCAAGCAGTCCACCAATTCCTGCAACAATGGCGAAACTCATATTATTTAATAAGTTCATCACTTTAGGAATAAATCCTGAATAAGTCATCGCCCAAAAACCCGTCCTACGTAAACGATCACTCTTTTCTTCAAATGCCTCCATCACACGTTCTTCTTGTGAAAATGCTTTGACAATTCGTTGACCAGAAATCGTTTCTTCAATGATACCGTTTAATTCACCAACTGCTTTTTGCTGCTCTTTAAACAATTTGCTCGTTCTTCTTGTAATCCATTGAATCGCAATAAACATAATGGGAATCGTCATCATCGTAAGCAAAGTCAATAATGGACTTAAATACAACATAATCGATACAGTTCCAATAAGCGTTAAAATACTAGAAAACACTTGAATAAATGAGGTATTTAATGTTTGACTGACGTTTTCAATATCATTCGTCAAACGACTCATCAGCTCCCCATGTTGTCTTTTATCAAAAAACGTGACTGGAAGCTTTTGTAAATGTGTAAATAAACTCGTCCTTAGTCTATAAATCGTTTGTTGTGCAATACCGACCATCCAATAATTTTGTAAATACATCGAAATCGATAAACCGATATAAATTAAAATAAGCAAACTTGCTTTTTGACCGAGTCCCGCGAACTGTCCGATGACAATATGCTCGTCAATCATTTTCCCAACCATTAAAGGTCCAAGCAGCGCAAGAATAGATGATACAAATACGAGCGCCAATACTGCGATTAATAAGGCTCTTTGCTCATCGACCAATTGCCAAATCCGGTACAAAACGGATTTCCAATTACTCGCACGATCACCTTTAAATCGTTTTGTTCTTTTAATATCTTCCTTCTTTAAAATAGGTTCATAGCCAAAAGGTTTCCTGAGAAGACGTATCATTCTATTTCGCCCCCTTGCTCTTGTGATTGCTGAATTTTACGATAGATTGCAGACTGTTCCATTAAATCTTGATGCGTACCGTAACCAACAACTTTTCCTTCATCGAGCAAAAGAATTTTATCGGCTCCTTGTGCAGTAGAAATTTTTTGCGTCACAACAAGCATTGTTGCCTTTTCTTTTGCAAGTGCGTCCCAAAGCAATGTTTCAGTTTTCACGTCAAGCGCACTCGTACTATCATCCAAAATTAAAATCGAAGGTTCTCTGACAAGTGCACGTGCAATTGATAATCTTTGTTTTTGCCCACCCGATAAATTAACCCCTTTTTGACCAACAAGCGTTTCATATTTATTAGGAAAACGATCGATTGATTCGTGTATTTGCGCTTTTCTTGCTGCATTTTCCAATTCAATTTCCGTAGCGTCCGAATCACCCCAAGACAGATTTTCATAAATCGAACCGGTAAATAAAATCGACTGCTGCGGTACAAGCCCAATCGTGTCTCTCAAATCTTTTAACGGCCACTCATTCACATTTTTCCCATCTACCAATACTTGTCCGGATGTGGTTTTAAAAATTCTTGGAATCAAATTCAGCAATGTCGATTTCCCAGATCCGGTTGCCCCCATAATTGCTAGTTTCTCTCCGGGAGATACATGAAATGAGAGTTTATGTAAAATTGGCGTTTCCTTTCCTGGATAATGAAAAGAGACTTCCTCGAATCGTAAATCACCTGTAACTCGTGGCATAACTCTTCCTTCATCATCATATTGCTCTAAATCTTCATTTGCCAATAAAACTTCTTCCATCCGTTCTGCCGAAGCTTTCGCACGTGAAAAGGCACTAATAATAAAAGCAAACATTGAAAATGCCCCTGTCATTCGCATTGCATAATTCACGACCGCAACAAGCTCCCCTACTTTTGCCTCTCCACTTTGTACTTCAATCGCCCCAAACCATAATACCGCCATTAAACTGCCGTTCATAATGAGCAGTAATATTGGAAGGATTAACTCCATTAAACGCATCGCTTTGACCGTATCTTTTCTCAGTAAATCTGCCACGTCCGAAAAGCGACTCGCTTCATACATCCCTCTCAAATAAGCTTTGATGAGACGAACAGCTTGTAAATTTTCCTGAATCACTCGATTGACATTATCCAATCTTTTTTGAATGCGCGCAAAATAACGAACACCTTTACGCGACATATAAACAAGAAATATAAGTAATACAGGCGCACCTATTAATAAATATAATGCCAATTTGACATTTACAACGAAAGCCATAATCAAACTTCCGATAACAAGCAGCGGCGCTCTCAACATAATGCGTAATGACATAAAAAACACGTTTTGCGCCATCGTGACATCACTCGTTAAACGTGTGACCAGTCCCGCCGTTGGAAAGCGTAAAAATGTAGCCATTGAAAAGCTTTGCACTTGGCGAAACAAAGCTTTGCGTAAATCAAAAGAAAAACTTTGTGCCGCATGTGCCGCAAAATAGGAATTAATCGCTCCGGAGAAAAACGCTGTAAAAGCAAGCCCCATCATTCCACCACCCCAAAGCAGAACGACATTCAAATCACGCGCTAATATCCCATCGTCAATAATTTTCGCAATGAAAAGTGGTTGAACTAGTTCAACACTGAGTTCAATTAACATGAGGAATAACGCGATTATAATCGGCCAACGATACGGCGACGCATAAGAAAAAACAGCTTTCATTTCCGAACCCCCAAACTCCTTCGTATTCCGAATTATTTGTTTTCATTATGCCATAATTCACCTTCATTGTATACCTTAGTGAACTGACTATCATTGTTCCGGAAACATGCTTTAAGCGAATTGGATTTTATCAACGCTTTGACAGATTTTTAATGAAAAATCGTCTAATACCAACAGAAAAACTCCTTACCTCCAATAATTAAATCTAGTTACCCACTTGATTTTTTCCCCAGTTCAATATATAGTACATTACAACAGTAATGCACTATGTTGCGAGGTGAAATATATGCTTGAAACGGATCATTCGAAACCGATTTATATTCAAATTGCAGAATGGCTTGAAAATGAAATATTAGAAGGCTCACTTTCTGCTGATGAAAAAGTTTATTCGCAGTATCAACTGGCGGAGATTTTTAATGTTAATCCAGCAACTGCAGGAAAGGGGCTTACTTTGTTACTTGAAAAAGAGATTGTTTATAAAAAGCGTGGGCTTGGTATGTTTGTGAGTAGTAATGGACATGAAAAACTATTAGCGGAAAGAACAGAAAGTATTTTACAAAATCAAATTACAAATTTACTTGAAGAAGCAAAACGACTTCAAATTGATTATCCCCAACTGTTAAAACTTATTGAAAAAGCATATAAACAGCAAGGAGGAAATATATGATGACTATTATTGAATGCAAAAATGTCACAAAATCCTATCGTTCAAAAACGATTTTCAATGAGTTGAACTTTACGATAAAAGAAAATTCTTTAACTGGAATTATCGGGAGAAATGGTGTTGGGAAAACAACATTGATGAAAATGATTGCAGGGTTTGTTCAAGAAAGTAGCGGGAGCTTTGAAGTGTTCTCAGAACGTCCTTTTAACAGCTTAAAAGTTTCCAGTAACTCGATTTTTGTAGATGATTTAATGCCTTTTCCTCAAAGTATGACAATGAACGATATTTTAAATGAATGTAGGCGATTTTATTTTCGCTGGGACCATGATTTGGCGCTTCGATTAATGAATTATTTTAGCTTACATCCACAATTGAAAATTCGTGTTTTATCAAAAGGAAAAAGAAGCACCTTTAATGCGATTATCGGAATTTCTTCTCGAAGTCCATTAACAATTTTCGATGAACCGACGACTGGAATGGATGCGGTTGTGCGAAAAGATTTTTATCGTGCCCTTTTAAAAGATTATATTGCACATCCAAGAACTATTTTATTATCAAGTCATCATGTGGAAGAAATTGAACATTTATTGGAAGATGTGTTATTAATTGATAATCATAAAGTGCTTTTTCATGACTCAATTACTGCTTTACAAGAAACCTTTCTCCATATTACTGGAAAAGAACAACTTATTTTAAAACATATTAGCAGAGAAGATATTATTGCGACAAAAGAGACAGGTCCTTATGTCATTTTGACGGTAAAAAACCAATTAACAGACGACACACTTGAAGCAATGCGAAAAGACAATATTCGAATTTCGCCAATTTCCGCCAATGAAGCGTATGTCGCATTGACGCAAAGAACAAAAGGAGGAATTGATGATGTATTTAAATGAACCGCGCCAACTTGATATTCTAAAACAACAATTACGCTTTAAACTTAATTCAAATGCAAGTGCTTTTACGATATTGATTGCCTTTCAGTTGTTTGCTTTACTATTTAGTTTTTCAAGTAGTTCTTCAAGCCATTACTTTGATGAAACATCCTATATTTCAATCAATGCTGTTACAAGTACCCCTCATATTACTTTTATGATCGCATGGGCATTTTTCATTGGGGTTCGACTTGCCAATCAATCGAAATGGAACGAAGCTTTTTCATTCGTATCAACGAGACTCACACATCATTTATCAAACTTACTTTTTATGTTATTAGCTTCCTTTTTAGCAGGATTTATGGTTATCCTTATCGGACCTGCTCTAAGATTATTAGCAAATTTACGATACGAAGAAATCGATACTTTAACATCAACGATTACAGAAGCGCCCCTTCACTTGCCTTTACAGTTTATAACCGTTGTTTGTTATACATTATTATTATTCATGATTGGCTATATGATGGGAAGTTTCTCGCAAACACTAAATGGCTATGGCGGTCTAGTGATGATTTTTTTCTTGAGCATCATCTTTTTCATTACATTCATTTTAGGCTTCCAAATGATTGGTGCATCTATTCTTTTTCTATTCAATGAAAGCTATTTACCTTTCTTCTTAATAAAAATAATTGGATTATGTACCATTTTATTTGCGATTTCAACCTTAGTTACAAGTCATTTGGAGGTGAGAAAATCATGATCTTCACAACTCTTTTATTATCTACTTTAATAATTGTCTTAGTAATTGGTATATTCTTTTCAAGTAAATTGACTGGAAAGTTCTTCAATATCACAAGCAAAGTTCATTATACAATTGCCTTTAGTTTTATCGCACTTCTTTTCATTATGACAATCATCGTCGAGGTGCTTTTTCCGAGCAGTGAAGTTCGACAGCTTCCATTGAATGAAAATGCATTTGACGATGTCGTTATTGGTAGCAGCGCAGAAAAAATTGATTCAATTGACGAATCAGAACCAGTCACTAAAAGAACGCATGAAATTGAAAATCAGTTAACGATCTATCATGACGATGCTGATTATAGTGGAGCTGATATTTGGATTGAACGGAAAGATGTTAATGACGGCATTGTAGAAGAGTATATTACGAAGCCTCTTTATATGGTAAATAACCATGATTTATCAAATGAAGTTGATATTGCTTTACCTGAATGGCAAGGGAATGCTGTGACTTTCTCGAAGCAACCAACATTCGAATTTAATTTTGCTTATTATACAGGCTCTTTTATACTGAACCAATTTACGGGCGAAGAAAATTATGATTTATTTAGTGGATTTTCTTCGGGTAGTCGTCCAATGACAATTCGTCTTATCGTCCCAAAAGATTTGAAAATTGATGGCGATCTTGAATATGTATCTTTTGATGAAGATTAAATATGAACAATAAAAAACAGCTTTAGAAAAAGTCGACATGGTGACCTTTTCTAAAGCTGTTTGATCCATACTGCAAAAATACCTTCTAAAGTTTTCACATAGACATAATTTCATTCTTTAATCAAATCTTCCCCACCCGTATCAATTTTACTTCCTGAAACTGATATCCAAGTGACACCGAGAAGCATTGTAATTGCGCCGACAAATTGCCAAATCCCAAGTGCTTGCCCAAACCAAATGACCGAAATGACCATCGCTGTTAATGGCTCGAAGCTCGATAAAATACTCGCCTCAATTGCGCTAATATATTTCATACTTCCAAGAAATAAACTAAATGCGGCTGTTCCGATAATGATTACCAATATTAACATCAAAAGGACATCCCACTTAGCTAATAATGGCAACTGCTTCATAATCGGAACAAATTGAACGATGAGCAACACCAGTCCACCAATCACCATCGCCCAGCCAACTGAAACGAGTACACCCCACACTTGCATTAAATGGGCGGGATATAATGTGTAAAAAGAAAATGCTAAGCCCACAGCAATCCCCCAAAATATAGCAATTGTACTTAAAGTAAAACCTGAAAGTGATCCATTTGTTAATAATAAAAATAAACCAACCAATGTGACAAGCATCCCAAGTACTTGTACGATAGGCGGGAATTTCCGGTGCATCCATGAAACGAAAATAATGATATAAATCGGCGCTAAAAATTGAAACAAAGTGGCGATTACTGCATTACTCGTCTCAATTGAAGAAACAAAAGTGAACTGCACACCGAGCATCCCGAAAATACCGAAAATCAATAATTGTCGTGCCCAAACTTTTTGGCGCCATGGCAATACAATATTCTTTCCTTGCAACTTTAATATTGTTAATAAAATTATACCGGCAAGCAATAAACGAATCGTCAACATAAATGAAACCGACATTTCGGTAGTGGCTAATAACCACTCCATCATCGGACCAGTCGCGCCCCAAAATGTCGCGCCCGAAACAATCATCGCAATTCCTTTTAATCTCTCCATTTCGGATCCCCCTTCTTTACACGTAATCAATCACGAAGTCAGCCATTGCACAACTTTTATTTTATCTATTAATTAATCGTCTCATATACATACCCAAATTTTCAATAAAGACAAAGTCGACTTCCTCCAAAGTACTACATACTTTTAAAAAAACCACCCGAAAACAACTCGAAGCAAGCCGAAAAGCACACCAACTACACGAACCTAACACAGTAAAGCAATTAAAAAATCATGCCCTTAGACTTTTTGTGCGGCTTTTAATGAATTTTCCACTAGATACAGTTATAATCATAGTATAGTAAACCCAGGAGGACGAAAAATATGTTTTCACATTATGAAAAAATTAAGCCTGAACTACTAGATATACTTATGCAACTTGAACAATTTTACATGGTGACCCATCTAAATAAAAACGGCTCTATTACCTATACAAATAAAGAATTTTTGGAAACTAGTAAATGGACACCCAAACGTGTCATCGGAAAAACTTTTTGGCAAATGTTTTCAAATGATGATGCTGACCAACAAGAAGCCGATAAAATTTGGCGACATGTGATGAAAGGTAAACCGTGGTCGGGGACTGTCAAAAAAATCTCCCGATTAAATGAACCATATTATGTAAATATGACAATGATTCCTGTTATCCATTCAAATGACGAACTTATTTCTGTCATTTCTTTTGAAATGGATATGACAAAAGACGTCCAACTTCAGCAAAAACTTGAAGAAATCGCCTCTTTTGACTATGAAACGGGACTAATGAGTCGCCATAATTTAGAAACGACTGTTAATCAGCTTATCGAGAAAAAAGATGGTTTTGCTTTCGTAAACATTGCAATTGATCGATTTTACACTTTACAAGGCTTTCATTCAAATGAATCGCGCACGGAAATCATTAAAGCTTTCGTCAATCGAATGAAAAGATTTTTTCAAAACAGCCAAATTGCTAGAATTGGTGTAAATGAGTTTGTCATTTTAACGAATTTTGGAGATTGGTTTATTGAAGGATTTAATGATTTTTTAAAGCGTCATCCGATTTATATCGAAAACGTTTCAATTCCTATTTCGACAAGTGGTGGGATTATTCGTTACCCTGAAAACCAAAAAACGTATACTGGACTTATGACAACTTCGGTTGTTGCAACGAAAGAAGCGATAGAGCTTGGTGGTGGCAGATTTACAACGCTTTCCACAGCCTCGCATAAGACGCTCAATCGAAAAGCTTTAATTAGCCAAAAAATGCTTTCAGCAATTGACCACGAACATTTACAAGTCGCCTATCAACCACAAATTGATAGCCAAACAGGTAAAATTTTACTCTATGAATCGCTCGTACGTTGGGAAGATGAAGAACTTGGAACCATTGCGCCTGATGAACTCATTCCGATTGCGGAGGAAAATGGACTTATTCAACGTATTGGAGCATTTGTTTTATCTGAAGCTGCAAAACTTGCTTCCACTTTATATAAAGCGGAAGAACCAACCATCTTTTCGGTTAATACATCTGTTAGAGAATTTACCGATCCGAAAAGGAACAAGCAAATCTTAAAAATTCTAGAAGCTTCTGCTTGTCCACCAGAACTTATACAGTTGGAAATTACCGAGATGTTTGCTTTTAAAGCTGAGGAAGAAACCTCCGTTTCACGTCAAATGAAAGATTTAAATGACGCGGGGATTAAATTTGCGCTAGATGATTTTGGAACAGGCTTTGCATCATTCCGTTATATGCAAACTTTACCCATTGATAAATTAAAGATTGATAAATTATTTATCAACTCTTTAACAACACATGAACAGACGACACAACTTGTCCGTGGCATGATTCAATTCGGAAAATCAATGAATATGTTCGTTGTTGCGGAAGGGGTAGAAACTGAAGAACAAGCTCATTTACTAAAAGAATTTGGTGTTGATGGATTACAAGGATATTACATCGGTCATCCAATTACAAAAGAAGCAATTTTAAATTCTATCGATGTAAACTAAAAAAAGTCTTCTGATTGATAAATATGCAATCGGAAGACTCTTTTCTTTGATTCAATAAGCTTAACTTCCTCTTACGAAGAAGGCTCTCCAGTCGCAAGTCCTTCTTCAAATGGTTGAACGATGACAAACCCTTCACCTGTAAACTCCATTTGAATCGACTCACCACTTCCCCTTCCTAAAAACGTGCGCACACTAATATCTGTTCGGAACTCTGGCTGCAGGTTTCCAGACCAAGCAACGGTCGCGTTTGGATCGGTTAGCACTGGTTGACCAGGTTTTACGAGCAAAGTGAGTGGTTCATAATGTGAAGTAATGGCAATTTTTCCACGCCCTCTTAAATGAACATTAAATAAACCACCCGACATCATCCCTGCCATTTTACGCATTAATTGAATATCCCATTCGATGCTCGGTTCAAAAGCTAGTAAATCATTTCCATTGACCGTAATCTCTTCATCTTTTAAATCGAAAATCGTAATTTTCTTTCCTTGATCGGCTAAATAAAGCTGTCCATTGCCCGCTGCTTTCATCAATGCAGTGCCTTCGCCTGTGAAAGCCTTTTTAAACATTTTTCCGATACCATGCTCTAATACTCTTTCACGTTCAAACTTAATCTCCCCAGTATAAGCGATCATCGAGCCCATTTTCGCCCAAACAAGATCATTTAAATTCACTTCTAATATCCTTGGTGTTTCCAGTTCAAAAAACTCGTTGTTCTTGTCATCTTGTTGTGTATTTTGAATGAATTCATTTAATGAATATTTCCCCATAAAAATCCACACCTTCCTGTTTCACCGTTTTACTTATATACGGAACCAAAGACAGAAAGATTCATTTCATCCGTAACTTTTCTCCTTGATGAACACATCACGTTTTTCGAGTTTTTCAATGTATAATTTCCCTGGCACAATTTTTTCAGGTGGATAAACGCCACGTTTCTTAATTTCCCCCGTGCCAATCATTTGTGCAACAATTGAAATCGTACTTGCAGTTGCACGAGCCATTGCTGTTATGTTTTTCTGCACATCTTTTTCTGTAATTAAATTATATTCAAATGTTTTGTCTGCTTGATTTTTTGTCCCACTGATGATGACACGAAGTAAAACGGCATCCGATTTATCACCAAGGGCTAATTTTGGCGTTAAATAGGATTTCATCACTTCACGTATTTTAAATGCATGACCTTTTAATGTGACTGTTTCATCAGGTGATAACATGCCAAGATCAACGAATAACTGAAACTTCTCTGCATGCCCTTTATAGCGAATCGTTTTATATTCTAATGCTTTCACATTTGAAAATGATTTTAGTAAAGTTGATGTGCCGCCCGATGTGTGGAATGCTTCAAGTTCCCCGTAATCTTCGAAATCAATTGTCTCAATTTCCGATAAAGAAGGCATAACTGTTAATTGGCCATCGCGAATGATCGTTGATGGTTTTGTATAATGATCAAAGACACCTTCTAGCGAAAAAACGAGATGATAATTTAAAGGTGGCTCGGGCTTCACTGGAATTCCGCCTACAAATAATTTTATCTCTTTCACTTCATCTAATTGACTTGCACCGTACCCTGTTAATATATTAATCATCCCTGGTGCAACGCCTAAATCTGGAATAATTGTGACGCCTTTTTCTTTAGCAGCTTCATGTAAAGTGAGAACTTTATCAGTAACTCCTCCAATATGTCCGCCTAAATCGATTGCATGAACGCCTTTTTCAATTGCAATTCGCGCAACTGTTTCATTAAATGTATAAAAAAGCGCATTAATCACAACATCCCCTAAACTCATTACATCAGCCAATTGTTCTTCATTGGTCGCATCTAGCCATAAAATATCTAATTTAAAAGACATTAATTCTGCCGCAAAATCTTCCGCCTGCCGCACATTAAGGTCTGCTAAATAGACTTGTTCAACCGCATCGCTTTTCACTAAATCACGCGCCGCTTCTTTCCCCATTAAACCTGCACCGAGCACAACGACTTTCATATTTCCCATCCCCTCTCTATATTTAGTTATTGTCAATTTGTGCGCGTTGTAATGTTCCACTAAAATCTACATATATACTTTTCCACTCTGTAAAAACATCTAGCGCAGCAATTCCAGAATCCCGATGACCATTTCCAGTACCTTTTGTTCCCCCAAAAGGTAAATGAATTTCTGCACCTGTCGTTCCTGCATTGACATAAACAATTCCAGTATCTAGATCTCTTTGTGCTTGAAAAACTTTATTGATATCTTGCGAAAAAATCGAACTCGATAAGCCGTACTTCACACTGTTATTCACTTCGATTGCTTCTTCCAAACTGTCAACTTCGATAAGCGATAAAACTGGTCCAAATATTTCTTCTTGCGCTAAACGGCTATCCCATTTTACATTTGTAAATAAAGTCGGTTCAAAATAATACCCCTGTTGAAATTGTCCCGTTTTTAATACTTTCCCACCCGCTAGTAATGTCGCACCTTCTTTTTGACCAACTTCAATATACGCTGAAATTTTCTGTAGCGCTTTTCCATTAATGACAGGACCGATTTTCACTGCTTCATCTAAACCATTGCCTATCGTTAATGTTGTCATTTGTTCGAGCAATTGTTGTTCAAGTGCTTCTTTAATATCTTTATGCACGATCACACGACTACATGCCGTACAGCGTTGTCCCGCCGTTCCAAAAGCACTCCAAATAATCCCTTCAACAGCCAAGTTTAAATCAGCATCCTCCATAACAATGACAGCATTTTTTCCACCCATTTCTAGTGATACTTTTTTCAAGTGGCGTCCGCCAGTTTCCGCAACATGACGTCCTGTTTCAGTCGATCCTGTAAATGAAATCACTCGAATATCTGGATGTTCAATCATCGCCGTTCCAACAGTATTGCCGCTTCCAAATACGATATTAGCAACACCATTTGGAAGTCCTACCTCTTCAAATATTAACGCCATTTCATAAGCCATCATCGGTGTTTCAGTTGCTGGCTTCCAAATAAATGTATTCCCTGCAACAATCGCCGGAAATGACTTCCATGTGGCAATCGCTAGTGGAAAATTCCATGGTGTAATAAGCCCAACAACACCAACCGGCGCCCTGACACTCATCGCAAATTTATTTTGTAATTCTGATGGAACTGTTTCGCCCACAAGCCTTCTTCCTTCTCCAGCCATATAAAATGCCATATCAATACCTTCTTGCACTTCTCCTCTTGCTTCTTCAATCACTTTTCCCATTTCCTTCGTTAACACTTGTGCCAAATGTTCTTTCCGTTCTTTCATAAGACGTCCAATTTCATATAAGTAATCTGCACGTTTTGGAGCTGGAACGAGCGCCCATTTTTGCTGTGCTTTTTTAGCCTTTTGTACCGCATAAGCAACATCTTCTTTTGTCGATAACTGAACCTTCGCAAGTTCTTCTCCATCTGCCGGATTTAAAACCGTTGTATAAGTCGCATGCTCAGTTTCTTGCCAACTTCCATCGATATAGTTTCGTAAGCGCATCCTACTAATCCCCTTTCTTAATCAGTTACAAATATGCTTCTCCTTCTTATAACATTCTACAAAAAGCTGATAAAACCCTTGTCATAAAAAAAGATGCCCAATAGCCGTTAAGCTTTTGGACATCTTCATTTATTATTCAGCTTTTGTTTGTGCTAACATTTGTTCAACAAAAACGCGAATTCTTTCTGCATGTGTTTTAATCGAAGAAGTTGACACGTCGAAACGCTCTGCCACTTCACGATTCGTCATTGATAACTCCCCTAAAATTTGGAGATCTAGCGCTACGTTAAATACCGCTGCTGCAATGACGTTTGGCTTTCTAAATCTTGGTTTCTCTTTTAAGAAGTATGTGATTCCGATATTTTGAAGTAATTCTTTCACTTCTGCGATCGCGTCCACATCTTCTAAAGCTTCTTGAATCATCGTTAAAGCTTCTTGCTGCTCTTCTGTCAGCTTCGTGCTAATTAAATCATCTACAGATGTCGCATCTTGGTCGAACATCAATGCATATACATCTACCATATGTTTTTCATAAAATGCTAAACTAGCGCCTAGCTTGCTTGATTCCACTAAATTGACAACGTCTTTTTCAAATGCTTGGTTCACATCTTTTAAGAACATGAATGATGTTAATGTATAAAGGCCATTTTTCCCGTTACGTGCGTCACGTAATCCAACGCCAAATACGATGACATCTTTCTCTTTTTCTAACTCTTGTCCGATTTCTAATTCAAATGTTTCTTCGCCTAATACTTCTTTCACTTGGACAAATCCGTCTTGATCGCCTTCTACTTTACCGAATAAGACAACCGGTTCTTTCCAAGTTTCTACAATCGAACGGACTGCATCGCGTAAAGGCGTTGTTAAAACATCCTCGATATATTGTTGCCATAATTGGCGCTGCTCGACGAATAAGAAAAATTCTGTCGTCGCTACGTTTATACTTTTCTCATCCCAATGTTGACCTAATTTATTAAGCCACTCATCACGATGTTTTTCATATTGAACCAATTCTTCACGCATTCTTGGCTGCTCATAGATTCCACGAATAATACGCTCTAACTCATCACCGATTAATGTTTCAAGTGATTCTTCGTTTTTCCCTAAGCAACATTTTTTATATTTCTTTCCACTTCCACAAAGACATGGATCGTTTCTTCCAATCATTTCGTTTACACCTTTTCCTTCCTTTACATCCAAAAATTAAAACAGAGGCTATCCAGCAAGTCTAAGAGCGGACTTTTTGGGCGCCTCCCTTTTTTATTTTCGTTTACATTGTATCATTATTTCTCATTTTCGAGTTAATTGCCAATAAAAATATTTTCATCTATAATCATGCCTGAAAATCCATCCAGATGCATGAGACAATCCGCTTCTCATCTAATGAGAACATATATACCCACCAAAAATCAAGTAAACCTATTTTTCAGCCTATACAACTGCTTCATCATTCTATTTCGTCGTCTATTCTATTTTACCACAAATTATGATTGATTGGTTTTAATACTTTCGACACCGATGTCGCTTTTTGGTGGTTCAACACGTTTAATAAAGAAAGTTAAGATAAGCGCAATAAAAGCAATCACTGTTGAAACGAAGAAGGCAAAGTTAATGCCGTTTAACATCGCTTGTAAACTAAGTTGTTGTTCAAATATCGCTAATTCTTCAGCTCCTGTTGGTATCGTTCCTTGTGATTGTGCTTCCGTAAATAAATTGGCACCAGAAGATTCCATACGCTTCGTCATCACGGTTAATAAAACAGCCGAACCAATTGCACCGGAAACTTGTTGCAATGTATTATTCATCGCTGTACCATGCGGGTTTGAAACCATCGGTAATTGATTCAATCCATTCGTCATAACTGGCATCATGACCATTGAAATCCCAAACATGCGAACCGTGTAAAGCATCATAATATAATAATAACCTGAATCCATATTTAATCTACTTAAGTAAAACGTCGTAATAATTGTAATTGATAAACCAGTAATTGCCATAATCCGAGCACCATATTTATCGAATAATTTTCCTGTAACAGGAGACATAATTCCCATTACAATTGCCCCTGGTAACATTAAAATACCTGCATCAAATGGCGATATGCCGCGCACGCTTTGCACATAAAGTGGCGTCAAAATCATCGCAGAAAACATCGCAACTGATAAAACGATAGAAATCGTCGATGCCAAGGCAAACATTGGATATTTATAAATTCTAAAATCAAGCATTGGATCTTCCATTTTTAATTGACGAAGAATAAATACGATTAAAGTAATCGCACCGAGTAAAATCGTTCCATAAACAAATGGTGACGTCCAACCTTTTTCCCCTGCCGTACTAAATCCGTAAAGCAATCCACCAAAACCGATAGAAGAAAGAATTAGAGAGAATATATCTAATTTCATATCGCGGTTTGGCGTAATGTTTTTCAATCTGAAAATCGCATAAATTAACGTTAAAACTGCAAATGGTAAAACAATCCCAAATAGAGTACGCCAAGAGTAATGCTCAATGACCCATCCTGATAAAGTTGGACCAATTGCAGGCGCAGTAAACATAACAAGGCCAAACATCCCCATTGCTGTTCCACGACGTTCAATTGGAAATGCGGCTAACATAATATTCATTAGAAGAGGCATCATCATTGCAGAGCCCGATGCTTGAATCATTCTCGCTGCAATTAAAAGTGAGAAATTCGGCGTAATGACCGCGAGTAAAGTCCCCAATGAAAATAATGACATCGCTACGATAAATAAATTTCTATTTGTAAATTTGGTCACAAAAAAAGCACTTGCCGGAATTAAAATCCCGTTTACTAGCATATATCCTGTCGTCAACCATTGAACGGTAGATGGCATAATTGAAAATTCTTCCATAATTGTCGGTAATGCAATATTTAATAAAGTATTATTTAAAAAAGCAATAAAAGCTCCTACAAATAAAATCGCAATCATCGCATAAGGTGGCTTTGCATGCATTTCTTTTGTCTCCATAAAATTCCTCCTCATTCCAATTTACTATCCCCATATTTTCTCATGTTCTATAGTTTATACTGAGAGTCCAAAAAAGGCAATATTATTATACTAACTTTCTAACAAACTTGATTTACAGACGTTTAAAAGGTAAAATTTATTATACTATGAGTTCAAGGAGTGTAAAACTTGAATATAAAAAAAAGGCAAGTACTTAAACATGCCCAACAACTTTTCGTTGAAAAAGGAATTATGGCTACTTCCATTCAAGATATTTTAACGAAAGCCAATATTTCAAAAGGAACATTTTATAATTATTTCCCTTCAAAAAATGAATGTTTAAAAGCCATTCTAATTTTAGGAGATGAAACAACCTATATTCGTCGACAAGAATTACTCATTGGGAAAAGCAAACAAGATCGTGCTGTTTTAACAGAACAAATTGCCGTACGTCTTCAAATTAATGCCGATCATAATCTACTTCCACTGATTGAAGCCATTTTTCATTCGGAAGATGTTGAATTAAGTCTTTTCGCCAAAAACCTCCATTTAAAAGAAGTACGCTGGCTCGCGGATCGTTTTATTGAAGTATACGGCGAAGATGCGCGTCTTTATGCAATTGACTGTTCCGTTTTGTTTACGGGAATGTTGCAACATGCACTCTTCTTCAGAAAGAAAAGCATCGCACAAAAAATCGATCTTATACAACTCATCGATTATTTAGTACGCCGAATGGATAAAATATTTCCTTCATTGGTCGGGCAAGAACAACCATTATTTAATGATGAACTGTTCGATTTAATGTTTTCACAAGAAAATGAAGAAACGAATCTTAAACTGCAACTACTTGAAAATTTAGCGACATTGCAACAACAAATCAAACAAGATAAGACAAGTACAGATTGTGAATATATCGCCTTTTTATTAGACGAAATAAAAGTCGAAACACCGCGTTTACAATTACTTAAAGCCATTACCCAATCTTTTAGAGCAGCTTATAAGGAAACAGCTTATGAACAAATTGCCTTTACGATTGCTTCAGAAATTTGGCTTTTCATCCAACATGAAGAGCGCGCATAAAAGCAAAAAGACGTCCAGAAAGCCTTTTTCAGACTTTCTGGACGCTCTTACTTTTTAGATTAACTGGGCATTTAATTTTTGTAATAACCATTTCGGGACAACAAATCTTGCCGTCATTAACGGATCTACAATTTGGCAAATTTCAGCTTGGCCAATCGCACTCATTAACATCGTCACTTCGCTAATGGATAAATTGGATTTTACAGCAATGCGCTCCACCATTTCACTTGTTGCCGTTCGAATGGCTTCATCTAAAGTTTCAGCTGAAACAATTTGCGTAAATACTTCTTCGTTTTCCAACATCGGATGATCCAGGGATTCCCCTTTGATTACTTCTAAGGTAACGGTTGCGGCACCTGGAACTTCAATGCCCGATACACTAATTTCGCCGTCCCCCATTGCCGCATGAAAATCGCCTAAACTAAACAATGCACCTTCTACGAAAACTGGAAAATATAAAGTTGCGCCTTCAGCAACCATTTTATTGTCCATATTCCCACCATGTGCACCAGGTGTTCCACAATTGACTCCTTCGCCTTCAGGTGCAACGCCAATGACGCCGATCATTTTATTTAGCGGTAATTCCAGTTCATTGAATAATATATGGTCATCTTTAATCGGCAATATTTTCGATTCCATTTGCTCAATACGATGTCCCATCACCCCTAAATCTGGACCGACAACCATGACACCTTGTTCACCGATTTCAATTTTCTCGATTTTTACTTTTAAAATATCTCCCGGTAATGCATCGTTTACATAAATCGGACCTGTCGCTGGATTAATTTTATCCCAATCGATTGTCGCAACTTCTGTATCTGCCGTTTGAATTTGATTTTGGAAACAATCATACGTTTCAATCCGAATGGTTGTACCTGATTCAACTGTTCGAATCGGCGTATTTTCTTTATTAAATTCGTAAATAATGCCTTCTTCATAGCTAATTGTTTGCATGGTTTTCTCCCCCTTTTATTTAATTAATAACCAAATATAGCGTGCTTCTTCTTGACTTCCCGGTTCAAGCTCTTGAAACCTCGGATACGCGATTGGCGCAACACGAAACGTTTGCAGATGAAGCACATGACCATTTGCCCGTTCAGCCGTCTTTAACATTTCTTCCGCACTTTCAGATTCCCCATTTGAACCAGCATGCTCTAATTTCCAGTCTAAATATAGATACGTCGCATCATTCGCGGAACCCTTTTCATAACGGATTAAAATTTCAGCAGCCTCTTCAAATCTTTTCGCATGAATTAAAGAAGCAACTGCTTCATAACGCGCGCCTTGATGATCAGTTGGATTCATTTTGATTAAATCGAGAAATAAAGATGCCGCATCATCATATTGACCTTTTTCAAATAAATAAACTCCATATGCAAATGCTGCGCGCATAAATGGTCGGTTCGGGATGTTTTCCCAAGGATTTTCACCTGCTTCGAATGTTCGACTCGCTTCACGAATGGCACGTTCAAATAAAGCAATTACTTCACCATCTTCTGCAATTTCAGTTTGAAGTAATAAAGCATCAGAATTATTTGGATCCATTTCATAGGCGTTCTTCGCCAATGTTCTACGCTTTTCTTCTGTTTCCGCTAAATAAGCTTCATACGCCAAAAGCTGTGCGCGACCTCCTGCAACAGTCGGTTTTCGTTCGGGAAGCACAACACCACCTGTTGTCATAGACGTTTCCCATAATGATTTTTCCGTCGGACGTGGATCTGTTCCGACCGCATAATGTTTTTCTGCATTTGGCTCATCGCCGCTTTGCATCATATTTTCATATAAAGCCAATAATTCTTTTTCATATGTATGAATATCTATTCGCTCAACATTGAATTGCTTCAAGACATCTTCTTCATCCGAAAATGCTTTTTGAATGATACCAATTTTCATCCCAACGATAAAAATTGCTGCTAAAAATCGATTCGAATCTTGGACTTTTGCTTCTTCATTTAAGAAATAAGCCACTGCTAATTTATGCATCATTTCACGCGTATTTGAGGCTTGTTCCCGCTTATATAACTCCTCTTCAATCGCGCTTAGAATTTCTAATTCTTTTTTCGCTAAAACTTCCTCAACCAATTCATTGAGCGTTGCCATACTACGTTGAATAAAAAGTTCATAAATCATTAATGCCTGTTCTTTTAAAAACAAAGAAATTTCTTTTTCAGGATCCGCTTCTCTCATTTCAATTAATGATTTTTTCGTTTGTTTACTCCACTTCGCTAAAAAGAGCATCGATGAAATTGGCGCAATTGCGTTAGGACCTTTTCTAATATCCTTTAATGCGATACCGAAAATGAGTGTTCCCACATCAGCAGGCATTTGTTCATTTCTTGCCATTTTATAAGTTTCCGTCCCAAGTAACGCATCAATATACAGAAATTGCTCATCTGCTTTAACAACTTCACCAAGTAAAAATATTGGCTCATCCCATTCTTTTAACACATTTAAAACAGCAGTCCGTTCAATCACTTGTCGTTCTCGCTGCAAATAAGTTTTCCAGTTCGAACTGTTTTCAATAAACAGATAATACTCACTAGACGCTTCCTCAATATGTTCTTTATCCCAGCTATCCGATAAATGATTCAGCCATTTTCTCATCAACTTTTGCATCGCTTCTTGATCTTGCGGTAATGGATACGTGTCAAAATACTTTGTTAACACACGGTCCAATTCTTCATTGACAATCATCTCCATTAAATCTACACCTGAAGAACCGCAACATTTTTTATACTTTTTCCCACTTCCACAAGGACATGGGTCATTTCTCTTCACCATTGTATTCCCTCCATCGAAGGTCATTTTCTCATAATCATCCGTTTCTTCAATAGTAACAAATTAAATGATAAACCTCATTTTTTCCGGAAAGATTGATCGATTGTATCGACAACTTGTTTCACCGAATCAGAAATTAAGCGCCCCGCTTCTTCCCAAAAGCTTTGTGGATGCGTTAATAATGTTTCGATTGATTGTTCAAATACTTTTTTATCTTTCATTAAATGTTCTAATTTCTCTAGACAACGTAATTCAATCGCTTCTAAAGCGTTTATACGTTTTTCAAATAACTGTGGAAAGTATTCGGAATAGTCCTCTTCTCTCATTTGACGTTTCGTATACATCGATTTTTGAAGGATATCGCTATAGTACGCAATTTGTTCTTCAACATTATATTTTAAATTCAAAAACTCTTCTATTTTGGCAAGTTCTTTTTTTCGTACTTTTTGCGATTTATAAAGCATTAAATCGCGTTGGACTTCATATTTTTTAGAATGCTTGCGTGGCTGAACCTCTATAAAATTTGGTTCCTTTCCTTTTAGTGCTTCGGGATAAGCTTCATAAAATAAGTCATTAAAACGCATTAAAATTGCTTTCATTTCACGTCTTGCAATTGGATCATAAATATCTTGTGGATAATATAAATTCAGTTGTTGGTTTCTAAGTTTGACTTTCCGTAAAGTCTTTCCAATATTAAATATAGACAGCATTTCCGATCACCTCACATCAAATTTCCTCTCTTAATTATAACACTGGACTTGTCTCGAAAGTTAAAAATCGATTATTTCCGGCTCTCCATATCTTCAGCGAAAAATAAAAAGGCGTCCCGAAGAAATTCTTCGAGACCGCCTTCCTATTTTGCGGCTTTTGTAAGCCATTTATAACGCCAAGACATAAAGACAATAACTGCCGAGAATGCAGCAACGATTGATAAGAATACCCAGCCTTGTGAATTTAGCACAAAGATTGGTGCAAATGTCACCAATAAAATTTCAACAGGTGCAATTGGAATATAAGCTAAACCATAATCATCAAGTGTTTTACTTTCAGATTTTGGGTCAACAATTCGAAGTAATGCCATTCCCATCGCGACTGTACCTGTCGTCCATCCCCATGTAAAAATTCCTTTTTCAAACCAAAATTCTTCGAAAAAGCGTTTCGAGAAAATCGAGAAGAACATAAACGCATAAAACAAACCAAAAATAAATAATAGAATAAGTGGTACTGCGTTATCAACAACGACTGAAATACTAATCGACCCAATTCCGAAAGCAACCAATATATCAGTTGCACTTCCACTAATGCGATCGACTACCGCTGTACTCATATATTTATCCGTATTTGTAACGTTCATAATCTTCTTCACAACAAGTCCCACTAAAAATGCTAATGAGAATGCCGGAATTGCAACGTTTGGCAGTAATGATTCTCCAAGTTGACTTAAATAATATCCGCCTAATGCGATAATTGTCACAATTGACAAATGAAATACGTAAGGATCAATTGAAATCGATGAAACCGTATCTGTTTCTGATTTCACACGTTGTCCTGGAGGGATTAGACCCGTTCTTAATTCATTCGGTAATTCTGAGAAAGAAGCAAGGAATGATGTATGCCCTTTTGCAGAACCACGTTTGATAAATAAAATTCCGATTAAAATCGAACTAATAATCCCGATTGTTGCAGAAGTCATTGCTAGGGATTTAGCTTCTTCCCAACCATTTTGCGCAAACGTATCACCGATTGCTGCTGCAGTACCATGACCACCAACAAATCCAGCCGCTAATAATAAACCAAATCCATTATGCAAATCATCCCAAAATGGATTTAAAAATAACATAGCGAATAATAAACCACTACCCCACATTAAGACCATTGCAAGTTGTGAATATGCCCACATACTTCCAACTCTTGTTTTAATCGCTTTCCAGTCAATACGTGGAGAAAGTAAAGGCAATGTACCAAAAATAATGGCAATTAAAATGCCTGGATATGTGCCCATTTGATCAGAGAATGGCAGCCAATCTAAACCATTTGGACCAAATGCTAAAGCTAGAAGTCCCGCGATAATACTGGCAGGCAAAAACATTTGCTGAACGACTTTAACTTTCGCTCGAATAATTGTTCCTGCTAGCAATAGCAACGAGATTAATCCGATATCTGTGAATAAAACCCAAGGTGAAAAATCCATATATATATCCTCCTTTAAAATTTGTAAATGTGTAGTCGGCTATATCTAGAATCTTTTTGAATGCTAAATTATCAATTACTGTTATTTTTATATTTCACTATTCATACAAAATAAAAGAAAAAATCACTTCACTGAAAATAGGCAGGAAGCGTTTTCATAGCCGTAACTGTATTTTTTTAGACTTTATCAAGATAACATCTTTATCACAAAAGGTAAACCTTTTACAGATGTTACAAAACTTTCGGAGGATTACCTGTATACTGATACTTAAAGTTCGGAATTTACACTTTCCTATTTTTATCCACACTAAAAGCAATGGAATGATTGGAGATTTTTCCATTGCTTCTATAGTAGAGCTTTTTTCAAATGATTTTCGTCACAATCCATTTCTCTATCTTCATTCCTTTTCACGATTTATTGAGCAGTAAATTTCATGCCATAACGAAGTTTATATAATTGAATATTTGTTTTGGCGCGTTCAAATCGATGTCGCCCATATAGACCAAAATTGTCTCCTTGCTCTTCTTTAAATAATGTCCATAAACTCCATAAGTAATCTTGGAAAATTTTATGCATAAAAATTCTCTCTTGCTCTTCTTCCGTTACAGTTCGACCAAAATACAATTCAAAAAAATCTTTTTCCTCTTTAATCCCAAGTCCTGCCTCTAAAGAAAATGCCGCAATATCCCATAATGGATCGAACATTCCACCATATTCCCAATCAATCAAATACATTTTTTCATCTTTTGCGATTAAGAAGTTAGAACATGCCGGATCAATATGACAGGGTGCTTGCTCAATAGGCATTTGACTGTATTCATGTTGCAAAAGTTTGACTTCGTTTTTTACTTTCTCAAATCCTTTATAAAAATCGCTCCCTGCTTCTATAGCAAGCATTTCATATTCTTCCATCATCGCAAATAAATGAAAAGCATGATTCATTTTCTCTTCCGAATGATGCAAGGTTCTAAAAATTGTTGTAACTTTTTGTAGTAGATCTAGATTCATATTTTCTTCCTTCGTTAAAGGACGTGCATCTTCAATTGTCTCCGTAATTTTCATGCCAGACTCAATATTAAAATAAACAAGTTCTGGATTAATCCCTAGTGCTGAACCTAATTTCAAGTTTTGGATTTCTCTCGCTCTGTCAATCAGTGAAGATGTACCATGTCCCGGAATCCTTACAACATACGATTTTCCATCTACATCGACTAAATAATTTAAATTTGTCATCCCACCAATGATTCCAAGATTCTCCACAACAGCCGCTGGTTTTTGTAATGCTTTCTGGACCATTGAAACAAACTTCTCGTTTTTCATTTTCATTAACCTCCCATCTTTTATTGCTGAGCCCTTCGAGATAACTAACTTTTACAAATTCTTAATATATAATTTACAATAGTTCACCTTTAATTATACAATAACTTTACATAAAGCGCTTACATTTATTTTTAATAATCAAAAAATTAACCCCCTTTAATAAACTATGCATAAAAAAGTCTTTGTACTCAACAAAAAACCATCTACTAAAATGAGCCCCGTCATTTTAGTAGATGGTTTTTAAATTGCCTGTTGTTTTTGTTCGTATGCACGAATTGCATCTTCATATTGAATTGTCAATTCGATTTCATCCCAACCGTTTAATAACATCTTTTTATAATAAGGATCGATAGAGAAAGCATAGGTTGCGCCGTCTTCTGTCGTTACTTTTTGGTCAGCTAAATTTACTTCTATCGAATATTGACTTTGTTGACCTTTTTTCAGTAATTCTTCCACTTGCTCTACTGATAAAGTAATTGGCAGCAATCCATTTTTCATGCAGTTATTATAAAAAATATCCGCAAAACTTGGTGCAATGACTACTTTAAACCCATAATCATAAATTGACCAAGGAGCATGTTCTCTTGAAGAACCGCAACCAAAGTTTTCATGTGCAACTAAAACAGTAGAATCTTTAAAACGTTCATCATTTAGTACGAAATCTTTTCTTTCATTGCCTTCAGCATCGAAGCGCCAATGATAAAATAAATATTGTCCAAAACCGGTTCTTTCAATTCTTTTTAAAAACTCTTTAGAAATAATTTGATCGGTATCGACATTCGTTCGATTTAATGGCGTAATGACACTTTTCACTTGATTAATAGGTTCCATTCATCAGCCGCTCCCTTCAAATATTTATTCAGCATGCGTGACGCTCATTTCTCTTACATCTACAAAATGACCTTTTACCGCAGCAGCCGCAGCCATTGGTGGACTGACTAAATGTGTTCTAGCGCCCGTACCTTGTCGTCCTTCAAAGTTTCGATTCGAAGTCGAAGCACAACGTTCTCCTGCTGGGACAACATCATCATTCATGGCTAAACACATACTACATCCCGACTCACGCCATTCAAAACCCGCTTCTAAGAAAACTTGATCTAATCCTTCTTCTTCAGCTTGTTTTTTCACGGTACGAGAACCTGGTACAACAATCGCTGTAACATTTGGATGCACTTTTTTGCCTTCTACTACTTTTGCAGCAGCGCGTAAATCACTTAATCTCGCATTCGTACAAGAGCCAATAAAGACATGTTGAATATCAATTGATGTTAACGGCATATTTTCTTCAAGTCCCATGTAATCGAGCGCTTTCGTTAATGTTTCTTTCTCAATTTCAGTTGAATAATCATTAGTTGAAGGTACACGATTTGAAATACCTGAACCCATTGACGGATTCGTTCCCCAAGTGACAAATGGTTCAATTTCATCAGCGTCTATTTCAACGACGGTATCATAAACTGCGCCTTCATCTGTCGCAAGTGCTAACCAATCTTTCGCAGCTTCGTCAAATGCTTCACCTGACGGAACATATTTACGACCTTTTAAATAAGCAATTGTCGTTTCATCCGGGCTGATTAACCCTGCTTTCGCTCCCGCTTCAATAGACATATTACAAATGGTCATTCGTTCTTCCATTGTTAAATTGCGAATCGCTTCACCCGTATATTCGATAATATGGCCATTCCCCATATCGATACCAAATTTGGCAATGATTGCTAAAATAATATCTTTTGCAGTTACGCCAAAACCTAGTTCTCCGTTAATCCGAACTTCCATCGTTTTTGGACGTGCTTGCCATAAAGTTTGCGTTGACAGCACATGTTCAACTTCACTCGTTCCGATACCAAAAGCAATCGCACCAAACGCACCATGTGTTGATGTATGACTATCTCCACAAACAATCGTTTTGCCCGGTTGTGTTAAGCCGAGTTCCGGACCAATAATATGCACAATTCCTTGGTCAGGATGCTCCATATTCGCTAACTGAATCCCAAATTCCTCACAGTTTTTCTCTAATGTCGTTACTTGCTTTTTCGCGATTGGATCGTTGAAAAATGGCAAGTTTTTAGTCGGAACATTATGATCCATCGTAGCGAAGCATAAATCTGGGCGACGCACTTTACGATTCGCAAGACGCAATCCTTCAAAAGCTTGCGGCGATGTCACTTCATGTAATAGATGAAGGTCGATATAGAGCAAATCAGGCTTCCCTTGTTCTTCATGTACAATATGTTGATTCCAGACTTTTTCGATAATTGTTTTTGCCATTTTACCCTTCCCCTTCTTAAATATAAGTGAACATAATATCATCTGAAACAGATTGTAAATCTAGTTCATGGATGACTTTCTCCGTCCATTCTGCTGTTGAAAGTGCGCGTTGATCTTCCGATGCTACATCTTCTGTAAAGCAATCATCATTAAACACTGCATACACTGCTTCCTCTACTGCTGAAGCTGCTTCTTCTAAACCAAATGAATATTTTAACATCATAGCAACTGATAAAATTGAAGCTGCTGGATTTGCTTTTCCTAGTCCTGTAAGTTGTGGTGCACTACCATGGACTGGTTCGTAAACGCCAAATCCATCTGCACCTAAACTTGCGGATGGCATGACACCAAGTGATCCCGTGATGACAGATGCTTCATCACTTAAAATATCGCCAAACATATTCTCTGTAACGACAACATCAAATGCACTCGGGTTTGTGACAAGCTGCATCGCTGCTGAATCGACAAGCATATGTTCAACTTCTACATCTGGATAACCTTTTGCTTTTTCCTTCACAACTTCACGCCATAATTTACTCGATTGTAGAACGTTTTCTTTATCAACCGACGTTAGTTTCCCTTTACGCAGACGCGCAAATTCAAATGCTTTATCAACGATTCTTTCAATCTCTTCTCTCGTATAAACAAGTGTATCAACAGCTGACTTTTCTGTTTTTCGACTCGGTTCTCCGAAATATAATCCGCCTGTTAATTCACGAACGATTAATAAATTAACTTCTCGTGCCACTTCTTCTTTTAAGGGTGATGCTTTTAAAAGCGCAGGAATTGCGTCTACAGGTCTTAAATTTGCGAACAGATCAAAATGTTTTCGCAGTGCAAGTAATCCTTTTTCCGGACGCATTTCTGGTGGGTTTTGATCCCATTTCGGACCGCCTACAGCACCTAACAGAACTGCATCACTATTTTCACAAAGCGTACGTGTTTCTTCCGGGAATGGCGAATTATATTTCTCAATCGCGTCTCCACCAATTGCACCGAATTCTACGTCGAATGTCCATTTATATCTTCTTCCAATGACTTGTAGAATTTTTACCGCCGCTTCCATCACTTCTGGACCAATTCCGTCACCTGGTAAAACCGCTACTTTCTTTCTCATATCGACCATTCCTTCCTTGTTGTATTATAAAATTGCCGCTTGTTGTTTTCCTTGTAAATCTTCTTTAATTAGTTGACGATTGACAGCATTTAAATAAGCTTTTGCCGATGCCTCTAATACGTCTTGCGCAACATCTCGACCTGTTGTAGAGTTGCCGTCATAACTTAAATTGACAAGTGCTTCGCCGAGTGCATCGCGACCTTTTCCAACTGAAGTGACACGATAATCGAGAATATGCACTTTACCTGGTACAAGTTCTTCCAATGTATTGAAAATTGCTTCCACAGAACCTGAACCTGTCGCTGCTTTACTCACTTCTTCACCATCTGGTGTAATCGCAGTAACTGTTGCTGTTGGTACATTTGCCGTTCCATATTGCACTTGTACATTTTTCAATTCATAAACTGGTGTATCTCCACTATCTATTTGCTTATCTGTAAAGAGGACGAATAAATCATCTTCTGTAATTTCTTTTTTACGATCCGCGAGTTCTTTAAATGCAATGAATGCTTCATTGATTTTTTCTTCACTTAAATCAAAGCCCATTGAAACCGCACGATCTTTAAATGCATGGCGTCCCGAATGTTTCCCGAGTGCGAGTGGAACAGCCGTTTCTCCGATTAATTCCGGCGTAATAATTTCATACGTTTCCGGATGTTTCAACATACCGTCTTGATGAATGCCTGACTCATGTGCAAATGCATTCTTTCCGACAACCGCCTTATTTGGTTGAATCACAACTCCTGTTAACTGACTGACTAATTGACTCGTTCTTTTAATTTCTTTCAAATGAACATCCGTACCAAATCCGTAAAAATCTTGTCGCGTATGAAGTGCTACCGCAATCTCTTCAAGTGCAACGTTTCCGGCCCTTTCGCCAATACCATTGATTGTTCCTTCAATTTGATCAGCCCCATTTTCAATTGCAGCAATTGTATTTGCTGTTGCCATCCCTAAATCATTATGACAATGTGCTGATAATTTTACTTTGTCGATTCCTGTAACATTTTCTTTTAAATATTTAAATAACGCACCATATTCGGCTGGCGTTGCATAGCCAACTGTATCTGGAATATTAATCACATTTGCACCAGCAGCAATAACTTTGTTAATAATATGGACGAGGAACTCTTTATCCGAACGTGATGCATCTTCTGCTGACCATTGAACGAGTGGAAATTTCTTACTTGCATATTTTACAGATTCCACTGCAAGCTCTACAACTTCTTCTGGAGATTTCTTCAGTTTATATTCCATATGAATCGGCGATGTTGCCAAAAACACATGAACATGAGGTTGTTGCCCTACTTTTAACGCTTCCCATGCAGCATCAATATCTTTTTGAACCGTTCTTGCAAGTCCTGTGACAATCGAGTTTTTCACCGTTTTCGCAATTTTTTGGACTGCATCGAAATCGCCGGGGGACGAAGCAGGAAATCCTGCTTCGATAATTGTTGCCCCGAACCTTTCTAGCTGACGTGCAATTTCTAGTTTCTCTGCTGTATTTAAGTTAATGCCTGCAGCTTGTTCACCGTCTCTTAATGTCGTGTCGAATATGTCAATCTTCCGCACCTGCCACCACTTCTTTCTCTTGTTGTTTTTTAGATGCATTTACAAATGGCATCATTTCACGAAGTCTTCCTCCAACTTCCTCAATGCTATGCTTTTCTTCTTTTTCTGTAATTGCGTTAAAGTTCGGACGTCCATCCGCATTTTCTTTAATCCATCCTCTTGCGAATTCACCTGATTGAATTTCTGAAAGGAGTTCTTTCATTCTTTCTTTCGTACCTGCGTCTACAATGCGATCTCCTGCTACATAGTCACCCCATTGTGCTGTGTCTGAGATTGAGTAACGCATGCCTGAAAGTCCACCTTCATACATCAGGTCTACAATTAGTTTTAGTTCATGTAAAGTTTCAAAATATGCAAGTTCCGGCTGATAACCCGCTTCAACTAAAGTTTCAAATCCTGCCTTCACAAGTGCAGTTGTTCCACCGCAAAGCACTGCTTGCTCACCGAATAGATCCGTTTCAGTTTCTTCTTTAAATGTCGTTTCAAGAACACCCGCACGCGCCCCACCAACACCTTTTGCATAAGCAAGTGCAAGCTCTTGAGCATTGCCTGTTGCGTCTTGATAAACTGCAAATAATGCTGGTACACCTGCGCCTGCTTCAAATGTTCTACGCACAAGATGCCCCGGTCCTTTTGGTGCGACTAGGAATACGTCAACATCTGCTGGTGGTTTAATTTCATCGAAATGAACGTTAAAGCCATGTGCAAAGACGAGTGCTTTTCCTTCTGAAAGTGATGCTTCAATTTCTTCTTCGTAAACTTTCTTCTGCAGCTCATCTGGTAGAAGAACCATCACAACATCCGCTTGTTCAGCCGCTTCTTTTACTGTTGTAACATTCATGCCGTCTTCTTTTGCAGCATCGAATGATTTTCCTGGACGAACTCCAACAACTACGTCAAAACCTGAGTCTTTCAAGTTTTGTGCATGTGCATGACCTTGTGATCCGTATCCGATGATTGCAATTTTCTTTCCTTGTAAAACACCTTCGTTGATATCGTTGTTATAGTACATTTTAGCCATTATAAATTCCCCCTGAGTTTTTGTTTTAGTTTTATTTTAAAATTGATAGTTGTGCTTTTTCCGATTTTTGTGTTTCACGAACGAATGCTGTCGCACCTGTTCGTGTTAATTCTTTAATGCCATAAGGTCTGATCAAGTCAATAAAAGCTTCAATCTTTTCAGGATTTCCTGTCACTTGATACGTCACAACATTTTTGCCCGTATCAATAATTGTCGCTCTAAATGGTTCCACTACACTATTCATTTCACTTCTCATATGTGGTGGTGAAATGACTTTAACGAGCGCGAGCTCCCGCATAACCATCGACTTGTCGGTAATATCATCGACTTTAATGACGTCAATTTGCTTTTGTAATTGCTTCGTAAATTGTTCAATTTTGCGCTCATCTTCAACATTTACGAGAAACGTCATTTTAGACATCCCATGCTGTTCGGTATGACCAACTGTAATGCTTTCAATATTAAATTGACGCTTCATCAGAAGACCTGTCACCCGATTTAGGACACCACTTTGATTAATCACTGTCACTGTAATGACTCTTCGCATTATGCTTTCACCCCAATCATTTCATCCAACCCTTTACCTGGCGCAACCATTGGATAAACATTTTCAAGTTGTTTGACGCGACAATCGATGACAACAGGTTCATCAGACAGAAGTGCTTCTTTGAAAATAGCCTCTGCTTCTTCAGCTGTTTCAATGCGATAACCTTTTAAATCATAGGCTTCCGCTAATTTTATGAAGTCCGGTTGTACCGGAATCAGTGACTCCGAATATCTTTCATCATAAAATGTTTGCTGCCATTGTCGCACCATACCAAGACTTCTGTTATTCAATATTACGACTTTTACAGGTATTCTGAGTTCTTGAAGTAGAGATAGTTCTTGTGCGGTCATTTGGAAGCCCGCATCCCCTACAACTGAAACTACTGTTTTTTCTGGCTTCGCTAGTTGGGCACCAATTGCAGCTGGAAAGCCAAAGCCCATCGTTCCAAGTCCACCAGATGTCACCCAATGATCTGGGTTATTTAATGAATAGTATTGCGCCGTCCACATTTGATGTTGCCCAACATCTGTTGTAACAATCGCCTCACCTTTTGTAATGCGGTGAATATGCTCTAATGCTTGTTGCGGCAATAAATTTTCAGCATCTTCTTTATACCAAAGTGGATATTCTTCCCTTGATTGCTGCAACTCTGCAATCCATTCCTTTGCACTTGGTGATGCTGTTTGTTGTTTAATTAGTTCTTTCAATGCTTCTTTTGCGTCTGCAACGATTGGAATAGCTGTTTCAACGTTTTTACCAATTTCAGCTGGATCAATATCTATGTGAATCACTTTTGCGTTTTGTGCAAATCTATCCAAGTTCATTGTAAGTCGATCGTCGAATCTTGCACCAATATTAAGAAGTAAATCACATTCGCTTAGCGCCTTATTCGCCGTATACATCCCATGCATACCTGCCATTCCAAAAAACAGGTCATGCTCACCGTGAATACTTCCTAAACCAAGTAATGTATTTACGACAGGAACTTGATGTTCTTCAACAAATGTTTTAAATTCTTCTACAGCACCTGCATGAAGGATTCCTGCACCTGCAAGAATGAGCGGCTTCTTCGCTTCACTTAATGCTTTCACTGCTTTCTGAACTTGTAAGAAATTTGGTTTCGTCGTCGGTTGATAGCCTGGTAAATTCACTTCATCAGAATTATCATCTTCCGTTGGTTCAAATAATTCAGTAGCAATGTTTTTTGGTATATCTACGAGCACAGGACCTTTTCGACCTGTAGACGCAATATGAAAAGCTTCTTTAACTATCCTTGGCAAGTCTTTCAAACTTGTAACTTGGCAATTATATTTTGTAATAGGTTGCGTAATTCCGATAATATCAGCTTCTTGGAATGCATCTGTTCCAATAACGCCTTGAGCAACTTGCCCTGTGAAAATAACCAGTGGCAAAGAATCCATCATTGCATCTGTAATTCCTGTTACAAGATTCGTAGCACCCGGTCCAGATGTCGCAATGACCACACCCGTTTTTCCTGAAACACGTGCATATCCTTCTGCTGCATGAATCGCGCCTTGTTCGTGACGAGCAAGTATATGTTTAATTGGATTTTTATATAATGCATCGTAAATTGGAAGTACCGCACCGCCAGGATAGCCAAAGACAACGTCTACCCCTTGATCTTTTAAAGCTTGAATGAGTACTGCTGACCCATCAATCACTTGCTTGTTTTCCTCGACATGTTTAGGTTCATCATTTAATACTTTCACTGCCTGACCTCCAGTATTCATTGCAAAACTCCTCCTGACGTATTTTTTAACCAGTCAATATAAAAAAGCTCTCTCAAACCCCGCGCAAAGATATTCTTTACACAGGGATGAAAAAGCTTTCATGGTACCACCCTTGTTTGCAGCAAAATTACACTGCCTCGTGAATAGAATCAATGACTCTATTCTTTGTTAACGAGCGTAAACTGTTACGCCCGGAATGACCTAGTAGAATATTTCATTCAGCCATTCTCTCCGAGGGGATGTCGCAAATAGTTGTATTGTCGGTTCACACCAATACCGACTCTCTGGAAATACAAGAATCTATTTACTTTAACCTCATCAACGATTTCTTTTATCATAAAGGATATGAACGATTCATTGTCCTTTAAATTTTATTTTTGTTTGAGAACGATAAAATAAATATCGTGCTCGTTTGTGATTGATGCTATCTTACCCCGTATTCAATTTATAGTCAACTGATTTCTTTGAATTGAATGTCAATTTGGAATAATTAACATTTGCTGAATCCGCTTACAATGTTCTCATGACAACATTCTTTTTACGTCACATTTTCTTCAAATATTTTTATTTTTGCGTAAAAAGTCTGAATTATTGAATCTCCTTTTCCCAAGAAGGTAACATTTTATTTAATACTTTATCTTCCCGCTCTCCCAATAAATACTCTGCTTGCATAATTGTATGAATTTCTCTTGTTCCTTCATAAATGACAGGTGCTTTAGAATTTCTTAAATAACGTTCCACTGGATACTCGTCTGAAAAGCCATATGCACCATGAATTTGCACTGCATCATCTGCTGCTTGATTGGCAAAATTACAAGCTTGCCATTTAGCTAAAGAAGTTTCTCTTGTATTGCGAATGCCTTTATTTTTCATTTCTCCAGCTTTATAAACTAGAAGACGACTCATTTGATAACCTGCTTCCATATTGGCAAGCATTTGTTGGACAAGTTGATGTTTGCCAATTTCTTTACCGAATGTTTTTCTTGTTTTACAGTACTGAATGCTCGCTTCTATACAAGCCTCGATTTGCCCAACCGCTCCAGCAGCAACTGTGAAACGTCCATTATCAAGCGCAGACATGGCAATTTTAAAACCTTCTCCTTCTTCTCCAAGTAAATTTTCTTTTGGAACTTTGACATCTTCAAAAAATAATTCCCCTGTATTTCCTGCACGTATTCCGAGTTTCCCTTTCGTCGCAACAGATGAAAAACCTTCCCAAGTCCTTTCAACAATAAATGCAGAGATTGACTGATGCTTTTTCGCCCGATCTCCCGTATAAGCAAAAACTAAAAAATGATCGGCCACATCACATAGAGAAATCCAAGTTTTTTGTCCATTTAAAAGATAATAATCCCCTTGTTTGACAGCAGTCGTTTGTAAAGCGACAACATCCGAACCTGCAGCAGGTTCTGTTAAGCCGAATGCACCGATTTTCTTTCCTTTTGCTTGTGGAATTAAATACTTTTCTTTTTGCATGTCATTTCCCCACTGTAAAAGTGATAAACTATTTAATCCGATATGAACGGAAACCGCCGTTCGAAAAGCCGTATCTCCACGTTCTAATTCTTCACAAACAATGGCAAGCGCGTTATAATCCATCCCACTCCCACCATATTTTGTCGGAACACAAACACCCATTAACCCAAGATCCGCCAGCCTTTTATAAATTTTTGGATCAAATGCCCCTTCTCTATCCCATTTTGCAATATTGGGCATAATTTCCTTGTCAACAAAAGTACGAACGGTCTTACGCAACATGTTTTGCTCTTCAGTAAATGTAAAATCCAATGAAAACACCCCTTTCATGAATATAAAATGACCTTCTATAGCCTATTCTCTAATTAATGAACCATTCCCTTTTTCCAAGAAAAAAAGCATTCAGAAAGTGATAAAAAACACTTTTTCTGAATGCCTCTTTCGGAATTAAACGACAATATGATTTGGGACGCGACCTTCTAATACATCACCAATTGCTCGTTCATTTAATTTCATCATTGCTAATCGCGTTTGAATACTAGCGCTTCCAATATGCGGAAGTGCGGTAACATTCGGCAGTGTCAACAGTGGATGATCGACAGAAACTGGTTCCGTTTCAAATACATCTAAGCCTGCACTCCAAATTTCTCCCGCTTTAAGCGCTTCATACAGATCCTGTTCATTGACAATGCCTCCACGTGAAGCATTTACTAAAACAGCCGTTTCCTTCATTAAACTTAATTCTCTTTTGGCAATTAAGTTCTTCGTCTTTTCCGTTAATGGCGCTAAAATTAACACAAAATCAGCACGCTTTAATAAATCATCTAAATCCACATACTCATAGCCATACATTTCTTCTGTATCCATTTTACGCGTGCGGTTATGATACAAAATATTCATTTCAAAGCCTCTTGCGCGTTTCGCAACGGCTTCGCCAATTCTCCCCATTCCAACAATGCCTAGCGTAGCGCCAAAGACATCCATGCCCGTTAATTGCATCGGTGACCAAGACGTCCACTTGCCACCACGTAACATCGCTTCGGCTTCTGTAATTCGACGACCAGATGCAAGCAGTAAAGCAAATGCAAGGTCCGCAGTTGTTTCCGTTAAAACATTTGGTGTATTCGTTACCGTAATGCCAAGCTCTTTAGCTGCTTTAATATCAATATTATTAAAGCCAACTGCAAAATTAGAGACGACTTTTAAATTCGGTGCATTTTCCATTACTTCTCGCGTAATTTGGTCAGTAATTGTTGTCCATAACGCATGTGCTGACTTTGCTTCTTCTAGTAATATTTCTTTTGGGACAACAATCTCCTCTTCTTCCCACATGCGTACGGTAAACTTCTCTCGTAACGGTGCAACGACTTCTTCTGGTAGTTTTCTTGTAATATATACAATTTGCTTCATCGCCAATCCCCCGCTTTTTCTCTTTTTTAAGAATGCTTATCCACCAATATAACCCATACCAATTTTTTTACGATTTTTTGCCGTTTGTTCGGTTCTTTCATCTGAATAACGATCCGCACGTCCTGCCCAAACTTTCTGAATCGCTTCAGCCAATGCTTCTTCTGTCTGCCCACTGCGAATTAAAGACTTTAAATCGAAGCCATCTGAAGCAAATAAACAAGTAAATAGTTTTCCATCAGAAGATAATCGCGCTCTTGTGCAAGTCGAACAAAATGACTCTGAAACAGAAGTGATAAAACCTACTTCTACGTCATTATCTTTGTATCGATAACGTTTTGCAACTTCTCCGTAATAATGTTGTTCAGCTGGTTCTATATGAAATGTCTCTTTTAAAAGACGATAAATTTCTTGTTTTGTGACGACCTTTTTAAAACTCCATCCATTGTCATTGCCAACATCCATAAACTCAATAAACCTTAGCATAATACCACGTTCTTTAAAATAAGTTGCCATTGGAATAATTTCTTGTTCGTTAACACCTTTTTCAACAACCATATTGACTTTAATTTCAAAGCCTAATTGCTGTGCATACTCAATATTTTTCAAAATGAAGTCTGGCTTTACACCACGACCATTTATAGTGCCAAATACTTCTGGGTCTAATGCGTCCAAACTAATATTTAATCGACGGAGTCCCGCCTCATAAAGCGCTTTTCCGTGTTGACGTAATAAAACGGCATTTGTCGTCAGTCCGATATCTTCAATGCCTTCAATTTTTAAAAGACGTTCAATCAGTTTTGCAATGTCTTTACGCATCAGTGGTTCTCCACCTGTAATACGAAGTTTTCTTACGCCTAGTCTTGCAAAGATCCGTGCAAATTGTTCAATTTCCTCGAATGATAAAAGCTCATTTTTCGGCAAAAATGCATAATCATCGCCAAAAATTTCTTTCGGCATACAATATGTGCAACGGAAATTACAACGATCTGTAACCGATATTCTTAAATCTCGAATAGGTCTGCCAAGCTTATCGACAATTGCATTCATCTTTTATCACCTCTTTCTAAATCCGTTTGACGATTAATATTTTTCAGTCTGATGGTTGAATCTTTCGCAAGCAGATCCCCATCTATCCACTTTACTTGAACGCTTTCCAAAAATGGTGTCACACGAAGTTGTTTCCGATCTAATGTGTTTTTTAAATCTTTTACGATCCCGTGCGGCCAAATCGATACAAGTGGGTGATATTGACCATTTAGTTTTACTGCGATAATATTTCCTTCAGCATACTCGATGAATTTACCAATTAAAGAAGCGTTCATATAAGGCATATCACAAGGTAGCACAATATAGCGCGTCGCTTCTTCATTTTTCATTGCGCTATAAATTCCAGCAAGTGGACCTTCCCCGAAATAATCTGGTTCATCTGTGATGACATTGAATTGCTTTGGAAACCGATTTATAAAATCCGGTCTTGTCACAATTATAATGTCGTCACAATAAGGTATAAGCGCTTCAACTGCATATTCATAGAAGTGTTTGCCATTTAGCTCTGCAAATGCTTTTGGCGAGCCAAATCTTCTCGATAATCCTCCAGCTAATACAATTCCAATCGTTTTCATCCACCACTCACTGGCGGAATAAATGCACAAGTATCGCCTGATTGAATGATATCTTCTTGAAGCGCATATTCTTCATTGACCGCGACATGGATCATATCTTTGCCAAACCCAGGATATTTTTCTTCCGCCCAATCTAAAAGTTGTTCAACAGTCATGGCTTTTTCTTCGATAATTTCTTCTGCTTTTCCCGTTAATTCTCTTAAACGTGCAAAATAAAATACTTTAATCATTTGATTTTTTTCCTTTCGTCGGATATTTTTTCTGAGCACCAATCCATTCTTCCCCGTCTTCCCAAATTTCTTTTTTCCAAATTGGCACAACTTCTTTAATACGCTCAATTGCATATTCATTGGCCTCATATGCCGCTTTTCTATGGGGTGATGACACTGCAATTAAAACAGCAATATCGGAAATTTTGAGTTCGCCAATTCGATGCACAATCGAAACTTTTATGTCTGGCCATTTCTCTTCCATTTCAGCACCAATCTCAGCAAGTTTTTTCTCTGCCATTGGAATATATGCTTCATAAGCTAAATATAATGTGCGTACGCCATGTGTCCACTCGCGCACATTTCCTGTGAAAATTGTTACAGCACCCGCACCTGCATGGAGTACATAATCTGCATATTTTTGAATTTCAATTGGTTCTTCGACAATTTCAAACGCTTTCATCATAATTGCTCCCTTACCCATTGTAAAAACCACTTATCTATCTCTTCGTCTGTCAAATAAGGAAAACCTTCTTTTTCACGATGCGGAAAAACTTTTTCGATATTCGTTAATTGCTGTAGATCGTCCCAATCTTCTTGTTGTCGCAATAAAACTACTTTTCGTTGATGTTCTTTTTTAAATCCTTCTATCAATAAAACATCTGGTTCATTGATTTTGACGTACGCCATTAACTGTGTGAAATTCGGTTCTTCATTCAATAATATTTGCGCACCGCCACCTCCAGCAACGACTGAAGATTGAGCACCATTGTCTATATATTGTACACCATCTGTATGCTCGGCTGGACGTTCTAGCGCCGAAGGATGTCCATGATGCTTGATGACAGCAACTGTTTTCCCTTGTTCTTTTAATAAACGAATCCAACGTGAAATCAATGTTGTTTTGCCACTATTTTTAAAGCCGACGACTTGTAAAACCTTCATAGATCCCATGTCGAAACACCGGTCTCACTTCCGAGAAGTAAAAGATCAACCGTCGCACCTTTCGTGTAACCTCGCGTACCACTTGGTAAAACAATGATACAATTTCCCCGAGCAATCGATGAAACCGCACTCGATTTATTGAACCCTGCTGGTGTAGCGATCATCCCTTCATCAGTCATTTCCAAAACCGCGCGAATAAAACGCGTAAACGGATTCGGCTTCGAAAAATCATCTCCAAGTATCGCTTGCATTCTCGGCATATATAACTTATTAGCCCCCATCATCTTGAGTAATGCAGGACGTGTAAATAATTCAAAACCAGTAAAACAAGCGGAAGGATTTCCCGATAAACCAAATAATACTTGTTCACCTAAAACCGCAACTGTCGTTACACTGCCAGGACGCATCGCCACTTTATTAAATAAAACTTCGGCACCTAATCGCTCATAAATCGCCGGTAAATAATCATAATCACCGACGGAAACGCCGCCTGTTGTAATGAGTACATCCGTTTCTGCCAAAGCTTTTTTTACAGTACTTAAACAAGCTTCCAAATCGTCTCCAAGCATTCCGTAAGATTGATAAGGAATATCCATACGCTTCAGTTGTGCTGCAATCATCGGACCGTTGGAGTTTCGAATTTTTCCTGGTGTTAACGGTTCATCTACTTCAAGAAGTTCAGTACCTGTTGATAAAATACCGACAACTGGCTTCTTAGCAACAGTTACTTCCGCATAACCGAATGTGGCAAGTAAAGCGGTTGTACCTGGATGAATAACTTCACCTTCTTCAATTAACACTTCGCCTTCTTTCGCATCTTCTCCTTGAACAGAAATATTTTCTCCAGCTTCAAATTGCTTTCTTAATGTAAATGTATTTTCCGCTTCAACCGTTTGTTCTAACATGACAACAGCATCCGCATTTTCTGGAATAGGCGCACCTGTCATAATACGAATCGCTTCACCTTTTTCAAGGCCGCGACGCGCAACATATCCCGCACCAATTTCATCAATGACTTGAAATTCAATCCGTTGATTTCCTGATGCCCCAGTAGAATCTTCTGCTCGAATTGCAAAGCCATCATAAGGTGAACGGTCAAATGGTGGCACATCATGTTTAGCAATAATTGGTTCTCTTAACACACGGCCATAAGCTTCTTCCAATTTCACTTTTTCAATGCCTATTAAACTTGTGGATTCTATCACTTTTTGAATGGCTTCTTTTACTGGAATTGGTTTTCTCATCAATGACTGCATTGCTATAATTTCCCCCTCTATTTCTGCTATACTTTAAGTAAATCTTCTCGAAAGGATTGAAGTGATTTGTCTAAACTAACGCATTTTAATGAACAAGGTCGCGCCAAAATGGTAGACGTTTCTCATAAAGAAGAAACAGTACGTGTCGCTATCGCAAAATCATCAATTATTGTTAATGAAGAAATTTACAACCAAATTGCCGAAGGAACAAATAAAAAAGGTGATGTTTTTGCAGTCGCACAAATTGCCGCTGTCATGGCAGCTAAAAATACTGCAACAATCATTCCAATGTGCCATCCACTCCCTCTAACGGGAATCGATGTACAATTCGATTGGTTTATTGACCGTGAAACGAATCATTTCGAAATTTTGATTCAATCTGAAGTGAAAACAAAAGGCTTTACAGGTGTTGAAATGGAAGCATTAACAGCTGCTTCTGCTGCCGCACTGACTATTTACGATATGTGTAAAGCAGTCGGCAAAGAAATGATTATCGGTCAAACGATGTTAATGAAAAAAACAGGCGGAAAAAACGGCGACTACGAAAGATAAACAGACTAATTATATCAAAATCACTACAAGGCATCGCGATGTGTTAGTAAAATCTGAAGTCGATTTTACTAGCGACTCCGATGCTTTGTAATTTCATGAACAATATGATGTAACTCCGGTAACACCAATTTATTCATCGCAAGTTGTACTGCTTTTACCGAACCCGGCAATATGTATACTGCTTTTTCCCTTACAATGCCTGCTTCCGCACGGCTTAATAAAGCTTTCGAACCGACATCTTCCGTGTAACTTAACATGCGAAATAACTCTCCAAAGCCAACAATCTTCTTTGTGAAATATGGCTCAATGGCTTCAACAGTTACATCCCGAAAACCAAGTCCCGTACCACCTGTCGTAATAACGGCGTCAATGCTTTCATCATTCGTTAATGATTCAACGGCATGCTGAATCTCCACACGTTCATCTTTGCAAATCAATGATGTAAGTATTTGATGTCCCGATTCTCGCAGCAACTCTCGAATCGTATCTCCACCGCGGTCGGTTTCCATTTGTCTCGTGTCACTCACTGTTAGTACAGCAATTTTTAATGATTGATTCTTTGAATACTCATGTTCCTTAGCCATTTTATCCTCCTTGTTCATCCAAAGTATTGATGATAAATTTTTCTTCCTTCTTGAACATCTTTTAAACCATGAATCAGTAATCGTCCATTTTTAAATATGATCGCTCGATAATCATTCATCATCATTTCTATAAAATAAGGTGTTTTTTTATAAGATTTATTTAAACGGTTCGCGACTGTTGCAACTTCCTCAAGTGTTAGAAGACGATTTTTCTCTGGAATCACTTGTACTGTATTTCTTCCACAAAGTACAGCAAAACTCGTCTCATGCTCTCTGTTTAATGCTGGATAACTCGGCGTTTCCCCACATGTTGGACAAGTCGACTTTTGTAAACGGGAAATCCCTACTTCAATGCTTGTATTATGCCAACAATCATACGTTAACATTTTTGTACGCATTGCATCGTGATTACCTGATAACCATTTCAATGCTTCTGCACTTTGATGTGATGCTGTAATTTGAACAGCCGGTGCAATAATGCCCGCTGTATCGCATGTTTCATTCACGGATGGCAATGCAGGCAGTAAACATTGAAAACAAGGTGTTTTTCCGGGGATAAATGAAAAACTAATGCTCGTACTTCCAACGCAAGCGCCGTAAATCCATGGAATTTTATATTTCCATGCAATATCATTCATCGTTAATCTCGTTTCAAAATTATCCGTTGCATCGAGTAATAAATCGCAGCCTTTTACAAGTTTCGCCATTTTTTCACCATCAATATGATCCAATACGACTTCAATTTCAACATTTGAACGAATTTCTACAAGTCGCCGTTTAGCTGCAATGACTTTCGGTATTTTTTGGCGCGCGTCTTCTTCTGTAAACAATTGTTGTCTTTGCAAATTAGACGCTTCGACGTAATCACGATCTGCGAGTATTATTTTCTTCACACCCGCACGGACAAGCGTTTCTGATATTGCCGTACCAAGCGCACCGCAACCGATGATCAGTACCGTCGATTTTGAAATATGACGCTGACCTTCTTCAGCAATTGGTGAAAATAATATTTGCCGGGAATAACGTTCTTCCAACCCAAATCCCTCATTTCTTAAAAGAATAGAGTAAGGGCGTCCGGTAATATGACCGAATGCCCTCTTCTTTACTCTGGTGTAATATCTGTAAATGTTCCTACATAACGAACGACTTCCCCAGATTTATCTTTAATCGTATGAATCGTTAGTAACTCTAAGTATTCTTCGCCGTTCTTTCGTTTATTCCACAACTTGCCTTCCCATTCACCTTCTTGACCAATTTGGCTCCACATCGATGTGTAAAAGTCAGAAGACTGTTTTCCTGAACTGAGTATATTTGGGTTTCGTCCAACGACTTCTTCTTCAGAATAACCCGTCAATTCAGTGAATGCTGGGTTAACCGTTTCAATCGTTCCTTCCGCATTCGTTACAAGAATTCCTTGACCAGTAGACTCGAATACTTCTGAAGAGAGTTTTAGACGATCCATATAGTACAGCCAAATAACAAGGACAAAACTAACGAGTGCTACTTGGGAAAATGCCATAAATCCAATTGAATATGAACCTGTCATGGAATAGACAGCCGCTAGTAATAATGGTGGGAAAAATCCACCAAGTCCACCCATCATTGAGACAATCCCATTCACAATCCCCGCTTGTTTATTAAAATACATCGGTACTAATTTAAATATCAAGCCATTTCCAAGACCGGCACAAACTGCGATAATTAAACATCCGACAGTATACAAAGCAATTGACGGTGAAAATGCAAGGACCACCGCCGCCGCAGTTAACCCTGCGAAACAAGCCATTAATAAATTTAACGGTGGGAATTTATCACCTAACCAACCACCAAGAGGACGCATAAATGTTGCAAGGACAATAAATCCAGCCGTTCGCATTCCCGCATCTACTTTATCAATGGCAAAGTAAGATACTAAGAAGTTTGGTAAAAAAACTGTAAATGCGACGAACGAACCGAATGTAATAAAATAGAATAATGAAAAGAACCATAGCTTTTCATCTTTATAAACACTTTTAATCTGCTCAGTAATAGAAGTTTTCACTTTTGGTTCGTCTTTATCGCCTAAGAAAAAGTTTAGTGCCGCGAAGACTAATAGAACAATTAGATATAACTTAACTGTTGCAGACCAACCAATTTGCGCTGCAATGATAGGAGCAGAAAACGTGGAAACCGCAGTCCCTAAGTTCCCCATTCCGTAAATCCCATTGACGAGCCCATGCTTTTCTTTCGGGTAATATTTTGGTAAAGACGTTACACCAACTGAAAACACAGCGCCTCCAATCCCTAGGAATGTTCCACCAATAATGAGATCCATAAATGATGATGCAGCGCTAATATAAAAAACTGGAAATAACAATAAAAGAAAACTAATGAGAAAAACAAGTCTCGCACCAATAATATTTGCATAGTATCCAAAAGGAATTCGTAAAACAGATCCAAGAACAATCGGTACAGCTGTAACGATTGCGAGTTTCTCAGCAGGTATCGTAATATCTTCAACAATAAACGGTAATAAAGATGAAATTAATACCCAAACCGCAAAGCCTATCGTTAAGTTTAATGTTTGTAATGGTAATTGAACTTTTTTGATCAAGCAAACCACCTACTTATTTTATAGTAATGAATGATTGAGATTCTATTTCATTATATCTTTTATTCTTTCATACCTAAATCGGGGATTTCCCTATTCGTTTAAGGGGAAAACCTGTATCTTCTAAGAATCCATTTTTATAATCGGTGTATACAATTGCTCATAAAGCTGATCTTGTTCTTCAATTCGTAAAACATTATCTACCATTGGAAATAAAATCGATTCTTCTTTCACAAAATGGACGGTAATCACTTCAAAAGCTTCCGCCGCATCCCCAACAACTTTTTGCATATCTTCCATTGTAAATTGACTTAAATCACCCAATGTATGATGCAAAAAATGACCGATATACGCATCAATTTCTTCATGTTCTTCTTCCGTTGCCATTACAGGACCTTGCTCATCTCCTACATATTTCGACAACATTGGAAATAAAAATGTTTCCTCTTTATCGGTATGATTTTTCAATGGTTCAATAAAATTAACGATTAATTTTCTTAATGTGCCAAGCGCTTCTCTACCTTCTTCCACTGTATAAACATTACGTTCAAATGCCAATACGATAAGATGCCACTCTTCCATTAAATAAGTTAAATATTGATGTTCATTTTCCAACACGCGCAGCGCTGGCAATGAAAACTTAAAATTCGCTACTTCAGCCATATTAAACGCACCTTTCCACTCAAAAATCTAAAAGTTTTTTTCGAAGGGCATATTCGATTAATTCTGGACGACTTTTCAATTTTAACTTTTCCATAATTTTTGCTTTATGCGCTTCGACCGTTTTTACTGAAATAAATAGTTTCTCGGCGATTTCTTTATTGCCATATCCTTTTGCAGCGAGCGGTAAAACTTCGATTTCTCGTTTCGTTAAAATTTGAAACGGATCATCTTCAGATCCCATTGTGTCATGCTTAACAAATTCGCGTACGAGTGATGTAGCCATCGTTGGATGAATATATGTGCCACCATTATGTACGGTACGAATTGCCGACAATAATTCAGCATCTGGCGCATTTTTTAAAACGTATCCAGCAGCACCATTTTTCAAAACATGAAATAAATATTCCTCATCGTCATGCATCGTTAAAATTAAAATTTTCGTATTCGGAAAATCTTCATGGATTTTCCCAGTTGCAATTAAGCCGCTTTCCCCTGGTGGCATACTTAAATCCATCAATAAAACATCCGGCTCATATTTAGCAACGAGTGCATAAGCTTCTAAACCGTCCGCGGCCGTTGCTACAACTTCCATATCTTCTTGATAGTTTAAAATATGCATGAAGCCACTTCTAACGACCGCATGATCATCCGCAATAATAATTTTCAAATAATGCCCTCCTTTCATTTAAACTGAAGCGGTAATCTTAAAATAATTTTTGTGCCGTGCCCTAGTGCTGTTCGAATGATTAGACGGCCGCCAACTAATTCAGCTCTTTCCCTCATCCCGTAGAGTCCTAAACCTGTACCACGAGGTCCACCTTCCGCCTGATCAAAACCGACACCAGAATCTTCCACAAATAAAATTAAATGCTCATGTTCTTCTACTATTTCTACTCGAATTTCTTCCGTTTCAGCATATTTTAAAGCATTGAAAACCGCTTCTTGGCAAACTCTATAAACGACTGTTTCTAGTTCTTCTTCATAACGTTTCGCCTTTAAGGTCGATTTGAAGTCGATAACCAAACCATAATTTTTTTCAATCCATTTAAAATGTGTTCTGAATGCTGCTTCTAAACCGAGATCATCGAGGGTTGCAGGTCTTAGTTCTACTGAGAGATGACGTATATCATCGAGCAAGCGCATAAGCGAAACTTCGGTCTGTTGAATTTTCGCCATGGCCTCTTCCCCAACATTCATATATTTTAAGACGCGTAAATCGACAAGTGCGCTTAACATTTCTTGTGCAACGCTATCATGCAACTCTCGTGATATTCTTTTCCGCTCATCTTCCTGCGCTTGAATCACACGCTTTGTCATCATATTTTGATGCAAAGCTTCCTGTGTTTTAAACTGACTTGTTAAGTCTCTCAACATAAACATTCTGATGCCATTTTCCTCATCAATTGTTTGATAGCTTGCTGTATAAGGCACTACACCTTTTCCTAACGTATCCAAATAAACTTGAAATGAGCTGAAATCACCTATCGGATTTTCTAAATAACAGGAAAAACATGTTTGCAATTCATGTGGACTCGTATAGCCTTTACACGAAAGACAAATTGCCTTTTCTTCTCCTTGAATCATTTTCTGAACAATTTCTTTATCTAAAATTTGTTCAGCGGCTTTATTCATGGAAATCACCTTTTTAGATTGATCAAAAAAGAAAATCGCTTCAACTGAATGATTGTACATTTTCATCAACAAATCTGTTAATTGAAAATCCGTTTGTGTCATATTTCCTTCACCATTTCCTTGTTGTAATACGTCCCAAATACTTCCGTTACAGCAATCTCAAATTGGTCAAATCGCTCTGGTGTCATCTTTCTTGTATTTCGAAAAGCCGCTAAAATTACCGCTTCAACTCGCCCTTCTCTATAAAGTGGGGTTGCACCAAAACTCGTCAGACCTTCTGCAACAACAATTGGGTAATTAAATAAATCACCTTTACTTAGTTCTGTTTCAACATTTGTCATTAACATGGGTTTTCCTGTCTTAAATACATTTCCGGCAATACCTTTTCCTTTTTGCAAAATGATTCTTTTATAACGCATACTGCGATTACCCAGCACATATTCCCATTTTAAAACGAAATGAAACTGCACGGATTGCACAAGAGCTAATGCGACAAAGTCAAATTGAAATTGCTCTTTAATTTTTTGAATCGCTTGTTCAAAATTAAATGTTTGTTGTTCATACATAGCGTTTACTCCTAAAATCGGAAAAGTAAGCTGTTCTTTTCCAGTCATTATTCCGAACGATGCTTTCTATATATGATATAACTTCTACCAACATAGTTCAATGGCACACTCCATACGTGAACGAGTCTCGTAAATGGCCACATTGCTGTGATTAAAAAGCCAGAAATGACATGTAATTGGAATGCTAACGGCACTTGTGACATAAAACTTGCATCTGCCCGGAAGATTAATAATGAACGGAACCAAATTGAAATCGAATCACGATAGTCAAAATCTGGCTGCGTAACACTCGTTCCAATGACACTGTACATGCCGATAAAAACGATAAATAATAATAACGCATTGACAATTAAATCGGATGTCGATGATAATTTTCGAACGCTTTTAATCGTAAAACGGCGTGATGTTAAAATAAACATTCCTAAAAATGTAACTACTCCAAAAAATCCACCAACCCAAATAGCCCCCATATGGTAAAGATGATCACTAATTCCTACCGCACGTGTCCATTCTTTGGGTACACCTAAACCCACAACATGCCCCGCGATGACGGGAATAATCCCGATATGGAATAAAAGACTACCAATCATTAACTGCTTTTTCTCAAGAAATTCACTCGATTTTGCCGTCCAACCAAATTGATCTGTACGATACCTAAAAACATGCCCAACGATGAACGTGGCAATACATAAATAAGGAAAAATCACCCATAAAAATTGATCGACCATTGTCATTACGCCTCCTGACGAATACAAGACTTAAACGTTTCTCGTAATCCTTTTATTAAATGGAAGTAAGGACTGTTTTGCTTTTCCAATGCTTTTAATAGATGATAGGTGCCGTCTTCCATAACTGCTAAAAGCATGCCAAAACTTTGTGGCGCACGGTCATCACCTAACCATTCTGCCGCATAAATAAATTCACACATTAATGGTAAATAATCGGATAGTTCATTATCGCCCATATTTAAACCAAACATTTCGTAAAGGACTTTCAACTTTGCTAACATTTGACCACGGTCTTTTGCATCTTCATACTTTACATATGTCATGAACAAAGTCGTTTCTTTTTGAAAATCAAATGTATTCGTATACATTTCCTGAATTTCTTCAAGACTATATTCATGCATTTTATCCCAATACGTTTTTAAACTTTCATACGCCGGATCTGAAGAGTACACAGACTCTTCAAATACCGCCGGATGATACGTTAATTTTTCAGGGTATGTGAGTTGATTTGCAAAAAAACCAAAGAGTGGTCTTTCTTCATAAAGCATTTGTAAATCAATCACGCCAAATCCCCCCGTAGAAATTTTCTTCGTAAATTTGCTTACCTGTTTTCTGCGGTGTCGCAGGTCCACAACCATCACAACTACCGTCTGCTACAGGAATTGCTGTTGCATAATTGTATGGACTTTCTGTTGTACCCATACTGTAATCGCCCATTTCTTCATAACCTGCAGAACCTTGTGAACGATACGCATTCATATGACCTCTCTTTGAAGATGTCGGAATAACAAAGCGATCTTCATATTTCGCGATTGCCAATAGTCGATACATTTGTTGCGTTGCATGTGCAGTTAACCCAACACGTTCTAATTTCGATTCATCAAAATCTTTTCCAGACGATAATGCACGCATATAAGAACGCATCATTGCCATTCTTTGTAATGCTTCTTTTACCGTTTTTGTATCTCCCGCTGTTAACATATTCGCTAAATATTGAATTGGAATTCGCATTTCTTCAATTGCCGGGAAAATCATATCCGGATTTTTAATCGAATCTTTTCCTTCAAAATAGTTCATAATCGGGCTTAACGGTGGCACATACCAAACCATTGGAAGCGTACGATATTCTGGATGTAATGGAAACGCAAGTTTATATTCAATTGCTAATTTATAAACGGGCGAATTTTGTGCTGCTTCAATCCATTCATCTGTAATGCCATCTTTTCTAGCTTGCTCAATCACTTCTGGATCATTTGGATCTAAAAACAAATCGCATTGTGCTTTATATAAATCTTGTGGATCTGGCGTTGCAGCTGCTTCTAACACACGGTCTGCGTCGTATAATAAAACGCCTAAATAACGAATTCGACCTGTACATGTTTCTGAACAAACTGTTGGAAGTCCAGATTCAACACGTGGGAAACAGAATGTACATTTTTCCGCTTTATTTGTTTTCCAGTTGAAGTAAACTTTTTTATACGGACAACCCGTCATACAATAACGCCAACCGCGGCAAGCTTCTTGGTCAACGAGTACAATTCCGTCTTCGTCACGCTTGTAAATCGCACCTGATGGACAAGATGCAACACAACTTGGATTTAAACAATGTTCACAAAGTCTAGGCAAATACATCATAAATGCTTGTTCAAAATTAAATTTAATTTCCTCTTCAATCTTTTCAATGTTCGGGTCTTTCGGTCCTGTAATATGCGCACCCGCAAGCTGATCTTCCCAGTTCGGACCCCATTCTAAGTCCATATATTCACCCGTCATCACTGATTTTGCTCTTGCAACTGGCGTATTTTTACTATCACCAGCTGTTGTTAACTTCTCATAATCATATGTCCAAGGCTCATAGTAATCTTTCATTTCCGGCATATCTGGGTTGTGGAAAATTTTACCTAAAGCGATTTTCGATAATTTCGATCCTGATTTCAGTTCTAAATTACCTTTTTTATTTAAATGCCAACCGCCTTTATAAAGTTCTTGGTCTTCCCAGCGTTTCGGATAACCGATACCTGGTTTCGTTTCGACGTTGTTAAACCACATATATTCAGCACCTTCACGGTTCGTCCATGTCGTTTTACACGTCACACTACAAGTATGACAGCCAATACATTTATCTAAGTTCATCACCATTGCAACTTGCGCTTTAATCTTCAAGCCAATTAACCTCCTTCATCTTACGAACTGCTACGTAAACATCACGTTGGTTTCCAATCGGTCCATAATAGTTAAATCCATAACTAAGTTGTGCATAACCACCAACCATTTGCGTTGGTTTCATATGAATTCTTGTTGGCGCATTATGACTTCCACCGCGCTCATCTGTAATTTCAGAACCCGGAACTTGAATATGTTTGTCTTGTGCGTGATACATAAACATCGTTCCTTTTGGCATTCTGTGACTGACAACCGCACGTGCTGTTACAACACCATTTCGGTTATAAACTTCTAACCATTGGTTGTCATCGATATCATGTTCTTTTGCATCTTCATCAGAAATCCAAACCGTTGGACCTCCTCTGAACAATGTCAACATATGTTGGTTATCTTGATAAGTTGAGTGAATATTCCACTTACCATGTGGCGTTAAATATCTTAAAACGAGTGAATCTTGTCCGCCGATAATTTGTTTGTCTTTCGGTCCGAAAACCATTGGCGGTAATGTTGGTTTATAAACTGGTAATGCTTCCCCGAAGTCCAAAAACAACTCATGATCAATATAGAAATGTTGACGACCTGTTAATGTTCTAAATGGGACAAGTCTTTCAATATTCGTTGTAAATGGTGAATATCTACGTCCTAGCTTATTTGAACCTGAGAAGACAGGTGTCGGAATTACTTCACGTGGTTGTGCAGTAATATTAGCGAAAGTAAATCTTTCTGCACTTCTATCCGCTGAAATATCTTTTAACTCTACGCCTGTTAAGTCTTCTGCAACTTCAAATGCTTTTTGTGATACACGACCATTTGTAGCAGATGATAAAGTAAGCATCGCTTCAGCCGCTTGTTTTGCGGTATGCAATTTCGGTAATCCATTCTTAATCGTTTCATCGAAATAAGTTCCGTTAATGCCTTTCATCATTTCATATTCTTCTGCAACAGAGAAGCTAACGCCATGTGCGCCTACTTTTCCAGTTGCAAGTAGTGGACCAAGCGTCACATATTTATCGTAAACTTGTGTATAATCACGTTCAACAATCGTCATAGCTGGCATCGTTTTTCCAGGAATCGCTTCCACTTCTCCCGTTTTCCAATCTTTTACTTCCCCGTATGGTTGTGCAATTTCTTGCGCTGAATCATGTGCAAGTGGTGTTGTCACTAAATCTTTGTAAACACCTGGTAAATGCGTTTTAGCCATTGTAGAAAAAGCTTCCGCAATCGAACGATAAATATCCCAGTCAGAACGCGCTTCCCATAATGGGTCAACCGCCGGATTAAATGGATGTACAAATGGATGCATATCCGTTGATGATAGATCATGTTTTTCATACCAAGTTGCTGCTGGTAAAACAATATCTGCATACATCGGCGTAGCTGTCATTCTGAAATCTAGCGCAACAAGTAAATCTAGTTTTCCTTCAACATCTTCACGCCATCTCATTTCTTCTGGTTTCACATCTTCGTTCGGTGATGCGAGTAAACCATCAGAAGCACCAAATAAATGCTTCATAAAATATTCCTGCCCTTTTGCCGAACTAGAAACAAGGTTTGAACGCCATACGAAAAGCGAACGTGGGAAGTTTTCTGGTGCACCTGGATCTTCCGCTGCAAATTCAACTTCGCCTGATTTTAATTGTTCTACTGTATAATTAACGATTTCTTCTGTCGTTTTCTTCCCTGCTTTCGCCGCATCTTCCGCGAACATTAAGCTGTTTTTATTAAACTGTGGATAAGATGGTAACCAACCAAGTCTAGCCGCGAGCACATTATAATCCGCTGGATGTTCATAGCGTGCTTCTCCCGCTGTTGGAGACATCAGTAAATCTGCACCCATTTCCTCATACTTCCACTGGTCTGTTGCGAAATAGAAGAATGATGTCGCATTTTGCAGACGAGGCGGCGCTTGCCAATCTCTTGCAAAAGCAATCGTTCCCCAACCTTCAATTGGACGACATTTTTCTTGTCCAACATAATGCGCCCAGCCCCCGCCGTTAACGCCTTGTGAAGCTGTTAGTGTAACGAGATTTAAAATTGAACGATAAATCGTATCACTGTTAAACCAGTGGTTAATACCCGCGCCCATAATAATCATGGATCGTCCACCTGTATCAATCGCATTTTGTGCAAACTCATGGGCAATTTGTGTCACTAGTTCTGGCTTCACATTTGTAATTTTTTCTTGCCATGCTGGTGTATAAAACGATTCCGCATCGTCATAACCAGAAGCTTCCAAAGGACTATTAATGCGATTGATGCCGTACTGACTTAACATTAAATCATGAACCGTTGCGACAAGACGCTCTTTTCCATCCGCACAAACAATTTTCTTCGCTGGAATTGGTCTTTTGAATGTCCCATTCGCCACATTATCGAAATAAGGGAAAACAATTTCTTTCCACTCTGCCTCATGTTCTGCGATAGATAATGCAGGCTCTACAATTGTTCCATCCTCATTTTCTAAGATTAAATTCCATTTCACATCATCTTCCCAACGTTGACCCATCGTGCCATTTGGAACAATGATGTCGTTTTTCGCTTCGTCAAAAATAACTGGTTTCCATTCTGCATGCTGTGAAGCGTTTCCTAAATCACTTGCGCGAAGGAAACGACCGGCTTTATAAGCCCCTTCATGTTCATCTAATAAAATTAAAAACGGCATATCTGTATATTGTTTTGCGTAATTTAAAAACATTGGCTCTTGTCGTTTTTGATAAAACTCGTCTAAAATAACATGTGTCATTGCTTGTGCAACCGCGGCGTCTGAACCTGGTTCTGCTGCAATCCAATCGTCCGCATGAACAACACTTTCTGCATAATCTGGTGCTACTGAAACGACTTTCGTTCCTTTATAACGTACTTCTGTTAAGAAATGCGCGTCCGGCGTTCTTGTAAGTGGAACATTAGAACCCCACATAATAATATAACCAGAGTTATACCAGTCACTTGATTCAGGCACATCTGTCTGTTCACCCCAAATCTGTGGTGATGAAGGCGGTAAATCCGCGTACCAATCATAGAAACTTAACATTTCTCCACCGAGTAAAGAGATAAAACGTGCACCCGATGCATAACTGACCATCGACATCGCTGGAATAGGGGTAAACCCTGCAATACGGTCGGGACCATATTTTTGAATTGTATAAATGAGCTGGGCTGCAATCATAATCGTTGCATCACGCCAATCTACGCGCACATGACCACCTTTTCCACGTGCTTTTTTATATGAATTTGCTTTTTCTTCATCTTCAACAATACTTGCCCATGCTTTAACCGGATCTTGAAGTTCAGATACAGCAGCTGTCCACATACGCCATAGTTTCCCACGAATATAAGGATGCTTTACTCTAAGAGGGCTATATTCATACCATGAAAACGACGCCCCACGTGGACATCCTCTCGGCTCAAACTCTGGCATATCAGGACCACAAGAAGGATAGTCAATTTGCTGATTTTCCCATGTAATGATTCCATTTTTCACAAATACTTTCCAACTACAAGAACCTGTACAGTTTACGCCATGCGTTGTTCTAACAACTTTGTCATGTGACCAACGTTGACGATACATATTTTCCCAGTCTCTACTTTTCTCTTCCAAAATCGACCAAGTCCCTGAAAACTTCTCAATCGGTTTAAAGTAATTTAGTCCAAATTTCTTTTTACGTCTTTGCTTTTGCATTTGTATGAACAGCTCCTTCTCAAATAACTTTCGTTAACCTATGCTTTTGTCGTGGTAAAACTCAAAATCATTCATCTACTTATTATTGTAAAAATAAATGAATAGACTTACTATTAGGGAAAGTCCTATATCAAAGAATATGTACCCTAAATATTAAAATGAAAACTTAATATTTAGTGAATTCAGGTGATTTTTGTCCAATTTATGAAAGTATATAGTGAAAAACACTCTTTCAATGTTTTTAAATAAAAAAATAGAGTACCCCCGAAAAGCCTAATGATAGACTTTTCGGGAGGCACTCTACTTATAAATCGTCAAAACCGTTTAAATCACTCGTTTTAACATATTGTCTTGAAGCTTGCTCAAAGAAATCTGTTTTCGTGTCATCAAAGCTATCCACATATGCTTTGATCCAACGCATTGGGTTTTTCGTGTATTCTGGATAGATTTCACTTAAACCTAGCATTCTAAGCATTTTGTTCGCACGGTATTTAACATAGCCCGCCATCTCTTCTAAATCGATGCCGTCAATGTCTTTTAATACATACTCACTCCATAATGTTTCTTGCTCTACAGAATGTCTGAATTGATCGTATACCCACTCTGTAAATTCTTCCGTATTGTATTCCGGATTTTCGGCAAGTGCCGCGCGGAAAATATCACTAATTGCTTTACCATGTTGTAATTCATCACGGTTAATATAAGAAATCATCGTAGAAGTACCGACCATTTTTTGATTACGCGCTAAGTTGTAGAAGAACGCGAAACCACTATAAAAGAAAAGTCCTTCCAAAAGCGTTGTATAGACCATTGATTTTAATGCTGTTTCAATTGTTGGGTTAGCTGCGAATTCATTATACACGTCCACAATTCTTTCATTTCGGCGCATTAATACTTCGTCTGTACGCCCCATTTCGAATGATGCAATTTGCTTATCCAATGTTGTTACTGATGAAAGGACATAAGCATAACTATGATTATGTTCACTTTCTTGGTCTGCAATTGTAGCCATGATTGATTTGACAGATGGGTCTGTCGTATAATCAGAAAGTTTTAAAGCAATTGTTGTTTGTGGACCATCTAGCGTGGCAAGCAGTCCCACAATCTTTAAAAATGCATCTTGTTCAGCATCTGTTAAATCTGCAAACTGCTTTACATCTTGTGTCATGTCAACTTCATTAGCTGTCCAAAATAAAGAACGAATTTTTTGACGTAATGTATAAAAATGTGGATATGCAAGGTCATTCCAGTTTAAAATTCCACTTGCTTCCCCACCAAAAATTGCTGTTGCTTTATTTGGATTTGCTGGTTCTATTACTTTTACGCGTTTAAGTGTAACCAATGTTTATATGCTCCTTCTGCCCATTCAATCACTTCAATTTCCTGTGTTCCTCTAGGGCTTTGTTCTATTCTTAACGGTGGATACGTTGAATTGTAAAATTTTGCAAGTTTAACAGCTGCCGCACAAAATAAGGCATCGCCACCAAACTGCGTGTCGCCTGTTCCAAAAACATAGACCGATTCAGGTTTATAACCAACATCTAATACGAAATCTTTCACTTCATCAGGGGTTGCCCCTTGTTCCCATGTAAATGAACCAACCATTAAACTATCAAAATCGGCGGGGTCCGGAATTGGACCACTGCCGATTCGATGGAGAACAACTTGCACGTCAGTTTTCTCTAAAGTTTCTTTAATCAGTTCTGCAACTTCCCCTGTATTACCACTCCAAGAAGCGTAAGCGATTAAGAATGACACCATTCACACTCTGCAATATCCGTCGCGCTTGAACGCGTATAATAAGATGTTTTCATACCTGAATCCCATGCTTGAATATGCAAATCTAAAAGTACTGAAGCACGAATCGTATTCGGAACATAAATATTAAATGAAATTGCTTGGTCAATATGTTTTTGTCTTGCTGCATTTTGTTTTACAGACCAACGTTGGTCAACGATATATGCCGAACGTCTATAAATATTATACGTATTATGATCTAAATCTGGTGCAACTGTTGGTAATTTATAATCCTTTTTCTCTTCATGGAAAAATGGTTTAAAGATTGGATCGATAGATGCTGTTGAACCTGCAATGACTGATGTTGACGAGTTCGGTGCAACCGCCATTAAATAGCCGTTACGCATTCCGTTTTCCGCAACTTCTGCACGTAGTTCATTCCATTCTTTTGAGTCATAGCCTTTATACTCAAAGTAATTACCTGTTTGCCAATCTGATCCCTCGAATAAAGGATAAGCACCTTTTTCTTTCGATAATTCCATAGAAGATTGGATTGTTAAGTATGCAATTCTTTCATAAAGCTCGTCCGCATAATCAACTGCCTCATCTGATTCCCACTGAATGTTTTTCAGTGCTAATAAGTGATGCCAACCGAATGTGCCAAGTCCAATTCCGCGGTATCTAGAATTCGTTCTAGCTGCTTGAACAACTGGAATTTTATTCAATTCAATTACATTATCTAACATACGCACTTGAATTTTAATTAAACGCTCTAATACATCCGCTGGAACAGCACGTCCAAGGTTAATCGATGATAAGTTACATACAACGAAATCACCTGGTTTTGAACGTGTTACAACGATATCGTCTTCTAATGTTACCGATTCAAATTCTGTTGCGCTCATATTTTGCGCAATTTCTGTACAAAGGTTTGAAGAGTAAATCATTCCTTCATGTTTGTTTGCATTTGCACGGTTTACTTCATCACGATAGAACATGAACGGCGTTCCCGTTTCAAGTTGACTACGTAAAATACGTTTCATCAGCTCAATTGCTGGCACTGTTTCACGGCTTAAGTTCGGGTTATTTACACATTCTTCATATTTCTCACGGAATGAACCATTTCCACGTTTTTCATCGTAAAAATCTTCTAATGAATAGCCCATAACTTGGCGTACTTCATGTGGATCGAACATATGCCATTCGCCACGTTTTTCAACTTGTTCCATATAAAGGTCTGGTAAACAAACGCCCGTGAAAATATCATGTGCACGCATACGCTCGTCACCATTATTTAATTTTAAATCTAAGAATGTGAAGATATCTTTATGGAAAACGTCTAAATAAACGGCAATTGCTCCTTGACGCTGTCCTAACTGATCAACACTCACTGCCGTATTGTTTAACTGTTTAATCCATGGTAAAACACCGCTTGACGCGCCTTTAAATCCGCGAATTGCTGAACCACGGCTACGCACTTTCCCCATATAAACGCCGATTCCGCCGCCATATTTCGAAAGATTCGCAACAGCTGTATTGCTGTCATAAATTCCTTGTAAAGAATCGTCTACCGTATCAATAAAGCAACTTGATAATTGGCCATGTGGTTTACCAGCATTTGATAATGTCGGTGTTGCCACTGTCATATATAAATTACTTGTTGCCCAGTAAGATTCCGCAACTTTCTCAAGACGATTCTCTTTCTCATCTTGCATTAACGTCATCGCAATGACTAACCAGCGTTCTTGTGGTAATTCTACAGGCTTCTTACTATAATCAACCGCTACATAACGATCCATAAATGTTTTAAGTCCAATATATGTGAATAATTTATCGCGTTCTGGTTCGATTAATTTCCCCAGTGCCTCTAATTCATCCTGTGTATATTTTTCCGTTAAAAATGAAGCATAAAGACCTTCTGCAACGAGTTTTTCAACATGCTCCGCAAAGTTTTCATAAGCAGCATGTCCACGCTGCAATTCTTCATGACGATATACTTCCTCTAAATAAATGCGAGAAGCAACGAACGTCCAATATGTTTCGTCTTCTGCCACAAAACTGATTGCTTCAAGAATCATTGCCTTTGCCCATTCAGCATCTGTTCCTTCGGTATTTCTTTCAAGCCAACGATCGCTCACTTTAAGTAAAGGTGCAATTTTCTCTTCACCAAATTCATTTTGCAACTGATTCATTAATTGGTCGATTTTTGTCGTTTTAATTTCTGTCGTCATTGTATTCTCTCCTTAATGCTGTCATTTTAGCGTTTCACAATAAAAAACAGGCCTAATGGTTTTCTACTTTCTATTTCACCAAATCCGCCCGCGACTTTTTTCACGCTTATTCTAAAAAACTTTATATTTCAACTGTTAAACTTCTAGTGGAATGACTGATCATTTCCACAGAAATTATGCTCTTTTTTGAAAGATTCACACGCCCATAACTTGTGCGTCTACTTTTAGCATACACTATATATTGTGTATACTTCTTATCATATACCCTAACATATTGTGTTTTAATCGTAAAGTATGTTCACTCTCATAAAAAACTATCCACATTATCCACATACCCTTTCTCCACAAAAAAATGACCGACATCTCAACATTTCAAAATTAAAAAAGACAAGTTATAAACAACTCATTCACAAAAGAAAAAATTCATCAGACAAAAAAATTTGTCGAATGAATTTTCCCCTTCCATTTTCAAGCGTAACTGTTCTATTTTTATATGCGTGAAAATGCTGCATTTTTTGCTTATTGGTTTTTTTACTTGTAAGGAAAATACAAATAGGAAGCATCCAATAACAAAGCGATTGAACAGCGACTCTCTTATTTTTCTAGCTGATATTCACGTGCTCTTGCATGCTTATTTTTCACGTAGTCAATTTCCAAATGCTCCCTTAATGTATCGCCTTCATACTGTTCCCGAAAGATGCCACGCGCTTGAAGAATTGGTACAACCGACTCTACAAATGCAGTTAACTCACTTGGTAAATTTGCGATAATCATAAAACCATCTACCGCTTCTTTTTCATACCACTCTTGTATTAAATCAGCGACTTTCTCTGGTGTACCAAGGAATGGTGTTCGCGGTGTCGCTTCTCTTAGTGCAACTTCACGAAGCGTTAAGTTTTCTTCTCTTGCGATCCGCTTAATGCGGTCTGTATCACTTTTAAAACTATTTTCTCCGAGACTTCCTAACTCCGGGAATAGCTCGTCTAGTGGATATTGCGTAAAATCATGATGTTCAAAATGCCGGCCTAAAAAAGCGAGCGCTTGATCAATCGTCACTAAGCGCGCAATTTCTTCATATTTTCTTTCCGCTTCCTCCATTGTTTCTCCAATAATTGGACTAATCCCTTGAATGACGACAAGATCTTCAGCTTTTCGCCCATGTTCAATCGTTTGTCGTTTCATGTCTTGGTAATAAGCCGATGCTTCTTCTATCGTTGGCATAATCGCAAAAACAACATCCGCTTCCCGCGCTGAAAATGTTTTTCCTGCACTTGAAGAACCCGCCTGAAAAATAACTGGTTGCCCTTGTGGTGAACGTCCAATATTTAACGGACCTTGAACAGAAAAGAATTCCCCTTCATAATTTAGTGTATGCAGTTTATTTGTATCAAAAAATTGACCTGATGCTTTATCGCGAATAAAGGCATCATCCTCCCAAGAACTCCATAATCCCTTCATTATATCCACGAACTCATAAGCCATTTTATAACGATTATCATGATTTGGATGATCTGCTATATCTTTACTGAAATTTAACGCTGTTTTTTCTAATCCAGAAGTGACCACATTCCAACCTGCTCTACCGCCACTAATCATATCGAGCGAAGCAAATTGCCTAGCTGCTGAAAATGGCTCACTATATGTTGTCGATAAAGTACCAACTAGTCCAATATGAGATGTCGTTGCGGCAAGTGCCGATAAAATCGTTAACGGCTCAAATCGATTTAAATAATGTGGATTCGATTTTTCATTTATGTATAAAGCATCAGCAATAAAAACAAAATCAAATTTCCCTTTTTCAGAAACTTGTGCTTGTTCTTTATAAAATTCAAAATTAACACTTGCATCGGATGGGATATTCGGATGTCTCCAGTCCGATATTTTTTCGCCTACACCGTGAATCATTGTCCCTAACTTCAACTGTTTTCTCGTTGCCATCTATAGTCCCCCAAAGTCTTTCATTTAAATAAATTATCTAATATATCACCCCTATGTGTCAAGACAACTGTAAAACATCATTTGTATTAAAAGCCGGAACTATGTTGTCACCGGCTTCGACTGCTTAATATGGATTTTTTTTATTACGTTTTTTTCGTCTATGTGGCACATAGTTTTTTTCTTTCTTTTTTTCTACACCGGAAGGGCTTCCAATATCAAACTCATTACTGAATTCTGTTCGTAAATGTTCTAATTCATCAGGTCCAAATTGTGTTTTTCCATCAAAATGACGGTAGGTTGCTTCAATGGAAGAAAATTCGTCTTCAAAAAAACGTTTTCGTAAATACTTATGAAAAAATGCTTCCCAAAGCGCAATAATAATGGCTGGTGTAAAAACAGCGAATCCTATTTGCCGCAGACCTCCAAATAGAAATGCACTCCCTATTGAAACAATTAATAATACCACCACGAAGTCAATCAGCGTAAGAACAACATTGCCATATTTCGGTAAAAGAAGCCATTCTACGATGGATGACAATGTAGTGATTAGGATACTAATCCATGTAATGTGAATAAATGGCATTCCTCCCGTCCAAAGCACAACACCCAAGACGAATGAAATCATTAAAAACTTTACAAATATCGGTACAATATATTTCATCATTTACACACCTCCTGATTTATACATAGGATGCTCTAAACATAATTTCATATACTGAACCTAAAAAAGACGTACAGAAAGTGAATCACTCTCTGAACGTCTTTTACTGAAGTTTTATCATCATTTTCTTTTCATCGCAGTCATAGTTGCTAAAACATTTCTTAATTTAAATCCTTTTTTCCAACAACTATTTCTGTTCATCTTCCCAGCATTCCGCGCCTTTTAATCCCGGAATCGATTCTGCTTTAAAGACTGGGTTTAAACCTTGTTTACGCTGCATTGTGAAGTCATCCAATACTTTAAAGGCAACACGTCCTAATAACGCAATGACAAGTAAGTTAATAATTGCCATCATACCCATAAATAAATCTGCCATATCCCAAACAACTTGGACAGATGCTAAAGCACCGAACATAACCATCCCTAACACACAAAAACGGTAAATGAGTAACCAAATTTTATTGCCATTGATAAATTCAATATTCGTTTCGCCGTAATAATAGTTCCCGATAATTGAACTAAATGCGAAGAAAAGAATCGCAATCGCAACAAAATATGGTGCCCAAGAACCGACATGTACTGCCATCGATGCTTGCGTTAAAATAATCCCATCTTGTTCACCAGTCGTATAAAGCCCAGCTAAAATAATAATAAACGCAGTCGCAGAACAAATCATAATCGTATCAAAAAACACACCTAAACTCTGTACTAAACCTTGTTTTGCTGGGTGAGAAACGTTTGCCGTTGCAGCTGCGTTCGGCACACTTCCCATTCCTGCTTCGTTCGAGAATAATCCACGACGAATTCCTTGCATCATCGCTGCACCAATTCCGCCACCAACAACTTCTTTTAAGCCAAATGCATGACTAATAATTAAGTTAAACACTGCTGGAATTTCAGATAAATTTGTAATGACGATGTAAAGCGCAATGAATAGATAAAAAGTCGCCATAATCGGAACGACTAACTCCGTCACTTTAACAATTCTTTTTACGCCACCGAAAATAATAATGGCAGTTGCAAAGACTAAAACTAATCCGACTACCCAATCTTTAACACCAAAAACATCCATAAATGACTGACTAATTGTATTTGATTGCACCGCATTGAAAATAAAACCAAAACAAAGGGTCAATAAAATCGCAAAGACAATCCCTAATTTACGCAAACCAAGTGCTTTTTGCATATAGTAAGCCGGACCACCTCGAAAAGTATCGCCATCTCTTACTTTATAAACTTGTGCCAAGGTACTTTCGATAAATGCTGTTGCCATCCCGATCACCGCAATCATCCACATCCAAAAGACTGCCCCGGGACCCCCTACTCCTATCGCTAACGCTACACCTGTTACATTTCCCGTTCCAACACGTGAAGCTGCACTAATCGTAAATGCTTGGAAAGGTGAGACGCCGTCATTACTTTCTTTCTTCTCAAAAATTAACCGAAACATTTCTCCAAACAAGCGAACTTGTACAAATTTCGTCCGAATCGTAAAATACGTACCTAATACCAATAACACACCAATTAATATGTATGTCCAAATAAAATTATTAAAAGGTCCAACCATCCAATTCAAAAAATCCATTACCATATAAAAACCTCTCTTTCAAATCTACTTTCGTAAAAAACACTTTTGACTAATTTTACTAAGAAATGACCCGAATAACAATCTTGACATTCAAAGGAAAATCGCGTACAAATAATTCCCTTCATTCAATATTTTAAGAAAACAAAAAAGGCTGTTCGGAAAGTTAATCTCCAAACAGCCTTTTATTTATAATGCTTCCGACACGATTTTTCTGTAATAACCTACTGACAACACCGCAAAGATTAAATAAATAATCCCGTAAGCGCTCATCGCAATTACTGTCGGCACTGTAATATCAGACAAAAATAAGAAACTTGCCGCCTTAATCGCGAAAATTGAATGTAGTAAACCAATTGCAAGTGGCAAGCCAAAAACAAAAATTTGTTTCCGTACAATTCCACGCAGCAATTCTTTTTCAGAAAAACCAAGCTGTCTTAATGTTTTATAGCTTTGTTTCTCTTGTTCTGCTTCCGTCATTTGTTTGAAATATAAAATACTTCCCGTTGAAATTAAAAACACAAGTCCTAAGAAACCAGCGATGAAGATTAGTAAACCTGATTCACGTAATGCATTTTCATAGATTGAATAAAAATCCTCCCCGTAAATCGATTCTTTTCCTCCGTATATTTCTGAGGCTCTAGGAAGTTGTTTTGGATCTGTAATATTCAATGCGTAAACAGTTCTGACAACCCACTCTGGAGACAGTTCCAGAAAGTTTTCTTTAGCCATTTCTTTTTTATATCGTTCGAAATCAGTCGCATTTACAACAAGCTGAGGACCTGTACTAAAGTTATAAACGTCCCCTTCCCCGTATTTAACGACTTCAAAAGTTCGATGAGGTTCGCTACTTGTTACGTTAATTTGAAATGGTAAATTCAAATCTTTTACAAACACCCCTAATTGAGCCTCATGATAAATGATTGTATCCGCTTCAGGTATTCCAATATCAAGCCCTGCTTCTTCGAGTTGTTCAGCATTTATCATATAACTATTCCACAAAACATCACGCGGTCCGATAATCGCTGGGAAGTTTGTATTTTTGTATTCGCCTTCTACGCCTAATAATTCCAATTTCGATTTCGTATAAGCAATTCCTTCAGCTTTTAATGCGTCTTCAAACTGGGCTAATGAAATCATATCTTCCGGAAGTTCTTCTGATCTAATCTCATCTAACATAAAATCGAATGGGAAAGAATAACGCGTCTCTTGTTCCGTTGCATAATACAATGAATAAGATCCCGATAACATCGTCAACGTCATGGCGGACAACACTGTAATAATCGTCAGTGAATTCGCATTTCCTTTCATCCGATGCATGAGCGAAGCAATCGATAAACTATTATTTAAACCTAAATGACCTTGTTTTCTCGTACGCACTTGATATAAAACCCAACCAATGGTTACACGAAACAGTAAGTACGTTCCTAAAATTGTAGACGCTAGCACTAAAAGCATATTGAAAAATAATAAATCATTCATCATATTTCCAGATAACCAATAACCAAAAACAATGAGTAGAATCCCTAATCCAGCCAAAATTGCCGATAAAATCGATTTTGGCTTTTTGGGAATTTCCCCCTTTTGATCCGCATTGAATAAATGTAATAATGTATTGCGATAAACTGTAAATAACATTTGAATAGAGGTGAATGCGATAATAACCATAAATACAAGAACCGTCTGCAGCACTGCTGAAGTCGAAAACGTTACAGTTATATATCCATCAAAACCAATTAGTTTCATAAGTAGGAGTAAAAATAAACGAGATACTAGAATACCTACCCCTATGCCTATAAACAATGCGCCTGAGCTTAACAAAATATTTTCAAGCATAAACATACGTACAACTTTGCTTTTCGATAAACCAATTAATTGATAAAGACCGATTTCACGACTTCTTCGTTTTAAAAAGATTGCATTGGCATAAACGACAAAAATTCCCGCAATGATTAATAAAAGAATACCTGCCGCCGAAAACGCTGCGCCCATCGAACCGCCTGAGCGTTCAACAACTGACTCATCATGCTGTAAAGTCGCGAATACAAAATACAAAGTTACACTAAAAATTAACGCAAAGAAATACAAATAATAATGTTTAATATTTTTCCGCATACTCCGAAAGACAAGATCAAATAGAGTCAACGCTGTCACCCCCGAGAACGCCTTGTACCTTTAAAATTTCTTGGAAAAAGGCTTGTCTCGTTTTATCCCCTCGGTACAATTCCGAATAAATCATGCCGTCTTTCAAAAATACAACTCGATTACAATAACTCGAAGCAATTGCATCATGCGTCACCATCATAATCGTTACACCACGCTCTTTGTTCACATCTTCCATCGTTTTTAATAATGCCGCAGCCGATTTCGAATCTAATGCCCCAGTTGGTTCATCCGCAAATACCATCGAAGGCTCGTTAATCAAAGCCCGCGCCGCAGATGTCCGCTGCTTCTGTCCCCCCGATAGTTCATGTGGATATTTATTGGCATGATCTGTAATTCCTAAAATATCTGCAATGTCGATAAAACGTTTCTCTGCTTCTAGCTTCTTCACTTTTCCTAAAGAAATTGGCAGCAAAATATTTTCTTTTACAGTTAATGTATCGAGCAAATTATAATCTTGGAAAATAAACCCCAGTTTATCGCGTCTAAATGTTGACAAACGAGCATCTTTCATACGTGAAATATCATCACCGTCAATTAAAATTTTGCCTAAAGTCGGGCGGTCGATTGTCGCGAGCACATTTAAAAGTGTCGTCTTCCCTGCACCAGATGGTCCCATAATTCCAACAAATTCCCCTTCATCTACATGAAGGTCAATGCCTTTTAAAACGTCTTGTACATTTCCACGCGTCCCATAAGATTTCGTTAAATTTTGTGCATGTAATACGGTTTTTTTTATATTTTTCTCGTTCATGTAAAGTGCCTCCTTAAGCTTAACTTATCCTTATTTTAGCACCCACATCATCATTGGTCGTTTGATTTAGATGACAAAGGAGGCGAGTAACCTTACAGCTTTGTCACTTTATCAAAATCATTTTCATTTGGAAATAACATGTCAATCGACGTTCCTTTTCCTACTTCTGTTGTTGCATATAAAGCTATGCTCATTTTTTCTGCCACTGTTTTAGCAAGGTATAATCCGAGTCCAGATGCCGCATTATGAATTCTTCCTGCACCCCCCGTAAATCCTTTTTCAAAAATACGTGGTAAATCATGCGGTGGAATGCCCGGTCCTTCGTCTTGTATTTGTAAAATGGCATGTCCCGTTTGATCTTCCTTCATTACAATCGTGATCACACCACCGATTGGACTATATTTAATCGCGTTCGTTAATAATTGACGAAGGATAAAATGACACCATTTCACATCCAAGATGACCTCGACTTCTTCTCCTTCAAATTCAATTGCGATATTTTTCTCCATACACCAAGAAGCCAGTTCTTTCACTTCTTTCGCTACAAGTGTTTGTAAATTCGTCTTTTCTAATACATAATCTTTTTCTAATGAAGGCAAACGAGAAATCGATAATTGTTGGTCAATTAATAAATAAAGCCGCAACCACTCTGTTTCGATTTTCCGTATATGTGGATCTCCACGATGTTCATCTATCATTAATTTCATTGCGGTAAGCGGTGTTTTCACTTCATGAATCCAAGCAGCTGTATAATCTCCTGCTTGCATATTTAAATTTTGAACTTCTGCCAATCGATTTGAAAATTGAAGGGCAGCACTTTGCAATAACTCTTTCGTCATTTCTTCCTGCTGATACTTTGTTTTGGGAAGCGCGACATACCAAGCTTCATGATTTTCATCTAATAATTCCGCCAACTCTTTCGTAAATCTCGTTTCCATATGATAACGCCAGACGATAAATAATAGTAAAACGAACACTAATAATAAGTTCAAATAAAGCACTGAAGCGAATTCTATTTGAATACCTTGGTCCAATAATAAAACAAAATCGACTAAACCAATGGATGCAATATAAAAGAATAACCAGCTTTTTTTATCATTCATATATCTAAAAAACATTTTAGTCACTCCTAACAGCCATATATCCAAGTCCCTTTTTCGTTACAATCGCTTCCCCCAGTCCAATTTCCGAAAGTTTCTGTCTCAGTCTTGTCACATTCACCGTCAATGTATTATCATTCACAAATCGCTCATCATCCCAAAGCTTGCGAATTAAATCGTCTCTTGAAATAATCTGATCCGTCGCTTCAACCAATGCAACAAGTATGAAAAACTCATTTTTCGTCAACTCGACATCTAAACCATTTTTTCTAATCATGCATCTTTTCATATCAATCATCGCACCATTCCACTCCAAATGATCCGATTTCTCTTCACCATACGCATACGTTCTTCTCAAAATTGCTTGTACTTTCGCAAGTAAAACATCAAAATGAAAAGGCTTTTGCACATAGTCATCCGCTCCCATATTCATCGCCATCACCATATCCATCGGATGATCTCGCGACGATAAAAAGACAATCGGCACTTTAGAAACTGCCCGAATTTCCCGACACCAATGAAACCCATCAAATGCAGGAAGCTGAATATCAATCATAACAAGATGCGGCTCCACTTCTATGAAGTCCGCCATGACATCTTGAAAATTACGTGGACCCGTTACCTCTAACGACCATTGTCCAAATCTCTCTTTCAATGAAGAAAAAATCGCCTCATCATCTTCAATCACAAAAATTTTCATATCCACCGCAAAACACACCTTTCTCGTTAGCTCTATCTTACACTAGGAATATGTGAAAGCACTTAGTTTTAATTTATCCGCGCTCGGACGTGGGTTATCCGCGCTTCAGGGGAGTTTATCCGCGTTCGGGCACTCGTTATCCGCGTTCAAGCACACTTTATCCGCGCTATGACATATTTTTAACAAAAAAAACAGCATTGTATAGAAGTTTTTCATCTCAAACTAAATCCAATACTTGGGAAATTAGATTTTTTGGGGGAGGAACTTTTTTATCCGCGCTTCAGAGTAGTTTATCCGCGTTCAGGCACTCGTTATCCGCGCTCAAGCATACTTTATCCGCGCTATCACAGATTTTTAACAAAAAACATCTTTTTACAGCAATTTTTCACCTCAACCTCGACCTCAATCTCACCCCTAACCTACCCTAACCAAAACAAGCGCATCCCAATAGATGCGCTTGCTCACTCATTTATTTTCTCGAAAACTCTTTCCCATTTTCATCACATAGGTCCGATTTCGTTTTGCTCCTTCAACTTCTAAATCCATATCTTTCAATAATCGATAAACAATATCAGGACTGGTAATCCCCAAAAACTTTCGACATTCGCGATTTGTCATTTTTCCCCCATACAATAAAAACCAATCTCGAATCGCTTGTTTATGCGCATCCTCACTGATTTTGCCACAAGACAAACAACGCCAATTTCTTAGACGTCTTTCCATGGTAAGTTTTTGACAAGATGGACAAGCTACGCCTGATCTAAAATCATTCGCCAAATAAGGAAACATTTCACAAATTGGCCGCGGAATAAATTCTTGATGACTAGCCAGAAGCTCAGTCGCTAACTTTTCAAATACATTCTCTTCCAATAGCTCAGGAGTTACGGGCAAATTTCGAACGTACAAAGGTACAGCTTCTGGAAATAAAAATGGAATCGATGTATCTAATAATTCAATCCGTTGCTTCGAATATGCCAAAACGACCGCGCCGTATATCGGCAAGTCAATATTTTTTTCGCGAAGCCAATCTTTTAGTAACTGACAATTATTTCGCACTTGTATAATTGGACTTTTGAAGCCACTTACTTCGCCATTTCCAAGTGTTCTTTGCAATTGCGGAGGATTCACCAGCACTTTTAATTCTCCTGCAATATTCTTCACTTCAAAAACAATTGCATACGATGGTGTGATCAAAAGTGTGTCAATTTGAAATGGCGTAGGCGATGTTAACGACAAATCATGAAACACGCGGTAATTCATTGGAAATTTATAACGCTCAAAGACATAATCCAATTGTTGCTCGCCGCCAAATCCTGCTTTCACGGCGGCATACTTTTGTTGAATATGAACATCTTCGAATGGCAATCGTTGAATGGCGGCGCGTAATCCTTCAAGTAAAACTGGTGCGCCTCTTTGTTTAAGAATGAATGCACTCTACCTCCCTTTTATTTTCCTATAATTATCATTCATTTTACCATAAATTGCCTCTATATTATCTAATAATTCAAACTAAAAGCGCATCCCCTTTTCAGAAGATGCGCTGCTCTTAATTTATCCCCAAATCTCTTTCGACAAATCAACAATAAACTTCAATTTTTCCCACTGTTCTTCTTCTGTTAATTTATTGCCATGATGAGTGGATGCAAAACCGCATTGTGGGCTTAGGCAAATTTGGTCTAGCGGCACATATTTCGCTGCTTCTTGCACACGAGATTTAATCAGTTCTTTGTCTTCTAACTTGCCACTTTTCGAAGTGACGACACCTAAAATGACTTGTGCACCACCTCGTGGAACGTATTGAAGTGGTTCAAATCCGCCTGAACGGTCGTCGTCATACTCTAGGAAAAAGCCATCTACCTTTTCTTTCCCTAATAAAGTAGGTGCGATCGCGTCATATCCGCCTTCAAATGCCCATGTAGATTGGTAATTTCCACGGCATAAATGTGTTGTAACGACTAAATCTTCCGGCTTGCCTTCTAGCACACCATTTATGACGCGAACAGCCAAATCTGTTAAATATTCCCTAGAGTATGTTTCATGATCCTGTGGATTTTTAATAGCTGCTAAACCAGCAATATAAACATCATCTAATTGTAAATAACGAACTCCCGCATCATAAAATGCCTTTAGCGCATCTCGGTACGCAGCAATGACATCTTTTGCGTACTCTTCAATGTCTGGATAAATTTCTGTATTAATAATATTCGGGTGGAATAGCTGGTTTGGACTTGGAATTGTTTGTTTTGCGACTGCGCGTTCATTCACAATTTCATTGAATTCTACAAAATCTTGAATGAAAGGATGCTCAGGATTGAACGAGATTTTCCCGTTGTTTCGTACATTATATCTTTCCGTTTCAACGCCCGCAAAAACATACCCCTGCTCCGGCACATAACCTTCAAATCCGTTTAAATGCTCCAAGAAATCTAGATGCCACCAAGTACGTCTAAACTCCCCGTCCGTCACCAGTTCCAATCCAACTTCGATTTGTTTGTCGACGATTCTTTTAATCTCTGCTGTTTCTACCGTGCGAAGTTGCTCCGCTGTAATATCGCCTTCTTTAAATTTTTGTCTCGCATTCTTTAAACTTTCCGGTCTTAATAAACTTCCTACGTGATCCGCTTTGAATGGTGCCTTTGTAATTGTTTTTGTCATTTTACATGCCTACCTTCTTATTTTTTTAACTAAAATAAAAAAACTCTTCTTTGAATAAGAAGAGGATGCATGTTTAGCGGGTCACTCTTCTTATCTCCAAGCATTTACGCTACTGGAATTAGCACAGTACTAAACTAGTCTGTTGCTGAGGCTTCAAAGGGCCAGTCCCTCCACCTCTCTGGATAAGAAAGTTGCTTATTTAGTTATTGATGAACACTTTACAGCATACTTTTCAGAGTGTCAAGTGTATTCCGAATATTAATTCGCGTTAAAAGTTAAATAGATGTCATTCCACCACATTTTTTTCGAAGTACAAAAATAGAAAGCTGTTCAGAAAGTCTACTTTCTAAACAGCCCCTAGTTGGTGATTCATTCGTACCTATTTCTAAATGCTGTTCTCAACGTTTCTGCAAGAACGCGCGCACCTATGTCTAATGCCTCTTTATTAAATGTCATTTTCGGATGATGGAGTCCCGGTTGTAGATCTGCTCCAATTCCTAGCATTGCGGCTTTTAAAGCTGGTCTATGAATTGTATAGAAATGAAAATCATCACTCCCTGCTGTAATAACTGGCGGTGCATAATCTTCTTCACCGACAACTGCTAAAATCGCATCTGTTGCGATTTTAACGGCTTCTTCAGAAACTTCCGCAGCTGGCGTGTAATCATTCCATTCAAGTTCAATCTCAACACCATATAATTGACCGATCGATGTAATGCCCTCTTCAATTTTCTTCATTAATTCGTCCAAAACAGCATTAGACTGCGCTCTCGTGTCAATAGCAAACGTCGCCGTTCCCGGAATAATATTCACATTATTGCCACCCGCTTGTATTTTCGTCATTTTTGCCGAATAAGCTTCATAAGGGGAAAAATAAAGCGTTTTAATAAATTGGTGAATCGCAAATAATGGATCAACAACATTCTTCCCTTGATGCGGACGCGCTCCGTGTGCATCAACACCTGTTATTTTTCCTTCAAGGAAAGCTGCCGCCCCGTGGTGAATCACTGGCGACACTTTCCCATATGGCATTTCTTCAATTGGGCGTAAGTGAACGCCGAATAAATAAGATACATCATCAATCACACCGCGTTTCACCATTGCTACCGCACCATTTCCTTGCTCTTCAGCTGGTTGGAAAATAAAGCGAATCTTACCATCTAGTTGCTCATCTTTCAAATAGGAAAGTGCCCCTAACACCATCGCAATATTGGCATCATGTCCACAAGAATGATTCGCTTTAAAAACGCCGTCCACTTCTTGCCAAAGCGCATCGATATCCGCGCGAATCGCAATAATCTCCTCGCCTTCTCCAATTTCAGCAACGACACCCGTTACATCGTCGAACGTCCGATAAGAAACACCCATCTCTGATAATATTTCCGTCAGTTTTTCTGTCGTCTTCACTTCTTGATAACTAATTTCTGGATGCGCATGAAAATGTTCAAACCATGCGTCAATTTTCTCTTTGATTTCCAATTCACTCACTCCAATCATTTCGCTTTGTATAATTATTACAAAATTAATCTATCATCTATTTTATCGTAAAAGCCAGATGATATTAAGACTCCTCAGAAAATATAAAACCGCCTCGAACCAAAAACGTCCGAAGCGGCAAAATAATTTTTAGTTATTATAATAAATTCCTGAACCTGGTCCAAGATCAAGTCCAAATAGCATCCATACAATTAGCGTAATTGTCCAGAAGATTAAGAAGAAAATACTGTATGGGAACATAACTGAAATTAATGTTCCGATTCCCATTTTCTTATCATATTTCTGTGCAAACGCGATAATAATTGCGAAATATGTCATCAGTGGTGAAATAATATTCGTTGATGAATCCGCCACACGATAAGCCATTTGCGTTAATTCTGGAGAATATCCTAAGTTCATCATAATTGGTACGAAAACAGGTGCCATCATTGCCCATTTCGCCGAAGCACTTCCGATAAATAAGTTGATGAAAGCCGCAATAAGAATAAATAATAAAATTAGCGGAATTCCTGTTAAATTAATGCTTTGTAAAAACTCAGCACCATAAACACCAATAATCAGTCCCATATTTGACTCTGAGAAGAATGCAACGAATTGTCCCGCTGTAAATGATAAGACGATAAACATTCCCATAGATGCCATCGTTGCAGACATCATTGCTGCTACATCTTTATCATCACGAATTTCTTTCGTTACACGTCCATACACAAGTCCTGGAACGAAGAATAAAATTGTAATGATCGGCACAAGTGAACTCATAAACGGCGAACGAATAATTGGCATATCGCCATCACCACGGAGTGGACCCCACTCTGGTAGTACTAATAACGCCATTAATGCCCCTGTAATTAAAACAGAAATACCTGCCCAAACTAAACCTTTTTTCTCTACCGCAGAAAGCTTTTCAATCTTCTCGCGGAAATCACCTTTATATTCGCCAAGTCTTGGTTCGACAATTTTCTCAGTTACCCAAGCCCCTACAAACGTTAAAACGATTACAGATATCGCAATGAAATAATAGTTCATCGCAATATTCATACCTTCAGCATAAGCTGGATCGATAATCTTTGCTGCTTCAATTGTTAATTCACCAAGTAATGCGTCCGTTCCCGATAAAAACAAATTGGCACTAAATCCACCAGAAACCCCTGCAAACGCAGCAGCTAAACCTGCTAACGGGTGACGACCGATTGCGACGAAAATAACCGCACCAAGTGGTGGTAAAACAACGTAACCTGCGTCAGATGCAACACTTGACATAACCCCTGCAAACACAAGTCCTAATGTAATCAGGCGTTTCGGAACCGATAAGACAAAGCCCCGTAGCATCGCACTGATTAACCCCGTACCTTCTGCTAATCCGATTCCTAACATCGTTACAAGTACAACGCCTAATGGTGCGAATCCGACGAAATTATTCGTCATTTCAGTAAATATGTACTTAATCCCTTCGGCACTCATTAAGTTTTTTACTTCTATAATTTCTCCTGCTTTTCCAGGATGTTCTGCACTGACGCCGAAAAACGAAACAATCCCTGATACAACAATGACCAGTAGCGCAAGAACTGCAAATAATGTTACTGGATGCGGTAATTTGTTTCCTGTTTTTTCAATCATATTCAGAAACCTTTGGAAAAAGTTTACTTTCTTTTTCTCCATCACGAACTGCTCCTCTCTACTTTTATGCACTAAACGATTTTGCTTAGCCGCAGTATTGTCTTGAACCTTTTAAGTTTTTTGTAAATTCGACTTAAAAATTAATCAGATTTATACCAATTGAAAAATTCAGACAATCATTTTCTAATTTTTTTTAGAATACAAAACAGTATATAAGATGTTTATTATAAAATAAATAGCAAATCAATAAGACTAACTATAAGGAAAAGTAGTTATCTTCCCACTTCTCAATTAATTTATATCTTGCTATAATATCATTCATATACTAAAAGCTGAAAGGGAGGCATTTTCATGAACATAACACCGCTTGGAATATGGGGTGGATATCCGAAAGCCAACGAAGCTACATCTTCATTTTTACTAGAACATAATGGCTTTCATTGTTTGATTGATTGTGGGAGTGGCGTTTTATCTTCTCTCCAAAACTACAAACCTTTAGACGAAATCGATGCCGTTGTACTCACCCATTATCACGCAGACCATATTGCAGATATTGGAAGTTTACAATATAGTCGACTCATTCAATTTTATTTAAATGAAAACCCGAAGCAACTACCAATTTATGGACATCAGCATGACGAAGAACAATTTGCCAAACTAAGCTATAAAGACCGAACGAAAGGAATTGCAATCGAATCTGGAAAAATCATTTCTATCGGACCTTTTACTGTAGAATTTTGTCAAACTTCGCATTCTGTTTACTGCCTAGCACTTAAGTTTTCTGTTGATGGAAAATCTGTCGTCTTTACAGCAGATACAGAGTGGCATGAACCACTTATCCAGTTTTCAAAAGGCACGGAATTACTTGTCAGTGAAGCAAATTTATACGAAGAGCATATCGGAGTTTCTCCAGGACATATGGGTGGAAGCGAAGCAGGTCAACTCGCTAATTTGGCAAATGCTAAACAATTATTATTAACGCATCTTCCGTTACATGGAGATCCGAACCAAATTTTAGTGGCAGCCAAGAAAGTTTTTAAAGGTCAAACTGAAATTGCAATCGTTGGAAAAACATATGAAATTTAACCAACCAAGTTCTTCTTTCAAACTTTTTTCACTAAGTTTCAGTGTAATCATCCCATTGTATTTCTTACTACTTATGCTTTATTTACTAAACTTTATCAGCGGATTTATGTTTGTCGGATCGCTGTTAATTGCTTGCATCGTTTTCTTAGTATTCATCATAATTTTTCGTCAACAACGGCCGATCGTGAAATTTTCAAGTTTGATAATTCTCTCATTAGTGATTTTGATCGTTTATGAAGGTTATTTAATTCAATATGAAAGTATCACTTATTCAGTAGACACATATCGTGAACCTGAAGAATTCATTCCACAAACTAATCTTTTTATGTTGACTGTGGGACTGAATGACATCCAATACATTGAAGATGAGCAGCTCCTTTTAAAAACATTGGAAGAAAATGAGATTGAACCGCTGAATATCGAAAAAGTGTCTAACCTAGATCGATATCAATATAAAACAACTGCTTTTAAGGATTTGATCATGCGCCCTAAAAGCGAATTTGAAGTGATGGGAGAAAATGTACAAGCATTTATTGGACATGAACTTCCTTTCGTTTCTGAACTTTTACAAAGAGATGAACTGACGGGTAATAGTGCCGGTCTAATTTTAGGGCTTTATGCGCTGATGGATCAAGGGTTCCTACACAACCAAGTTCCGATCGCCGTAACCGGTGCACTTTCTCCAAGTGGTGAAGTACTAGAAGTTGGCGGCATACGTGCAAAGGTTTTAATTTCAGGGCGAAATGATTTCCCTTACATGATTGTGCCCACAAGTAATTTCCAATTAGCTGAGGAAGTAAAAATTGAAAACGCATTGGACATAGAAATTATTGCGGTAGAACATATTGATGAAGCCGTTGATTTTATTAACATGCTTTCTTTGAATCATTCGTAAAAAAAATAGACTGTCCAGAAAGTTTACTGCTTCAGCTTTCCGGACAGTCTTTTTGCGTCAAATTTCGACTAAGTAATAGCCGCCTTTTGTATCTACTTGAAAAAATCACCTTTTCTCGAAAATACGCATTGCAAAACACGTGCGATATTTACTTCATCTTCTATATTTTTGTCTTTCTATTGTAATCGCCCTTTCCTGCTTCCAAAACAGTACTATACTAAGGTTAAGTGACTCTATTGGCAACATGCTTACTGCCTCAACTTCAACAGCTTTTCACTTGAAAAAACAATGACATCATCTTAAGATGAGTAACATAAAATGATATTTATCTTTCTGCGTAAATTTTCAAACTCTAATGTTGTATAAGGGAAACTTTTGTTTTATACTAGCATTAATATATTGGTCTAAGGAAACTTATTACGTAAATGTTGCGTGAGGGAAACTTTTTCAATGTCAAACTAAAGTATTTATTGCGGAATCGCTTTGAAAACTTTTATTTTTAGTTGAAAGTTGCACAAGGGAAACTTTAAAGACATACAATAATAATAATAAATGAAAAAGGTGATTTTATGGAAAAAATGATAGAGGTGAAAAACTTATCGACCTCGTATCATGGTCAAGAAGCTTTGCATAATATTAACTTTTCCTTTGAAACAGGAAAATTAATTGGCATTATCGGACCAAATGGAGCTGGTAAATCTACATTGATGAAATCAATGCTTGGGTTAATCCGAAAAGATGAAGGTGAAGTTTCTTTTGCCGGTATGAATTTGAAAGAAGCGCGTAAACAAATTGCATATGTCCCGCAAAGAGCAGCGATTGATTGGGATTTTCCAATTATCGTTTTAGATGCCGTTTTACTTGGGGTTTATCCAAACTTAGGTGTTTTTCGCCGTCCTAAAAAAACGGACCGAGAATGGGCTTATGAATGCTTAAAAAAAGTTGGGATGGAAGACTTTAGTCGTAAACAAATTGGCGAATTATCAGGCGGACAACAACAACGCGTCTTCCTCGCAAGAGCACTGGCACAAAAAGCTGACTTTTTCTTTCTCGATGAACCCCTCGTCGGCATCGACGTCACAAGTGAAGAGTTAATCATGAATCTTTTAAAAAACTTACGGGATGAAGGAAAATCCATTTTTGTCGTGCATCATGACTTAACGAAAGTCGAAGATTATTTTGACAATCTCATTTTACTTAATAAAAAGCTGATTAAATCTGGTGCTGTTAAATCTGTCCTTCAACCTGAACTCATGCGCGAAGCATATGAAGCACAGTTCTCACTACTCGATTCAATGGGGGTTTTCTCATGATTGCTTTTTACCAAGACTTAGTAAATTATGAATTTCTACAAAAAGCATTATTTACTTCCATTATGGTCGGTGTCATTTGTGGGGTAATCGGGAGTTTTATTGTATTACGGGGCATGGCGCTCATTGGTGATGCGATTTCACATGCCGTACTTCCAGGCGTCGCGATTTCTTATATGCTGGGTATTAATTTTTTCTATGGCGCAGTCGTGACAGGCATGTTAACGGCAATTGGAATTGGTTATATCAATCAAAATAGCCGAATCAAAAATGACTCAGCCATTGGCATTGTTTTCTCGGCCGCTTTTGCCCTCGGGGTTATTTTAATCGCAAGAGCAAATTCAAGCATCGACTTAAACCGGATTTTATTCGGAAATGTTTTATCTGTCCGTTCTTCTGATATGTGGATGACGCTCATTATCGGCGCAATCGTTTTACTAACGGTAATCTTTTTCTACAAAGAATTACTCGTCAGTACATTCGATCCAACTTTTGCAGCATCCTATGGACTACCGAATAAACTCATCCATTATGTCATTATGATTTTACTGACGATGGTGACAGTCGCTTCACTTCAAACGGTAGGTATCATTCTTGTTGTTGCCATGTTAATCACACCTGCTTCGACCGCCTATTTATTAACGAACCGTCTATGGGTCATGATTTTACTTGCCGCTTTTTTCGGCGCATTAGCATCGATCATCGGATTATACTTTAGCTTTGTCTATAACTTATCTTCCGGTGCAGTCATTGTTTTAGTTTCAACAGCGTTCTTTTTAATGGCATTTTTCTTCTCGCCAAAACAAGGATTACTATGGCGTACAATTCGCGGAAAGAAAAAACGTGTCATCGTACAAGAGTAAAAATAATAAAGTAAGGGAGTTTTTGAACAAATGATTAAAAAGTTTTTGACAACAGGGATTGCCGTAATGCTCGCAGCTTTTTTGCTTGCAGCTTGTGGCAATACGAACGATAAAGAAAATGGCTCAACAGAAAATGGCACTAAAAAAATTCAAGCAATCGCAACGTTTTCAATTATCCATGATATCGTCACGGAAGTTGGCGGTGACTACGTCGATGTTCATAGTATGGTGCCAATTGGAACAGATCCACATGAATATGATCCACTGCCAGAAGATATTAAAAAAGCAACGGATGCAGATGCTTTATTTTACAACGGATTAAATTTGGAAGGTGGCGAACATGGTTGGTTCTTTAAATTGGTCGACAATGTTCAGGCAAATAAAGACCATGTTTTCGAATTAATGGAAGGTGTTGAGCCACTTTATTTAACAAGTCATGATGGTACTGAAAAAGAAGTGAATCCACATGCTTTCCTAGATCCTACTGTCGTCATTCAAATGACTGAAAACACGAGAGACGCGCTGATTCAAGTAGACGCGGAAAATAAAGAAGCTTATGAAAAAAATGCAGAACAATTATTAGAAAAACTACATCAGTTAGATGAGGAATACAAATCGAAAATCGGAGAAATTCCAGAAGAAAACCGCATACTTGTAACGAGTGAACGTGCTTATCAATATATGACAAAGCGTTACGGTTTAGAAGAAGGTTTTATTTGGGAAATTGACACGGAAGAAAATGGGACTCCCGAACAAATTACATCACTTGTAAAGTTTATTAAAGAAAAAGAAGTACCTGTATTATTTGTTGAAACAAATGTCGATGCACGCCCGATGGAAACTGTTTCCAATGAAACTGGCGTACCGATTGCAGCAAAACTTTTCTCAGATGAACTCGGTAGACCAGGCGATGACGGAAGTACTGTCATTGACTTCCTTCAATATAATATCGATACAATTTATGCCCATTTAAAACAATAAGGAGCTGCTCTCCAAAGTCGAAGTTCAGACTTTGGAGAGCGCTCCCTTTTTTGTTTAGCGTTCCATTTATGCGATTGTTTCCCGATTGGGAGTTTGTTGCTAACTCTTAATTATAAAAAGACGAAAAACGCTAGAACAATTGCTAATACAATCCGATAGATTGCGAATGGCATTAATTTTACTTTTGAAATTAACGCTAGGAAGAAGCGAATTGATAACAATGAAAAGATAAATGCACTGACAAAACCAACCACATAAAATGATAAATGATCCATCGTCATATGTTCCCAGTTTTTAAGTACCGAAACCAGACTTGCACCAACCATAATCGGTACAGCCATAATAAATGTAAAGTCCGCCGCCGTTCGGTGATTTAATCCGAATAATACCCCGCCTGAAATCGTTGCGCCTGAACGCGAAAATCCTGGCCAAAGAGATAAACATTGCACTAAACCAATTTTTAATGCCTGCATATATGAAATTTCATCTAAAGAATTGATTGTCGGCCTTTTCGGACCGAATTTATCTGCTACAATCATTAAAATTGCACCCGCAACGAGTGCGTAAATTACTGTATTAATGCTAAATAAATGATCGTCAATAAAATCTTTAAAAGCAAAACCGAAAATAACTGCTGGCAACATTCCGACAATGACATGTAATAAGTTAAAACGATGGTTCATCTTCTTACCATCAATTTTATGTAAGCCAATTAAACTTAATAAACGTTTCCAAAATACGACAACTACAGCTAAAATTGACCCTAATTGAATCACAATCTTAAACGTGTTTGCTGGATACTTTCCAAGAAACTCCTCAGATTTTAACCACATATCATCCACAATGATTAAATGTCCTGTTGATGAAACTGGCGCAAACTCTGTCATTCCTTCGACAAAACCTAAGATTAACGCCTTAATCAATTCAAATAAATCCATGTTTTTTAAGCCCGCTTTCTACGAAGTTTAATGTACCAAATGACTCCTATTATACCGATGATTCCAATCAATAGATAAACAATACTCGAAAAAGTATCCATATAAGATACGATTTCTTCCCAATTGCCACCGACTGCCGCCCCGCCCCAAACGAGCAAACCATTCCAGATTAAACTACCGAGCGTTGTCAAAATGATAAACAACGGAAAATTCATGCCTGACATCCCCGCCGGAATAGATATTAAACTACGAATCAGTGGAATGAGCCGGCAAAAAAATACAGTCCACGGACCATACTTTGTAAACCAAGCTTCCGCACGATAAAGATCTTGTCGCGTAAACCGCAAATATTTCCCCCAACGATCGACAAGTTTTTCAAGTCGACTGACCCCTAATAATAACCCAATGCTATATAAAATTATTGCGCCTGCAACAGAACCAATTGTCGCCGCAATCAAAACGCCAACCTTTGTCATTTCTGAATACGTCGTCATAAATCCACCAAATGTTAAAATAACTTCTGATGGAATGGGCGGAAATATATTTTCAAACATAATTAATAATAACACACCAATATACCCAAATTCATTCATAAATTCACTAATCCAATTTTCCACTGGGTACCTCCATTATTTAACATGACATCTTGTCAATACAACGATAGGACGCCATCATCTTTAAAATGTTTCCTTTCTTTCATCATATCGTTTTCACTGAATAAATATGAATCGGAATTGAGGTTATCCAGAAAAATGAAAAATGTTTTGTTTTCCCCTGTGGATTAAGTGATGATTCAGAAGTTATGCACAGCTTCAAGTGGATAACTCATCATAATTGTTGATAATTCTAAAAACTCCAATACTTATCGTCTTGTTTTTGTGGATAAGTTTTTCCACAAAAAAAGAAGGTTGTTCAGAAAGTCGAACTTTCCAAACCCCTTCTATTTTTTCACACTAACTAGTTTTCTCCAATTTTTTCTGTTACTTGGTCGCGTAACGCACGTTTCAAAAACTTCCCAACAGATGTTTTCGGAATTTCTTCCATAAATATTAAGTCGTCTGGAATCCACCAACTCGCAAATTGTCCCTCTAAATAAGTAAGCAATTCTTTTTTCTTTTCATCATCTGCAGTCTTTCCTTCATGTAAAACGACACAAGCAAGTGGACGTTCTTGCCATTTTTCATGTGGCACTGCAATCACTGCTGCTTCAAAAACATCTTCATGTGTCATAAGCGCATTTTCCAAGTCTACCGATGAAATCCACTCGCCGCCACTTTTAATTAAATCTGCAGTACGATCTGTTAATTTTAAATAACCATCTTCCGTCATCACCGCAATGTCTCCGGTGTAAAACCAACCATCTTTAAATGCATTCGCTGTTCGTTCATCTTTATAATACTCGCTTGCAATCCAAGGACCACGAACGAGTAACTCTCCCATCGTTTCTCCGTTCCATGGTACATCGCCGTCTTCATTGACAAGTTTCACATCAAGCCCCGGCATTGTTAAACCTTGCATCGCGCGCACATCTAATTTTTCTTCATCCGATAACTTTTCCATTTTTGATGTAAATACAGATAAACTAACAAGCGGTGATGTTTCTGTTAAACCATATCCAACGTAAAAAGGTACTTTATACTTTTCTTGGAATGTATGAATTAAACCTTTTGGCGATGCAGAGCCCCCGCATACAATTGCACGAAGTGACGAAAGATCTCTTGGATTTTTCTCTAGCGCATTGAGCACAGCAAACCAAATTGTTGGTACGCCTGCAGTTAAAGTCACTTTTTCCTGCTCAATTAAATCCAAAATAATTTCCGGATCAAAACCAGGTCCCGCATAAACTTGCGTTGTTCCGAAGAAAACCGCAGCAAATGGCATACCCCAAGCATTGACATGGAACATTGGCACAATCGGTAAGATCACGTCTTTTTCCTGCATGCCCATTGCATCCGCGAGCCCTAGCGCGTAACTATGCAAAACGATGCCCCGATGCGTATAGACAACTCCTTTTGGATTGCCCGTTGTTGCAGATGTATAACACATCCCAGCAGGAGAATTTTCATCTAAGTCTTGCGGAAACTCAAATGCATCAGAAGCTTGCTCAAGTAACTCTTCATATAAATGAACATTTTCTAGAGATGTTTCTGGCAACTCTTTTTGGTCTCCCATAACGACATAATGTTTGACTGTTTTTAAATAAGGCGCAAGTTTTTCTACATGTGGAAATAAATCCTCATCGACCAATAAAATTTCATCTTCCGCATGGTTGATCACATACGCAATATGTTCCGGCGATAATCGAATATTGATCATATGCAAAATCGCTCCAGTACTTGGCACACCAAAATACGCCTCTAAATGACGATGATGATTCCAAGCGAACGAACCAACTTTCATCCCTTTGGTCATCCCTAACTTTGTGAGTGCATCGGCTAATTTACGCGTTCGTTTCGCAAATTCACGATAAGGAATACGGTGAATCACATCTGGACTTGTCCGTGAAATAATGAGTTTATCTGGAAAAAATTGTTCAGCACGTCTAATGAATGATGATAATAATAAAGGCGTTTGCATCATAATGGATCTTCCTCCCTTAGTGGATATTCATTTTTCCCCTCAAAATTGTATGCGTGATAACGTTTCTTTATGCAATGGATCGAATGCGCGCTTCCCTCCTTACTGAGTTGCACTCACGAGATGACAGACTCTTCTTATTATTAAGTCTATATGAAAGCGTTTACTTCGTCAATGCTAGTCTGAGAGAATTTCAGCCTAAAGTCTGAGAAGGAAATCAACTTTACGACTGCTAAAGGAAAGTATTATCCCGGTTAAGATTAAGTTACCAATTGAGAGGAGGAACAAAATATGAAAAAACTTGGTTTAGTCACACTAGGGGTTATCGCTGGAATCGTTGCCGTTGCAAATTTAGGTTCATTAATTGGACTCGCACTTTCTGCCTTAATCGCCTATGCAGGAATTCATTACTATAGAAAAAGTGAATCTACATTATTAAAACTGTTCTGGGGAGGCGTCCTAATTATTGGCCTCATCACAGCAATTTCAAATGTCCCAGCTTTTATCGGGATTGTCGCAATGATTGGTCTTTATTACATTTGGAAAACTTGGAATAAAGAGCAAGACGACAATATCATCGAACATAAACCATCGGATGATCCTTTCGTGAATTTCGAAAAACAATGGGATGAATTGAATAAGCAGTAAGTTTTATGAAAAGAGATTCACCGAAGTTAACGCAGGATTAACCGAAGTCCAAGCAAGACCACTAAAAAACAGGAGGAATTTAACATGAAATCATTATGGAATCGACTAAAATATTCAGTACAGGCAGACTTACACGAAATGCTTGATAAAAAGGAAAGTAAAAATCCAATTGCGATGCTGAATCAATATATTCGCGAGGCGGAAAAACAAACAGAATCTGTTGGCAAATTACTAGAACGTCAAGGAAAATTAAAAATGGAATTGGATAAGGAACTACACGCTGCACAAAGTATGGCTGAAAAACGCGAACGTCAACTTGAACTCGCAAAAAGTACGGAAGAGGAAGATTTAATTGCTTTTGCGGAAGCGGAAGTACAAGCCTATAATCGACGTACTGATGAATTAACGGAAAGCATTCGCGAAACAACAGCCGAGCTTATGTCGCTTGAACGAAAATTTGAAGAGATGAAGCATAAAGTAAAAGATATGAAAGTGCGTCAACTTCAATTGATGGGGAAAGAAAATGTCATTCGGGCAAACCGCCGAATGGATGAAGTCATTGCACCTGAACAAGCACACCAAAAAATGTCAACGCTTGAAGATATGGAACAATATATTCAAAATCTTGGTGGTAAAATCGACCGTGATTATGAAACGTCTTCAATGGAACGTCGATTAGAATCTTTAAAACCAACGGAAAAACAAACACAAGTCATGTAAAGAGATACTTCAATCAGTGAGTGAATTTCTCGCTAATGCGAAAGAACATAGGCTAAGTTCGCCGCGTCCTGATGCCTTCGCCTATGTGACCAACATCCTGTTGCCCCGAACCAATCGGGCATTTACAGGCAGTTGCTCTTCCACTTATCCTTACCGTTTTTTGCTTAAATTTTGAATTGGAAGTCTTACTGCCTGTTAATGCGGGATAAAATGAATTATAATGGGAGCTGTCCAATAGCCTTGGCTATTGGACGCTCGCGATTTTACGTTCATTTCGATGATGCACGATTTATGCATTCATAAAGCGGAGTGATGGGCGACTAGATTTCCGACAAGGAGAAGGGAGTTTAAACGATGAAAAATTACGATACAAATAAAGTTGCTTTTTTCGGTTTGGCATTTTTATTGCTGATTTTTGTAGAATCATTTTTCTTTGGCAATGCCAATATATTATTCGTCCTTCTTGGTGTCGGATTTATTTATTACGGAACAAAACAACGTTCAAAGTCGATCTTTATTACAGGATTATTTTTTATGTTTATCGCTTTATTTAATTTATGGAGTTTACGTCTTTTGATTTTCAGTGCAATCGCATATATTTTATATAAATTATGGAAAGGCGTTCCCTCTGAGGAAATATTGCGTCCGATTCGAGAATTTCAAAAAGAAACACCGAATGGTATATGGAAAAATAAATTATTTTCGATTCAAACTTCTCCTTTTTCTTCATATGAATGGGAAGATGTCCATATCCAAGGGATTTTCGGTGATATTTCCATAGATGTGACGGATACCGTTTTACCAAAAGGCACTTCGTTAATTTCCATCCGGCAAGCCATCGGTAAAGTTAAAATTGAATTGCCTTATGAAATTCCTGTGCGTGTTCATTACACGACTTTATATGGTGAAGCACAAATTTTTCATCATGAGAAAAAAAGACTTACAAATGAGTTTCTTCATATGAAAGATGGTTATCACGAAGAAGTTGAATCAGGTTCTGAACTGATTATTACGATTGCCACATGGGCTGGAGATGTGGAGGTTGTGCGAAAATGAAATCAATCATACAAAGAGGATTTTTTCTAACCTTTCTCCTCATGATGCTTTTTGCGTTATACACATATTTTTTATTGAATAAACCTTTAAAAGAAAGTTGGCAGTTTTTTTATGAATTACAATTTGCCAATATTCCGCTTGGTTTATGGCTAATCACTATTACTGCAATCATTGGCTTTAGCATTGCGATTTGGGTTTTCACACTTGGACGTGCGAAAAATAAAGCCATTGAACAGTATGTTGTGGAAATTGCCGATCCAGAACAAATTTCAATGGCATCGAATCATATTCCACCTCATATTGAAAGGGCTTTAAAAAATGTGTCGGATGTTCTTGCTACGCAGCGTAATCGTCTGAAGAAAATTACAGACGAACGTGCAGAAACACAAGACAAGCTCATTCAAGAACGTGTGGTAGAAGAAAGACAGCGACTTGCGCGTGAATTACATGATTCCGTTTCACAACAATTATTCGCCGCATCTATGTTGCTTTCGGCGATGACTGAAAGTGAAGAAGCACAAAATCCTTTATTACCACAAGTTGAAAAAATGGTGCAACAAGCACAATTGGAAATGCGTGCTTTACTACTCCATCTTCGCCCAGCAGCTTTAAATAATAAATCAATTGCAGAAGGGCTAGAAGATTTATTATTAGAATTAAGAGAAAAAGTATTTTTTGATATCGCATATCGATTGGAAGATGTCGAGCTATCTAAAGGTGCGGAAGACCATTTATTCCGAATTGCACAAGAAACGCTTTCCAATACACTTCGCCATGCCAAAGCGACAAAAGTTGATGTATTATTTGTCGAACGCGATGGACTTGCAATTTTCCGCGTCCAAGATAACGGCGTTGGTTTTAAACAAACAGACGAAAAAACAGGTTCATATGGTTTACAAAATGTGAAAGAAAGAGCCATTGAAATCGGGGCTACATGTAAAATCGTTTCCGTTCCCTCTCAAGGCACAATCGTTGAAGTGAAATTACCTGTGGAGAAAGGAGATCAGCCAAATGATTAATATTTTATTAGTCGATGATCATGAAATGGTACGCATCGGGGTTTCTGCTTATTTACAGACACAAGCAGACATGACAGTTATTGGAGAAGCTTCAAACGGGCGTGAAGCTGTTGAAAAAGCACTCGAATTAAAACCAGATATTATTTTAATGGATATGGTGATGCCTGAAATGAACGGCGCCGAAGCTACAGCAGCCATTATTAAAGAATGGCCAGAAGCAAAAATCGTCATTGTGACAAGCTTTTTAGACGATGATAAAGTATACCCCGCTTTAGAAGCAGGTGCGATTAGTTATATTTTAAAAACGTCGAATGCGAAAAGAATTGCCGAAGCCATTCGCGAAACGGTCAAAGGACAAACTGTTTTAGAACCTGAAGTCACAACAAAAATGATGCAACGAATGCGTACGGGTAGCGAAACTTTCCTACATGACGAATTAACAGACCGCGAACTCGAAGTCTTACTTCTTTTGACCAAAGGAAAGTCCAATCAAGAAATTGCCGATGACTTATTTATCGGCATTAAAACAGTCAAAACGCATGTCAGCAATGTTCTATCGAAACTAGAAGTTCAAGACCGGACACAGGCTGTGATTTATGCGTTTAAGCATGAGTTAGTGGAATAAACAAAAACGATGCAGCATCTAAAATGGTACCTGTGGATAGGACACTTAAAAAAAGAGTGTGCTATTCACAGGT